>PEVN01000496.1 GCA_002779825.1 Armatimonadetes bacterium CG06_land_8_20_14_3_00_66_21 | reverse complement strand
CCGCCCCCCGGCTACCGATGCTCTTCGGTTCACTGGGCCAGCTTGCGTACCTGAGTAGGTACGTCTAACCTACGAAGACAGATCGGAGATCCATCCTACAGTACCACCGGCTTCCCGGCGTCGAGGTGCTCCATGATTCGGTCGCGAAGGCCACCGAGGTAGGCATCAACCTCCGACTCCGTTGTCAACTGCGCATGCGGCGGAATGACGCGCTCCGCCTTGGGCTCAAGCAGCTTAGCCGCCATGGTCAGCGCCCGCGCAACCCGTTCCGCGAGCGCAGCGGTGGCGTCTTCCCACTGCGACAGCGGCATCCTCTCAAGCGAGGATAGCAGTTCGGCGCGGGTGCTGAGGCTCAGTTCGGGCAGCGGCTGCAGGCCGCATTGCGCGTTGATCTCGCCCTGCTGCCGCTCCGCCAGTTGCGTCCAGCTCTCGCTGTCCGTCAGCTCCCCCAACTTCTCCGTGCCTGCGCGGAGGTGCTGCTCGCGGGCTTCGGTGACGGCTTGGCGCAACGTCTGCTCCAGCTTGGCCAGGAGCGACGCGACCGGGTCGGGATCATCCAGCAGGGAGCGCTGGGTCAGGATGGCTTCCGCCTGCGGCGCAACCTCGCCGTGGACAGGGAGCGAGGCAGCGTGCCCGAGCAGACGCTGGAGGTCGTTCCACTCCGGCAGCCGCCGGCGGGCCTTCTGGGCGAGGGCTTCCCATGCCTCCCGGTTCTCCTGCAGGCGGTCGCGTGCTTCGAGCACGGCAGCCAATAGCTCGTTGCCCTTCTTCGCGCGGAGGTCGGTAAGGTGGTTCCCGTTGGGTTTGGCCGGCAACGGCGCTGGGCCACTGGCAGAGCCGGCAAGCTCCGTCAGGGAGTCGAGCAGGCGGGGCACTTCGACGGCTTCCTCGCCCGGCTGGGCGGAGTGACCTGCATCCTGCAGGAGCTTGCGGATCGCCAAGCGGTCGGTCGTGGACAGCATGACGGTCTCGGCCCTGAAGTCGGTCTGACTGATTCGCGTGTGGTCGAGGTCGCCCACTGGCACGGCGGTGCCATCGCGTGCCACCCGCAGTGCCCCATTCGCCGTCAACACGCAGAGGGCGCCATCGATGGCGTCTCTCGGCCAACCGTACCCCCCGCCGCCGAAGTGGGCGCGAATCTCGGTGCCCTTCTTACCCGCCATGCCGATGAACTGAAGCAACTCTCTGCAGACCGGTTGTGCCGCATTCACGACGTTGCCGCCGCCCTGGTAGACGGTCGCCTCGGCCAGCACGTCTCGGACCAGTGTCTCCACGCGACGCGTGTGTGTGTCGCGGCGAGTCTCGACGCTGGACCGGGCGACCTGCCCCTCTGGGCTGGACGGCATGCCCTTCGTCTCAAGCACTTCGTTGGCCGCAGTCAGGCCCGCCAAGTGCTCTCGCAGAGCGTCGGCGTTTACCCGCGGCAGGTGGACGAGCAGCGTTGGGCTGTCAACCCCCGCCTGCTGTGCGTCCGTTCGGACGGCCTTCTCCGTTGCCGACCATTCGTCGCGCACCCACACGGCGATGGCGTTGAGCCCGGCATCCGGCGCGTCCTCGGCGTAGTGGATCTCCACCTTGCGCGGCTCTTTGCTTTCACCGTGCCTCAACGTGAGGCCCTTCACAGCCTCCGCGACGGCCGTCCTGAATGCCGTGGTGCGGGCGGCCGCGAGGGCAGCCTCGTCGCTGCGTAGTCGCGCTGCGGCGGTCCGGTAGGCTTGTTCCCACTCCGCCCCTTCGCGCGTCTGCAGACGGTACTCTTCGTCTACCTGCATGACCTTGCCTTGCTCCACTAAGCCCTCAAGCAGAGCCGGCATCTTCTCGCGGAGCGCTGCAGAGCCTGCGGGCAGGTCGGTCACAAGCAGATCGGCGAGGGTCTCCACCGTGGGCTTGAGGCGCAAGTCGGACGGAAGTTGATCCACCAGGAAGAGGAGCGCGCACATCCGCGCCCGCAACTCGCCTTCTTCGGTGCCGTCGCGCAGCTCGCGGATGTTGGCATCGACCTCGGGGAGCAGCACGCCGGACTGCAGCATGCTGGACTCCTGCTGGTCGAAAATGAAGTCCTTGCCGATGACCTTCTCAACGTCCGTATCGTTCAACTCGACGCCGACGGTGAAGCGGTCGCGGAGCTTGCTCAGAGCGGTCACGCCGACCAGGGCCGACTGCCCGGTGCCTACGAACAGCACGGAACTCCCGAACCGACTGGAGCATGCCTCAACGGCTTCCTGCAAGTGCAGACAACGCTCCGGGTCGCCGCCGACGTACTGCTGCACTTCGTCCAAGACAATGAGCGTGCAGGGCAGCTTCTCGGGGTCGCTTGACTGCAGCCGAAGCACTTGGTCGAGGAGGTCGACCATGTCTTCATCGTTCACGTCGTCGTCTTTGCGGAACTGCGCGCGGAGCTGCTGCTTCACCTCGTTCGTGTCGGAAGCAAAATCCGGCTTCACGCGCAGTATTGCTTCCGCCAGGGGCGTCGAGACGTGCATATTGCGCACCTCGCGCCCCAGATCTCTATCGGCGCTCTTGAGCGCGTCACGGACCGCGTCGTACAGCCCCTCGGCATGGAGGTACAGGATGAACTGGGCGTGGGGGATGCGACCGGGCAGCCCGGCGCGCTTGAAGATGACGCCCAGAACGGCAGCCCGGACGAACCCGGCAGCACCAGAGGACAACGTGCCTGCGGCCGACCAAAGCCCGCCCTCGCGCTTGCCGGCCGTGGTCAGTTCTCGCAGGAGTTCGTCGATGTCGGGAGGGAGAGTGACCAAGCTGCGCGTGGAGGCGCCATCGGGCATGGAGACATCGCGCCACAGGTACTCCAGCACGCGGACGAAATGCGACTTGCCGCACCCAAAGAACCCGGACACCCAGGCAGCCGGCTGCGTGCTGCGCCCGAGGTTGGAGGCGAAGGACGACAGCACCCGCTGCAGCCCGCGCTCGTACTCGCCTTCACAGACGAAGTGCTCCAACTCGTACTTCAGGACATCCCACTCATCCGGGTTTGTGGGCGTGGTGACCTTTGCCACACCATCATTCGGGATGGTGACCGTGAGGGGGTTTCGAACGAATGTCTCGCGCACCAGCGTCACGCTCAATCACCTTGTCATCCGTAGGATAAGTTCCCAACCTGTCAGCCGTAGGATAGGTTTGTAACCTGTCAGCCGCGCGATCGGTCTCCAACCTGTCACAAGTCGGGCCGCCTGCAAGGTCAGGGCGACAGATCGGAGATCTATCCTACGGGCGCCGCGATGGGAGTAGACAGATAATTCCAGCCGTCCTTCGCGTCCAGCAAGCGGTAGTTGCTGCCCTCCCGCTCGCCGGGGAAGAAGACCCGCAGCCGACCGGGCACAGCGTCGGCGATCCCTTGTACCAGCCGCGACACGGACCCGACACCGAACAACGAGCCGACGCCCAGGAGGGCAACCACGGTGTTGGCGTCGGCGACGGCGGACTCACGCACCTTGACGTCCAAGTGATCCGCGAAGTCATCCAACGCGAGCGCTAGGTCGTCGGGGTTCTGGAAGTACTCCTCGCGGTACTCGTGCCCCCGCGCCGTTGAACAGTCCAGCGTCCGCACCCAGAGCGTGTCGAAGAGCTGCTTGCCGCGAACGCCGCACAGGTGGCCGAGAAGCAAGGCATGGGCGGTTGTGGCGGGTCCCGAAAGGGCGGTGCCGCGCGTCTTCCTCTGCTTTCCGGCCAGGTGTCCGGACTGCTGCCAGGAGGAAGCGGCATGCCGCGCCATGCGCGCGCGAACGTTCTCGCGGTAGCGGCCGGGGAAGGACTTCTCGATCGCCGGATCGAGTTCGTCTGTCCTGACCGGGGCGCCCGCTGGCTTCGGGAGCACGACGGCGGCCGTCGAACGCAGGAGTGGCTCGCGGGCCAGGCAGCAGAGCATGGCTACCAGCGGCTGCTCGGCAGGAGCCTCTTCCCACAGCTCCCGCGCAATTCGATACACGGGAATCGGCTGCCGCAGCCCATAGAACTCACGCAACGCCCGGAACACGCGGCGCCGGCTCGACTCCGTCCGCTTGAGCAGCGCATTCTCCTCCACGACAAGCCGCTGTAGCTCTTCGTAGGGCGTGTCTGGCCTGCTCATGGCGAACAGCCGCGACGCTTCACCGAACAGAATGGTGGTCATGCTCAGCGTGGCGCGACGTTTGGCGATCAGACCGTAGGGCAGCGACTCTGGGGTGACGGCTTCCATGTGGGCAACGCCAGGGCCCGGCGCGCGGCGTCCGGTCTCATTTCTGGCCGACGAGCGTGCCAGCCGTCGGCGTCCCCCGGGGCCGCGTCCAGTTGGGTATACTCCACCAGCACCCAACCCACGCAGTGTCAAGGCGGCCCGTCCACGTGAACCCTCAAGCCCTCCCCCTGTGCCAAACAGCCTCGATCACCACCGACGCCTACGACGTCAACACCGACATCGAGCCGCGCCTCCGCGTGTTCTCTGAGGCGGGGTTTCGGTTCCTTCATTGGTGCGACCATTGGGTTAGCGCGCACAAGTACTCGGACGAAGAGACTGCGCGGACGAAAGGCCTGCTGGATCGGTACGGACTGGTCTGCACCGACATCCACGGCGTGTGCGCGGTGGAAGAGGGCGAGACGCTGTCGCTGACATGCTGGGTCGAGCTGAACGCCAACCGGATGGACTTCATCCGCGGCTTGGGGGGCGACGCGATTGTGATCCACCTCCCGGTGCCGGCCCTTGCGGGGGCGGCGACAGAGTTCGAGGTCGCCCGGGAGATGACCGACGCGCTGCTGCCGGAGGCGCGCGCCCGCGGGGTGCAGGTGGCTGTCGAAAACGGCAACGCCAGCCTGATCCGCGAGCTGTTCAACGCCTACCCCCCGGAGGACCTGCTGTTCTGTCTCGACGCCGGGCACTCCAACATGGCCGGCGACCTGGACACGCTCGAGACCTTCGTGGATCGCCTGCTGGTCGTGCATCTCCACGACAACCACGGCAACTCGGACGAGCATGACCTGCCCGGCACCGGCACCACGGACTGGCCGCGCGTCATGGCACTGCTGGGGCGCGCGCCCCTGTTGCGGACGCTCAACCTGGAGGTCGGCCTGCGGACCGACGAAGACCGCCCAACATGGGCGCGCCGGGCGTATGCGTCGTTGGTGCAGATCCGCCAGATGCTGGATGGGTGACGCGCGGTGTCCAGCCGCCGCGAGGAGGCGAGGCGTGGGCAGAACGTCGTCGCCCCGGCGGATGACTCCCCGTCCCTTGTCTGAGGAGAGAGAGACGCAGCTCGCCGTCACCCCGGTGCGCAGTCCGGCCTCTCGCCGGGCCGCGGCCCCAGGGCTCGGCGGCGGACTCGTAGGCTGTCTGTCGGTCCAATAGAGCGAGATCGACTTCGGCGCCCTCTGCCGCTCTCAACTCGGCAATCGCTCGCTGATCCTGGCGCATGCTGCCCTCCGACGCGGTACCCGAGTACTTGACCTCAAGGGGCGGCAATCCGGTCGGCAAGCTCCGGAAGCACTCGCCTGACATGACGCTCGTTGAGGGTCAGGATTTGGTCTGCCTCGGCCTTCTTGGCGGCTTGCAGCAGTAACGCGTCATACGTCTCCCCACCGACCAGACCACGCTCGGAGAGGCTGTCCAGTACCGAGTACAGCTCCGCTAACGAGTGGCTCGCCACGAGACCAACGTGGACCTTGGCGCGGACCCCCTCCAGCCAAGGCATCACCTGTAGACGGGCCGGGTTGCTCTTGGTCAGAGCTGCCACCAGCACAGACGTGTCGAGAAAAACCCTCACAGTCCGGTTCGCTCCAAGAGCACGGCCCGCCGGTGTGGCCCAGCCAGCCGTTCTCCTCGACCCGAGGGCTGGGCTCCGGTAGCACTCGAAGACTGATTCCCCCATCGCTGCCGGCCTCGACCCGCAACGTCATGCCCGGCACCAGCCTCAACCGTTCGCGAGAGCGACGCGGCAGGTCGATCCATCCTGGTTTGCCCAACGACACCTGGAGTGTCTCTGCCATTCCTTTGTCCTCCCTGCTAAGGCCACCCCCTACGCTCTTCTGCCAATTCTAAGTCCGGCGGCGCGGCGGTGCAAGCAAGCACTGCCACCGAAGAGTCGACGGGTGCACTGCACCGATGGACGACGCGGGCTGTGCCCGTCCGAGAGCCGGCCTTTGCGCGTCAGCCCCCGGCAGGTTATGCTCTCACTCGCGCCGTTCGCTCGGGCGCAAGGAGAGGCCATGTTCGCTCGTCATTCCCTTCTGTTACAGGCTGCCGCCGTCCTGGCCGTTGCGGTGTGGGCAAGCGCAGCGCATGCCCAGGCGTTTCCCTGGCGTGCCGGCTGGTGTGGGCTGAAGGACCCGGAGAAGCTTGTCGCCTGCGCCAAGCTGATTGGCTTCAACGCGCTCATCGCCCACAGCACGCCCGAACGCATGGTGGAGTTCTCCGAGTTGGCGCGGCAGAGCGGGATCGAGTCGTACTACTGGTTCTCGCTGTCGTTCGGCGGTAAGGAGAGGGAGCCGTTCCGGCAGGTGATGGAGCCGGGCGACGACAAGCAGTTCGTGGAGCTGAATGCCGACGCCGACCCCGCCAAGCACGGCTACCAGTTCGGCGGGGAACCAGTGCCCGGGAACCACGACGTGCTGCTGACGCCGCTGCTTTGCTTCCATCGCCCGGAGGTGAAGGCGTTCGCGCAACAGCAGATTCGCGAGAGGCTGGAGGTGTGCCCTGCGTTGACGGGCGTGGCCTTCGACTATTTCGGGTACCAGAACTACCGGTGCTGCCACTGCCCGCAGTCGGAGAAGCTGTTTGCGGAGTACCGGCAGGCGCACCCGGACCTTCCACCCGACAAGGCGCTCGACCAGTTCTCGCTGGAGACGCTCGTGACGTTCAACAACGAGTTGGCGACGTACGTGCGGCAACTCCGCCCCGGAGCGAAGCTGGCAACCCACGTGTACCCCGTGTTCCTGCCGCAGCCGCTCTACGGCAACCAGCTCGACGTCGACTACTGCTGCCAGACGGTGGCCTGGTTCTTTCAGCCCTACTGGAGCGCCGAGAAGATCCGGCAGTACACGCACACCGTTGTCGATGAGCAGGCGCGCTACCACCCGCGCGCCGTCGGCATCCCGTTCGTCGGCGTTTATGTCGGCCGCCCAGTTGGCGACAAGTCGCCGGAGCGCCTCGCCGAGGAGCTGCGGGTGATCTGGGAAGCCGGGAAGACATCGAGGCTGAGTGTGTGCAGCTTCAACGAGTTCGTGGACCATCCTGAGGTGCGCCTGGTTGTGAAGCAGGCGCTGAGCGAGCAGCAGTCAGCCGCCAGTGAGATCAAGCAGTGAGAGGAGCTACCGTGCTGAGGAGAACAACCATCATTCGCACCGCGCTTGCAGCGGCGTGCCTGCTCGGGCTTGCAGGGCATGCGTTTCCGGAGGGCGCCCCGCCGAAGGTGACCGTGCGCGTCGTCACCGACCGTCCCGACGCCCTTTACCATATCGGTGAGGCGGCGGGGTTCAGCATTGAGGTGGAGCAGGAGGAGCCATTCGGGCAGGAAGCGTCCGTCTTCTACGCACTGTCGTTGGATGGGGTCGGCGACCTGGGGCGCGGCACGACGAAGCTCGAGAATGGAAAGGCGGCCGTGTCGGGTTCGCTGGACCAACCGGGCATTCTGCGGTGCACCGCGACGTTCTCCCCCGACGGCAAGCAGCGAATCACCGCGCTGGCTGGCGCGGCCTTCGACCCGGACAAGATCGAGCCCACGGCCATCATGCCGGCAGACTTCGACGAGTTCTGGACTGCCCAGAAGGCGGAACTCGTCAAAGTGCCCCTGGATGCCCAGCTCGAGCCGGTGACCGACACGAACCGGGCCATCGAGGTCTTCAAGCTCACCCTCGCCAACGTCAACGGGTCCCGAGTCCATGGCTACTTCGCGAAGCCCAAGGGGGACGGGCCGTTCCCGGCAATCCTCACGGTGCCCTGGGCGGGAGTCTACTCCATCACGCCCGGCTGGGCCTCGGGGTACGCCGCGCAGGGATTCCTGGCAATGGGGATCAGTGCGCACGACCTCGAGGACGGTCAGCCAAAGGAGTTCTACGACAAGCTGGCCGCCGGGGAGTTGAATGACTACCGCAACCGCGGCCGAGACGACCGGCTGACCTACTACTTCCATCGCGTGCTCCTGGGTTGCGTGCGCGCGGTTGACTCCCTCGTGTCGCGCCCGGAAGACCTCCGTCCCAGCCATTGTCGGCGTCGGGCTGATCGACACGACGTGCCCTGCCACCACAGTCTTCTCTGCGGACAACGTGCTCCGCGGCCCAAAGCAGATTGACATCGCTCCCTTGATGGGCCACGCGCAGAGCAAGTCGTATGGCGACCTGAAGAACCGCTGGGTGCTGGAGCAAGCGGGGCTGGTGAAGTAGTCTTGGCAGAGGGAGGGGGCGGCCGGTGTCGAGAAACGCCCCGGGGCAGAGCGCCGCTCGGTGACCTTCGCGGCTCGGAGTGGCGCAGACGAAAGGGCAGCCGAATCATGACCAGCAGCAGCACTCGCCTCGACGCAGTCCGGTTCGGTCTCATCGGTCTCGGCGCCGCCGGCTGCAAGCACCTGGAAGTACTGGCGAACATGCCGGAGGTGGAGGTGGTCGGCATTGCAGATCTCAATGCGGAGTACGTCGAGCAGCTCGGCGCTGAGTACGCGATTCCGCTGGCGACGACGGACCACCGACGCCTCCTTGCCGACCCGAGCATTGCGGCGATTGCCATCGCCGCAGCCGATGCCGCCCACTACCCACTTGTGCTGGACTGCGCCGCGGCACGGAAGCACGTTGCCTGCGAGAAGCCCATTGCCACGGAGGTCGTGCATGGCCGGGAGATGGTCGCTGCGATGGAGAACGCAGGCCGGCTCTTCTGCGTCACCTTCAACAACCGGGCGAGCGCGATCACTCGGCGGATCAAGGAACTGGTGGACGCCGGCGCAGTGGGCAATGTCCGGAGGGTGCGACTCCTCGGGTTGATGGCGCCCCCTGACAACCGGTGGCTTCGTGACCAGAGGGGCGACGAGGCCGCCCGCGCCCGGGTCGAGAGCATCTGCGTCCAGGGGAAGAACGCGCTGTACGACTGCGGTGTCCACAGCTTCGACTTCGCGCGGTTTCTCACCGGCAGCGAGTTCAAGCGCATTGACGCCCGGGGCTGGGCGATGCGCGGCTTCCCGTACCCCGACCACGGGGTTGCCCTCTGCGAGCACGACAACGGCATCTTCACGCTCATCGAGAAGGGCTTCGACTACGCCTACGAAGCCCAGACGCGCAAGGAGTACGTGCGCTACGAGGTCCTCGGCGACGGCGGCAGCCTGGCCTGGGACCTGGATACCAATCGGCTCCGGGTGTTCGGCAGAGAGCAAACCCTCGACGAACTGCTACCCCACGGCGGGAAGGGCGACGTGCGGGAGACGCTCTACCGCGGGTTTGTCGAGAACCTGCGGGCGGGCGAGTTGCTGACCTGGCTGGCCTCCGGCTACGAGGGGCTCAAGGCCATCGAGGCAGCGCAGGCGGCGACCGACTCGATGTTGGCTAACGGCGTCGTTCACCGCGACATCGGCAACGCCCGGAACTGGTTTGACGCAGCGACGTAGCGGCGAGCTGTGCCGTGCGATCAGTGGCTACCGCACGACAACGGCAAAGTCATGCGCCGTCATGCCCACGTCGAGCTCTACGTCCCCTTGGCACGCCCCCGCCCCGAGCTGCTTCCGCTCGTCGACGTCAAACAGCGTGTACCGGCAGCTCGCAGGAAGTCCCTGCAGTGTGATCTTCAGTGCGCTCGGCGCTGTCCGCTGCCGGTGCAGCTCGTTGACGCTCTGACCGTATCCCGGGCCGAGCTTGTATCCGGCGGTGTTCTTCACGAAGGCGATCATCTGAACCGGGTCTTCACCGAGAAGGTAGTTGACGGAGTAGTCACCGGTGACGACGACCGGGCGGGCGGCCAGGACACCGGGGCTGAGCGAGGGGAGGGAGAACGCCTCGCGGGCGTCGAGGACGACCGGGAATGCGCCCGCCGCATTGGCGTCGCCGCCGCCCTCCCACACGTAGTCATAGTCCACACCCAGCTTCGCCAGCGCTGCCTCGTACGCGACGAGATGTTCCAGCTCGGGGCGGTCGACGTTGGTCAGCCGCAGCCCAACGAGCGGCCGCTTGCGGTGGAACTTGTTCCAGTCGAGCTGTTCTGCACACAGTTGCGGGAGGGCGCGCTCCTCCTGCGTCCACGGCGCCGACCACGACACGCACATCGTCTGCTGTGTGAGCAGCGCGGTCCAGCAGTTGTCGCGTACCTTGGTGAGGAAGTCAGGGTGGGTCCAAGTCTGCGCGAAGCCGCCGTACCACCCGGGGCCGCTGGCGAACTCGGCGGTGAAGACCGGCGGGTTGAGCCTGTAGAACCGCCCGCAGACCATGAAGTACCCGTCGGACTGCAGCCCTCCGGTGTAGTAAGTGCGATAGCCCAACCCGCCCGACGTGGTCGGCTTGAAGCCGTCGTACGCCCAAGGGGTCCCGCCGGCGCAGTGCTCGATGCCGCCGCCTTGCTCTTGGGTGACCAAATGGTTGGGGTCGCACACCACTACGTGCGCGAACAGATCGTTGATCCACTCGGCTCCGTGCGATTGGTCGTTCTCGCCGGTCAGCGAGTAGCCGAGGACGGCCGGGTCGTCGCACAGGAACAGCAGCAGCTCGCCGAGGTACTGCTTGAGCAGGACCCCGCTCTCCGGATCCCGGAACGACTGGGCGCCCTTGTAGCCCGCGTCGAGGTACTGCTGCCACGGCGGGTACGACCCGGTGCCCGGACTCCAGTAGGGATAGTGGAACACGTTGACGAGCGCCTTGAGCCCGAACCGTCGACACTCTGCGAGTACGGCCAACAGCGTCTCCAGCCCGTGCATAGAGACATGACCGCCAGCGTCGAGGTACGCCTCGTGCGGTGACACGTTGGGCGCCAGCCGGATCACGCGCATCCCGCTGGCCGCGTGTGCCTGCAGATGCGCAGCGATCTCGGCTTGGTTCAGCGTGCGGAGCTTGACCAACTGCACCCGCCGCTGATCGTCGGCAGACAATCCGCGCCACGCCTTCGCAGACACAATAGGCTGGCGGTCTGGAGACGCCGGATCGAGCATCGGCACCCACGCATACAGGTCGCCGAGAAGCGTCGGCAAGACACGCCCGCTATTGAGCTGGTACGTCAGGTGGTCGGGTGCCCACCGGGCGAAGTCGCCCTCGGTGACGCTGAGGCTGAGCGCGTTCTCGCACGTCCGTCCCTGGGCGTCGGTAGCCTTCATGTCAACCACGTAGTCGCCCACCTCCAGACCGCCGAGGGTGCCGACGAACACCCCGCCGGCCCCACGTTCGAGGAGTGTCAGCGGTCGCGCGGCGTTCGGCTGTTCGGGATTCCGCCGGCATGACGCGACGAGGTCAAGCCCGTCACCGTGGCGCAGGTTGCCGTCGGGACCGACAAGGACGGCGGCGACCTTGATGCCTCGCTTCGCGGCGGCTGCCGTCCGCGCAATCGGCGGCGTAGTCAGCAGCGCGCCGGCGCCTGTGAGCTTGAGCGACACGTCGCACGAGCCCTGTGCGGCAGCCTTGTCGGCCGGTCGGTCCTGATAGACGAAGACGCCGATCTCAGCGAACTGGTGGTAGCCGAGACCGCGGTCGGCGTAGATCCTGCCCAGGTCCACCTTGCCGGTCTGCGGCGCTGCGCTGGACGCGCACCTGAAGACCTCGATGCCATCGCCAAGATAGGGACAGACGAGTGTCACTTTGAGCCAGCACGGGCCGGCTTCCGGCCGCAGCGTGTACGCCAATACCGGGTGCTGGCGCACGCACCACTGGAACGACCGGACTGCCGCGACATCGGGGCCGTCGAGGTCGTTGGGGCGGGTGAAGATGCTGACGGCGGCCTCCTTTGGCTGCATCGTGCACAGGCGGTTCACCTGCCACGAGGCCGCCTGTTGCGTCCCCGTCAACATCACTTCAGCGGCAGCGTCGTACGCCAGCACAGCGCCGCGCACGCCTTCCTTCTCTCCGAGCCAACGCATTGTCCGGTTGAACGTCATCGGCCGGTGCAGGTCGAACCCTCGCAGGTCGGCATCGCGGTAGCTGGACATGTCTCCCTCGTGAAGTGCGGCGGCGGTGAGTCGCAGGTTGTCGAGCCGGGAGGCGCCACGGTCTTGCGCGTACTCATCCGGGCCGCGGTCGCGTTCCTGGTTGTGGAAGAAGCTGAGGCGCACAAGCTGCCCGCGGAGCTGGCCGAGTTGCGCGGTGAACCTGCCGACTTCCTCGCCCGATTCCCGCTCGGCCACCGTGAGCGTCGCTTCGTTGCGCGCCGTCAACTCCAGCTTGAGCCGGTACCACTTGCCCGGCTCCAGGGACTTGTCGCCACGTTGCCCGGGAAAGGTGGCGACATGCTCCAGCGGCGCGCCGGTCAGCCCCATGGCCGCCGTGTCGTCCGTGGAGTCGCGCAGCACGATCCCGGCGGTGTAGAAATGCGGCGAGTCCTTCGCGACCTGCTGGTCCCATTCAAGGGTCAGGGGCAGCTTCGCCACGAGGCGGAGGTCGGCCCAAGCGTGCTTGCCCTTCGTCGGGGAAGACAGCTCGAGCAGCAAGGCGCCGCTGTCGAACCTGGCGACGCCGGCGCCTTCTTCGTGCAGCTCCCACGCTCCCGCGTTCGGCGAGTCGACGAAGTTCTCCGAGAACGTGGCAGTGCAGCCCACTGTGGCAGGGAACAGCATCATGAGCGCCGTCAGTACAGCCGGACGCACGTACATGCGTGGACTCCTTCGAGGATGCAGGCCGCAGAACGTAGGGGCGGCGCCTGCGTGCCCGCCCCGCCGGAGGCACACCGCCGGGAGGCAGACCACCGGGGGCAGACACACAGGTCTGCCCCTACTTGCTCGCGTCGAAGAGCCGGTGGCTTACAGGCGCGAGCGCCGGGTACAACTGGCGGTAAACCTCAAACCACTCGGCGTACTTCGCCGTGTGCTTGGCGACCGGCTCGTACAGCTTGCCTGGGCGCCGGACACGGCCGAACGCCTCTTGCTCGTCTTTGTACAGCCCGACGCCGATGCCTGCCAGGAGCGCCGCACCCAACGGGGTTGCCTCCTCCAGTTCGGGCACCCCGATCGGCCGGCCGACCATGTCGGCTTTGTTCTGCATCCAGAACTCGTTGCGCACGGCGCCGCCGATGGCCACGAAGCGTTCCATGGTGGTGTCCAGCGCGCCTTCCATCGCCCGCACAATGTCGAGGAACTGGTAGTCCAGCCCTTCGACGACGGCCCGCAGCATGTCGCTGCTGGTGGTCGCTGCGTTCAGCCCGACGAAGGCGCCCAGCGACCGCGCGTCCACAACGGGGCAGCCGGCGCCCGACGAATGCGGGAGGAACAGTGCGCCTCTGGCGCCCGGTGGCGATTGCGCAGCTTGCTCCATGAGGTGGTCCCACTCGCTGCCGCCTGCGGCTTCCGCTTGGCGTTTGGCCTCGGCGCCGTACTCGCGTCGGTACCACTCCAGCATCTCCGCCGCGACGGCGCCGCCCCACGCCGCGTACTTCCCGCGGGCCACGTGCGCCTCGACCGTCATGCCCGTCTGCTGCACCTGCGGCGTGAGGATCGGCTCGGTGGTGGCGGTCAGGACGATCTCCCAGGTGCCGGTCACATCGAGCACAACGCCTGGCTCGAATCCCCCCACCGGCAGGGCGCCGCACAGGTAGTCGTGTCCGCCCAGAACGACCGGCGTGCCGGTCGGCAGCCCCGTGATCGCCGCCGCACCGGCCGACACCTCGCCCAGCAGCGTGCCGCTTGGTTTGGCGTCGCACAGCAGGCTGCGGTCGATCCCCGCCCGGGAGAGCAGCTCGGTTGACCAGTCGAGGCGACGCTGGTCGAACAGCAGCGTACACGAGGCCATCGTGTAGTCGGTAGCGAACTGTCCGCAGAGCATGAGGTTGAGGAAGTCCTCGATCAACACCCACTTGTGCGTCCGCTTCAGGAGTTCCGGCTCGTGCTCCGCCATCCACAGGATTCGCAGCGCGGTGCAGAAGTACCACATCGTGTTTCCGCCGATGGCGAAGGTCGCCTCGGCGCCGATGTTGTCCAGCCACCACTTCAACTGCGGCTCGGTGCGCGGGTCGAGCCAACTGATGAACGGGTAGAGCCACTTGCCGCCCGCGTCGACCGGCACTCCGTCCATCCCCATGCCGGTGACGGAGACGCCTTTGAGTTCGGCCGGATCGGCCAGTCGCGACACCGCCTCCTTGATGGCGGCAGCGGCGCCCTGCCAGATGGCCTCGGGCTCGTAGACGGTCCACTCCGGATGGTCAGCACTCGGGTTCGTCCGTTCGGTCGGCCGCGTGCCGAGAAAGACGAGATTGCCGTCGAGGTCGTAGATCGCCGCCTTGAGGCTGGTTGAGCCGAGGTCGATTCCCATCAGGTATTGCATGGCTGAGCTCCTGCTGAGAGGGTCACGTGTGGTGTGTCACGTGTGGTGTGTCACCTGTCATGTGTCATGTGGAAGACCGGCGGCGCTGTTCGAGCCGACGTCGCCGCGTCCGCCGAAATGTGGCGGGGCTCTACGTCCTGCGCAGCACCATCCACCACCGCCGGTCAAGCCCTTCCGGTGTGGTCTCCTCCAGGGCCACCGGAAGTGACAACGCGACTTCGCGAGCGAGCGGAATCAGACCGTTGAACAGCTCGCCGGGGAACCAGTCGAGGCCGAGGTGGTACTCCCAGGTCCAGTGGTCGAAGCAGAGCGCTCCGTCCGGCTGGACGGCGCGGGCGGCCAACGCGAAGATTGCCGCCAACTCGGGGATTCCTACCGACGCCAGCCCATCCGCCTGGTGGTGCTCGGCGAGCCTCCTTTCTGGTCCCCGCCTCACTCCTTGACCTCCAGTATCTCCCCCTCAATCCCCTCCTCCACCCGCAGAATCCCGTACGTCCGCGCCGCCGCCCAGCGCCTGTCCGTCGGTGAGCCTGGGTTGAACAGCAGGATGCCGCCGACTTCTTGGTTAGTCGGCTGGTGGCTGTGGCCGAAGACGACGCAGTCGACGTGGTCGGCGACGAAGCGGAGGCGGGCGCGGGCGGGGGTGGTTTGGCCTTTGCCTCGGTGACCGTGGGTGAGGCCAATGGTGAAGTTGCCGGCGGTGACGAGGCGGGCTTCGGGGAGCAGGTAGAAGACGGACGCGTCGCACATGTTGCCGTGCACGGCGACGACGGGGGCGACGGCCATCAGCTCGTCGAGGACTTTGTCGGTGGTCAGGTCGCCGGCGTGGAGGATCAGGTCGACCTTCTCGAAGGCGCGCAGGACACTGGCAGGGACACAGCGGGAGCGGGAGGGAACGTGGGTGTCGGAGAGGACGCCGAGAAGCATGCGGGCTGCCGATCGCCGGAAGCTGGTCCGGAAGGGCTCAGATCAGCCGGAGGTGTGGCCGCGTGGGCACTGCCGGGCCCCCAACCTGCACATACTCGTCAGGGGTCAGCTTGATGGGCACCTGGGAGGACTTGGCCTTCACCCACACGCCCTGGGGATCGGTGAACATGATGTCGTAGACTTCGCCTGTCTTCCCGGAGAAGAACGTGATCCAGTCGATCCCCTTCTGGGCGCCCCGCTCCACATCGCAAGTCAACTGGACTTTCCCCTTTGGCTTCGGCTTTGGCTTCGAGTTCAGCAATACAACACCTCGGACGCAGCCCGCCGGGGTCTCCGGTGGGTACCTCAGCACAACGTTCGCGCAGGACTGCGCGAAGAGTTTCATTATAGCCCAAGTGCCGAGGGCGCCGATTGGGGAGTGGGGGAGTGGCGGAGCACTGGCGCCGTTCGTCCCTACTCCACAACTCCACTACTCCACCAAACCCAAAGCGGCTCCGCCGCCCTACGTGAACCACACGACGTACTGCGCGTGGGGCCAGAGCCCGGCGATGGAGCCCCAGACGATTCCGGCCGCGAAGAACTGCCCGAGGGCGAGGCCGACGAAGGCCGGGATGAGCTTCTTGTAGAGCTGGACGCCGCCCAGATGCAGCACCAGCGACTTGAGCAACCAGGCGACGAGGAACGCCCACCACACTTGGGACCCGATGATGGTGGCGAGAATGTAGCCCAGGGGGTTGAGCGGGAACTTCAGCAGCGCGCCGCGAGCCCCGATCATGCCCAGGGTCAGCAGGAAGCCGGCGCCGGTGGCGGCGTTGCGGTTCCACTCCAGCAGCCGCGGGGTCTTCAGGTAGCCGGCCGTCTGCTGCCACGCTTGCAGGCAGTACCGGATGCGGACGCCGCCCATGGGGTCGCTCTGCCCGCCCGCCAACACGTTGGCGCCGTACTTGTAGTAGGTGGTCAGGAACATCCAGTAGGCGAGCAGCAGCCCGAGGACGACCGCCAGGAGCGAGGTGTAGACCATCTGTCGGCGAGGCATACGCATCTCGTCGGCCAGCTTGAAGCTCTCGATGCCGTAGGCAGTGCACTGGTTGAAGAAGCCGCCATGCACCAGGAAGAAGAAGTTGGTCCAGAGGCTCAGCGTTTGGATGCCTCCGCCGAACTTGAAGAAGTCGGAGCCGAAGGTGTAGAAGGGCAGCGACATCCCGTTGGAGTGCGACAGCGTCCAGACAGACGGCGTGCCGGTCTCCGCGCGGATACGCCCGTAGACCAATGCAAACAGCAGCAGGTAGGCGAAGAACGCCAGGGCGACCCAGCCGTTCATGCCCGCGGCTCGAGCGAAGAGCACCAGGAACGCGAATCCGGCGAGACCGCCAAACACCACGACGCGGCAGGTCAGCGGTTCCTCGCGCTCGCCCTCATACGCACCGATCCCCAATGCGCGCTTTACCATGGCAGCAAGCTGCCGGCGCGCCATCCAGAGCAGAAACAGCCCCGTGGCCCCGTAAGCGCCCATGCCTTGCTCTACCACAAAGGGGAACCCGGCCCGGTCGTATCCGAGCGCCGCGCCGAAGACGGCCGCCCCGTTCTCCAGCAGGTAGAAGACCCAGGTGCTGAACAGGATCTCCAACGACACCAAGTAGCCAAACCCCACTAACTCGGGCCGGTACCAGATCTGCATGCCGCTCATGGCGCTGAGCGGGCGCTCGGTGAAGACCGACCCCAGCGGATAGTACACGCCCAACGCCGCCACGTTGGGGTTGAGCGCGTGCAAGATGTTGAAGCCGTTGTAGGTGACTGCGGCGGCAAAGCCCACCCAGGTGAGCGGGTTCTTGAAGAACGGCGGCGCGCCGTCGTCGGGGCGCTCGGTCTCGGTGAGGCTGAGCGGCAGGTAGAGCAAGGGGAAGGTCAGCCGCTCGCGCTCCGTCCACTGCTTGCGCACAGCCGCCCACATGCACAACGCCGTCCACCAGTAGGCGATAAGGAACGCGCCCCAGACGGCCAGCGGTCGCGCCCACTCCCCCCAGGGCACGCCGCCAGGCGAGCCCTCATAGAAGCCGAGGATCGTCGCCGGGGAGCGCGGACCGAGCCAGTCCGGCAGGTTGGCTGCGAGTTGGCCGAGGTCGTTCTCCGGCGAGGCGAAGTAGAACGGCACCGTGAGGTAGGGGAGAATCGCCTGTGTGACGCCGACCGCCGACATGAGGCTGCCCAACCCAACGAACAGGAAGACGACGCCGATCTCCGCCCGGCTCAGGTTGAACCAGCCGCCCAGCTTCGGCAGCAACGGTCGCAGCACCAGGAAGAGCAGCAGCACCGCAATCGCCGGGATCGGCGGGATCGACTCCGTGATCTGGCAGGTGAAGGTGATCAGCTCGACCTGCCGGACCCAGAGGACGCTCAGGAAGAGCAACACCAAACCGATCAGGAAGGACCGAACCGTCAAGCCGCGGACGTAGCGGGAGGGAGGGCTCGTCGTGTCGGCGGGTGAGATCATGGGAAGGGGACTGCTACTGACGTGTCCACGACGGCGGGAGTGGTGAGTGGTGGAGTGGTGAGTGGTGGAGTGAGGGGCCGGCCGCGCACGGACCCGGCGCTACTCCATTGCTCCACCACTCCGACACTCCATGGGTCCACCGCGCCAGCGGCCTACCCGGCCACTACTTCGTTACGCAACTCGCCGATCAGTTCGACGCGGGTCTCGATTACGTCGCCGACGCTCAGGAGGCGTTTCGGGTCCACGAACTCGCCGCAGCCCGAGGGCGTGCCCGTGGAGATTACGTCGCCGGGTTGGAGCGTCATGAACGAGCTGACGTAGGCGACGGTGTCCGGCACTTTGGCGTGGAGGTGCTTCGTGTTGCTGCTCTGCCGCACCTCGCCGTTGATCGCGCAGGAGATGTTCAGGTTGTGTACGTCGGCAATCTCGTCTTTGGTGACGAGCCACGGTCCCATCGGGCCGAAGGTGTCGAAGCTCTTGCCGCGGAACCACTGCCCGTCGCCGAACTGGCAACACCGCGCGCTGATGTCCTGGAAGCAGGTGTAGCCGACGATGTAGTCGTAGGCGTCCGCAGCAGCAACCGCCTTCGCAGTCTTGCCGATGACCAGCGCCAGCTCCACCTCGTAGTCCATCCGCTCGACAAGCGGGTTGTAGACCACCGGGTCATACGGCCCAGTGATCGAGCTGGTCGCCTTGCCGAACAGCAGCGGCTTCTCCGGCAGCTTCGTGTTCGTCTCGGCAGCGTGGTCCTCGTAGTTGAGCCCGAGGCACACCAGGTTGGCGGGGTTGGGGATTGGCGCTTCGAGCTTTACGTCGGCCAGCGCCAGCGAGCAGCAGGTCTTCTCGGCCAAGGCCGACAGGTCGCCGAAGGCGCACAGCCCTTCCCGCAGCAGCCGCCGCATACACGTGGGCACGGCGCCGCCGGAAGCGGCGTTCAGATCGACGACCCGGTCGCCCGCAACCAGGCCGGTTCTTGTTCTGCCATCGTGAGTGAACGTTGCCAAACGCATATTCAGGATCCTCCTCGTGGTGACGCGCGATTGTAGTGCAAGGCAGGGGCGGGGTCAAACGGGGAGGTGGAAGCCGGGGCTGGGCGGCCAAGGCAGGAGCACCAAAGCTCCCCGGAGGCACGGGGGCAGTGGGGGTGCCCCGGGTACTGGATCCACGTCGTCGCGTGCCCCGTCGTTGCGCTTCCGCCTGGTCGCCGGCCGGGAACGCGACCCCGGTCTGCGTCTGGTTCGTTGGCGATTGGTTGACAAGCAGCTTGCCGAGGTGTATCTTGCTCAACGTAGGGACGAGATCCGCACGCCGTCGAGCGCCCCTAGCTTGAGTTCGCGCTGGTGCACGGCAGGTCTGCTCTCCTGGGTGCTTCCGCGATGAAACCGAGTGTGTACGTCGAGACATCGCTATTCAGCTTCTACCACGACCAGCGCGACGCGCCGGTTGTCATTGCCATGCGCGAGTGGACGCGCCAGTGGTGGGACGGCCCTCGCAAGCACTACGATTGCGCTACGAGCGCCGCAGTGCTTGCGGAGCTTGACGCCGGGACACTCCCTCACCGCGACGACGCTCTGACCCTGGCCCGTGAGCTTCCTGCGCTCCCCGTTGAGGACGAGACGACTGAAGTCGTGGAGGTCTGCGTCAAGCACCGAGTAATGCCCCGCGACCCACTCGGCGATGCCCTTCACCTCGCGCTTGCCTCCGTCCACAAGTTCGACTACTTGCTGACGTGGAACTGCCAGCATCTGGCAAATGCCAACAAGTTCGCCCACATCCGTCGGGTCAACAGCCTACTGGGTCTACACGTCCCAGAACTCGTCACGCCCCTGCAACTACTGGAAGGTGAACCGACTACATGACCACAACGGAAGAGGTCATTCAGGAGATCCGAGAGAGCCGGTGTCGTATGTCCGCCGAGTGCGGCCACGATGCACGCAGGTACATCGAGCATCTGAAGCGCTACAACGAGAGGTACGCGGCTGAGGTCGAGCGGTACCGGCGCCTCCACCAGACCGAGCCCGGGCAGAGGGTGCCAAGGGCGCAAGTCCCCTGCTGAGGGACTGGGCGGGCAACTGCTCACGTGGCGCGTGCACGAGCCTGGTCGCCGGCGCAAGTCAGCCGGGTGCAGCTACGGTCGGTCGTGTTGGTCAGGAGCAAGAAGGCGCAGTCGGGCGCCGCAGACGGCTTTACCTCACGTCCCAAGCAAACACGTGCGCCCCGTCTGCTCCCCAGGTGGCCTCCGGCACAAACCGGACGGCAGCCGTCTCCAGGTCGACGGCGAGGCGGACCAGGCGCTGGTAGTTGTTCTCCTCCCGCGCGACGACCTGCCAGACGCCGCTGCCCTCCGTCGCCTCGACGCGGAAGGCGCGGATCATCGGCGCGGGCACGGCAAATGGCGGCGGGTCGAGCGGGTAGTTGCACCGGGTGTCGCGGACGCGCGGGCTGAGGTTCCCCTCGAAGACAAAGCGAAGTTGGCTGACCTTCCGTTTCGCCGGGAAGGCGTACTGCACCCAGGAGCCCAGCGGCCCGCGCCAGCCGTTGTCTGCGCCGCCAATGGGCCGGTCGAGCCCGTTGCGCAGCGGCTCGGGGTCGCCCGTCGAGGCGGTCAGCTCGGCTTCCCTCGTCAGTGCGGGCAGCTCGCGGCGGTTCCACGGGAGGTAGCAGTCGTCTTCCATCAGTGTCTGCTTCAGCTCGCCGGTTCGCGTCTGGTAGACGCCGCGCGGAGTCAACCCATTGGCGACGGCGATGGAGGCCGCGGTGCCGACCGCCTGGCCGAGCAGGGCGCAAGTCGCCATGACGCGAGTGGAACTCATGGCGGCATGGGTGGCGCTGAGGTTGCGGCCGGCGAAGAGCAGGTTCTCGACGTTGCGCGAATAGAGGCACCGGTACGGGATTCCGTAGGGCGAGGGCGCGGGATGAAAGATCGTCGGCGGGCCCGGGTAGCGCATGCCGCCGGGGTGGTGATCGTCCATCGACCAGCCGCCATAGGCAACGAGGTCGTCGAAGCGGCCCTCGGCGCGGATGTCGTTCTGGGTGAGCACATGGTCGCCCACGTAGCGCCGACTCTCGCGCTTGCCAGGGAGGCAGCCCACCCAGTCCAGCACCCAATTCTCCGCGGGCGTCTTCGGGCAGTGGTTCTTGAGGTGGTCCCACACCCCGAAAGCAACCTTGAGCAGTTCGTCACGCAGCCGTTCGGTATCGTGTATCGAGTCGTCTTCGCCCCCCAGCTCGATCCACCAGAAGTTGGTGCCCAAGTCGTGCCCGCGGTGGGGCAGGTCGGCGCAGCTCAGGTACTTGTTCGCCCAGGATGGCGCGGTGAACGGCTGCGGCTTGCTGGTCTCGCGCGACTGAATCAGGCAGCTCATGCCCATGGTCTTCCGGTCGGCTTCCGCCGGCTCAATGTCTTCGTTGAACTCGGCGGCCGCTTCCCGGCCAATACGGAACTCCGCCCCCGACAGCGGCGCCAGGATGCTGTCGCCGGAGCAGTCGGCGAACACATTCGCTTCCACCGTGTGCCAGGTCTCGGTGGTTGTCTGCCAGCCCGTCACGCTCTTGATCCGGTCGCCGTCCATGTCGAGACGGTTGCAGGAGCAGTTGAGGAGCAGCGTCAGGTTCGGCTCGAAGCGCGCCTTCTCGTACAGAATGCTGTCCCAGAGCGAGTAGTTCTGAGTTGGGTTGCGATAGAGGTTCTCGCAGTGAATCTCATCGATGATCCCCGTCTCGCGGTTGTTCTCCCCCTGGGCGCCGCACACCCACATGCGGATTTCCGAGGAAGCGTTGCCGCCGAGAACCGGCCGGTCGTGCATCAGCGCGACCTTCGCGCCGTGCCGCGCCGCCGCGAGGGCCGCGCACATGCCGGCCAACCCTCCGCCGACAACGCAGAAGTCTACGGGGTGGGTTTGCTGGGGAAGCTGAGTTGGCATTTGGTCTCTCCGGGTGCTTGTTCGCAGTCCCGCATTCGCGCGGGTCCGTGCTGTTATTGCCGTCCCTCGCGTCCTTACCTCCCGCCACCGCTCGCAGCCTCCACAATCGCCTCATACGCCCACTCGTCCCATTCCGGCTCGACGCCGATGCCGTGGAGGTCGCCGTAGTTCTTGGCGATGAAGCCGCCGTGGTCGCCACCGAAGAGTCGCACCATCTTCCGGGCTTCGGCCTCGATGTAGTCCCGGTCGCCGGTGGGGAGGACTTTCTGGATGTCGACGGGCGCCCAGAGGCAGCAGCCGAGCGACTGGAGCTTGTCGGCGAGGCGCTCGATGCCGTAGAGGGCGGGTTGGTCGAACTGGAAGGCATTGACGCCAACCTCGGCCAGGTCGTCAATGATGTCCCAGACGTAGCCGCAGGAGTGCATCAGCACGGCCATGCCGTGCTCGTGCGCGGCGCCACAGAGGCGTTGGAAGAGCGGCTTGAAGAGCTCGCGCCATTGGGTCGGGCTCACCAACAGTCGGTCCTGGATGCCCCAGTCCTCGCAGAAGGTGAGGCCCTCGGCGCCGGCTTCACCCATGCCGACGATCACCTGCTCCAGGAGCGAAGTCACCCGCTCGTGCAGTAGGTCGATCTCGGCGCGATGCAGGAGCAGGTCCTGGAAGTAGACCTCCATCTTCCGCAGGTACCGGCAGATGGCGAAGGGGAACCCGGGGATCGAGGCGACGCGGAAGCGACCGCCGTCGGCCGCGAACACCTCCCGCGCCCGGTCGAACCGGCCGGGCGCGGTGAGGTCCGGCAGCTCGTAGTCTGCCAGCAGGTCCCACGACTCCAGGGCCGGCCTGAAAATCTCGCCGCCCGCCGAGCGATCGACCAACCGATGCCACACGTTGCCCCACTCGTCGTCGTGGTACTCGACGTTTCCTTCCCTCCAGCGACGCGGCTGGTACGTCGTCGAGGGCCCCAGTCCGCAGCCTACGAAGTCGTTGAGTCGGCCGCCGTCAAACGAGAAACCGATCCGTTCAGGATCGGTCCGGTTGAGGTTGCGTTGGATGATCTCGCGAGGGGTCATGGCTTGCCTCCGCGTCTGGGGGAAGTGCGGCGCCATTGTACTGCGGCAACGGCAGACCCTCAATCCCCTTGCCGGCTGCCGCGCTCCCGCCGGATTTGGTAGAATGCCCACACTCACTTTGGGAGACTGACCCATGGCAGCAGAGCAGCCGACTCACCGAGATTCACGGATTGACGACGTAACGGGCGTGTTCAATCGAGAGTACCTGATGGAGCGCCTCGAAGTCGAGTTCAAGCGCGCGCGCCGCTACCACGAACCGCTGTCGTGCCTCTGCGTGGGGCTCGACGACTTTGCGGCGCTCAATGGGCGGCACGGCTGCGACTTCGGCGACCAGGCATTGCGCCACGTGGCCCACACGCTCTATCGGGTCGTCCGAGACGTGGACTTCGTCGCGCGAGCAGGTGACGATGAGTTCCTCGCCGTGCTGCCGAATACGCCCCTCGCCGGAGGCGTTGTCGTCGCCGAGAAAGTTCTCCGAATCATCGGCGGAGCGCCACTCGACGCACCCGACGGCCCCACGCGACTGACCGTCAGCATCGGCGGGGCACCGTACTCGCGGCTCGCGATGCGCGACGAAGTGGAACTGGTCGACGCCGCTCGCGCGCTGAGGCTGGACGCGAAGGCGCGGGGCGGCAACTGTGTCGTCGAGAGTCCGCTGCTGTAGCGCCGCAGCGGCTCGCCGAACCGCCTCACGGGGCGGGAGGCTCACCCGATCCCGGGTTCCGGGCGCGATGCCAGCGGACGACGTCGCGGTAGGGAACGTCGCCCCCGAAGAGGTCCAGCGCACTGCCGATGGTGAGATCGATCCGGCCGTCGCCCAACTCGTTGACCCGGTCGAGGTCGGCTAACGACGTGGCCCCGCCGGCGTAGGTGGTCGGTACGGGGCTCCACTCGCCGAGACTCGCCACCAAGTCTTCCTGAATGCCCTCCCGCTTGCCTTCCACATCGGCCGCGTGGACGAGGAACTCGGAGCAGTGCCGGGCAAGCGCCTCCAAGTTCGCGCGATTCACCTCGACCTCGGTGAACCGCTGCCACCGGTCGGTGACGACAAGGTACCGGTCGCCTCGCCTCCGGCAACTGAGGTCCAACACGAGCCGCTCCTTGCTGACCGCCTCCACCATCCGCCGCAGGTTGTCGCTGTCGATCCGCCCCGCGCGGAACACGTAGGAGGTCACGATGACGTGGCTCGCGCCGGCAT
>PEVN01000402.1 GCA_002779825.1 Armatimonadetes bacterium CG06_land_8_20_14_3_00_66_21 | reverse complement strand
CGCGCGCAGCTACGGCGTTCACTCCGTCTCCCACTTGGAAGGAGTCCCCGGTGGACTCACGCGCTGGCGCGCGCAGCTACGGCCGTAGCCGTGGCCGCCAAGGTCACGGAGCCTTTGGTGAACCCACGCGTTGGCGCGCGTGTCTCGGCGGAGGCGGCGGGAAGGCGGCAGCAGGACAACGCCGCTGGGACCAGCAAGGGAAGAATGCAAGTCGCACGAGGGGCTTGCTATTCTGGACTCATGTCACCCCTCCAACGCGAACGCGGTGCTTGGGGGTGTGGGACTCGTTTGGCGAGTGCCAGCCCTCGGGCGGCGTCATTCAGGCATGTGGAGCGACAGAGCCTACCTCAACCCGTGGAAGCTCCGCCAAGTCGTTGACGCAACCCCTGCCTGCCCGTACAATGCACCGCACCGCCCGGAGTACAGCCGCCGATGAAACAAGTTGTCATCGAGAACCCGGTCATCAACTCCCCCTTCGAGGAGCCTTTGCGCCACTTTCAGTTCGACGACGACGGGATCACGGACGAGATCGTCGAGGGCCGCCGAGTCAGCGCGTACTTCGTCCCCATCGCGCGACCGAAGAAGAAGAGCAAGCAGCTATCCTTCGACGCCGACGGCTGGACTGAGGACCGGCTCCAGGAGAACCAGTTCATCAACCAAGTCCGCGAACGGGTCGCGCTCTGGCGCAAGGGCGTCTACACCTCGGCCACCACGAGGACCACGGCGCGCCTCCTGGAGTACTGGCAGCGCTCCGAACGCGAGCGCAAGCTGTTCTTCTGCCAGCTCGAGGCATTGGAGACGGCGATCTACCTCACCGAAGTCGCCGGCAAGCACGGCGACGCATGGCTTGAGAACGCCCTCCGCGCAGCGAATGACAGCGCGAACCCGCTGCTGTACCGCCTCGCCTTCAAGATGGCGACTGGCAGCGGGAAGACGCTCGTCATGGCCATGCTCATCGCCTGGCAGCTCCTGAACAAGCTGGCCAACCGGCAGGACGCGCGCTTCGCCGACACCTTCCTGATCGTCACCCCCGGCATCACCATCCGCGATCGCCTGCGGGTGCTGCTGCCCAGCGACCCCGCCAACTTCTACCGCCAGCACGATCTGGTCCCGCCGGACCTCAGGGAGGAGCTGGGCAAGGCGCGGATTCTCATCACCAACTTCCACGCCTTCAAGCAGCGAGAGCGCATGTCGGCTGGCAAGCTGACCAAGGACATCCTCGCGTCCGGCGGGACGCGCCGTCAGGGCGAGACCTCCGCCTTCACCGAGACGCCCGGCGAAATGGTTCGGCGCGTCTGCCGGGAGCTGGGCAACAAGCGCAACATCGTGGTGCTCAACGACGAGGCGCACCACTGCTACCGGCGCAAGCCGGACGGCGAGACGGAGAAACTGACGGGTGATGACCGCAAGGAAGCCCAGCAGCGCGAGGAGGAGGCCCGCGTCTGGATCAGCGGTCTGGAGGCGGTCAAGGCGAAGCTCGGCATCCGCGTCTGCTACGACCTGTCGGCCACGCCCTTCTTCCTTCGCGGCTCGGGGTACGACGAAGGAACGCTGTTCCCGTGGGTCGCCTCCGACTTCTCGTTGATCGACGCCATCGAGTCGGGCATCGTCAAGGTGCCGCGCGTCCCCGTGGAAGACAACACCATGCGCGGCGTGTTGCCAACCTACCGCAACATCTGGCCGCTCATCCGCGAGGGGCTGCCGCGCAAGGGACGCAAAACGGTGGATGAGAGCAAGACGGGTCTGGGCCCCACGCTGCCGAAGGAACTGGAAGGGGCGCTCCGCAGCCTCTACGAGAACTACGAGAAGTACCACGCCGACTGGGCGGGCGTCGCCGCCCAAGCCGAGGACGGCTCCCTCGCCACGCCGCCGGTCTTCATCGTCGTCTGCAACAACACCAATGTTTCCAAGCTGGTCTACGACTACGTCGCCGGCTGGGAGCGCACGCTGCCCGACGAGAGCACCGTGCTCGTCCCCGGCGCGCTGCCGCTGTTCAGCAATGTCGTGGACGGCGTTTGGCGGCCGCGGCCGAACACCATCCTCATCGACAGCCAACAGCTTGAGTCCGGCGAGGCAATGAGCGCCGACTTCAAGAAGATCGCGGCGCGAGCGGTCGCCGACTTCAAGGAGGAGTACCGTCAGCGGTTCCCCGGCCGCGACGTGGAGAGCCTCACCGATGAAGACCTGCTCCGCGAAGTCATGAACACCGTCGGCAAACCGGGCAAGCTGGGCGAGCAGGTGCGGTGCGTCGTGTCTGTCTCGATGCTCACCGAAGGCTGGGACGCCAACACCGTCACCCACATCCTCGGCGTGCGCGCATTCGGCACCCAGTTGCTGTGCGAGCAGGTCGTGGGCCGGGGGTTGCGCCGCCGCAGCTACGCAGCCCAGCGGCAGACGCTCTCGCTCAACGGCAGCACCGTTGAGTTCGACGCCTTCCCCGTCGAGTACGCCGAAGTCTACGGCGTCCCGTTCTCCTTCATCCCGTGCGCCGGGTCGTCGGACCCCCAGCCCGGCCCGGCGCCCAAGCGCGTCCGGGCGCTGGAGGAGCGTTTCGCCTGCGAGATCACCTTCCCCCGCGTCATGGGCTACCGGTACGAGTTGGGCGCGGAGCGCCTCGCCGCGCAGTTCGCCGCCGACTCCGTGCTCACGCTGACCACCGAGCAGATCCCGACGAAGACCGAGAACGCCCCCATCGTCGGCGAATCGTCGATCCACACGCTGGAGGACCTGCACCGCCGGCGCGAGCAGGAGGTCGCCTTCCTGCTCGCCAAGCTCGTGTTGGAGAAGTACTTCCGGCAAGACGGAACGGTGCAGGCACATGCCGCCGACGAGCACCGCTTCGACTCCGAAGTCCAGCTCTGGCGCTTCCCGGAGGTCCTCCAGATCACCCGCGAGTGGCTCGCGGGGTGCGTCCACTGCAAGGACAACACCTTCCCGCAACTGCTGCTGTTGATCGAGCTTGCCCACCAGGCCGCTGACCGGATCTACCGCGCCGTCGTTGCTTCCGCACCCGGACAGAAGCGGCTCCTGCCAATCCTGCGGCCCTACGACACCGTCGGCTCCACGAAGTACGTGGACTTCGAGACGACGCGCCCGCGCTACGAAACCCGCCCCGACAAGTCCCACGTCTCCCACGTCGTCGGCGACACCGAGTCGTGGGAGCAGAAGATGGCGCAGGCGCTGGAAGAGATGCCCGAGGTCGTCTCCTACGTCCGCAACCACAACCTCGGCTTCACCATCCCGTACACGGTCAACAACCAGGAGCGGAACTACATTCCCGACTTCCTCGCCCGACTCGACGATGGCCAGGGCAAGGACGACCTGTTGAACCTCATCATCGAGGTGACGGGTCAGAAGGACACCGACAAGGAAGCGAAGGTCGCGACGGCGCGCAGCCTCTGGGTGCCGGCGGTGAACAACCACGGCGGTTTTGGTCGGTGGGAGTTCGTGGAGGTGCGGGACCCGTGGGCGGCGCAGCAGACGATCCGCGACCTCGTCGAGGCGCGCAAGGAGACACCATGAGACTACGCTTGCAGGAGTTGCCTCTCTCTGAGGTCGAGGCGCTTTGCCGACGCTTCGAGGTCGGCGAGCTGTCCCTCTTCGGTTCTGCGCTCCGCGAGGACTTCGGCCCCGAGAGCGACCTCGACTTGTTGGTGGAGTTCCGGCCCGCTACCCGCGTCGGTCTCATGACCCTGGCCCGACTGCAGCGCGAGTTGTCGTCGTTGCTGGGCCGCTCGGTCGATCTCGTGCCCAAGGGCGGACTGAAGCCGCTGTTGCGGCAGACGGTGCTGGCCGAACGCGAGGTGCTCTATGCGGTCTGAAGCGCTCTACCTGCAGGACATCGTTGAGGCGGCGGACGCGGTCGAGCGGTTCCTCACGGGCGTCGAGGAGACCGCGTTCCTGGGCAGCGAGATGCTGCAAAGCGCCGTTCTGCTCAAGCTAATCCTCATCGGCGAAGCAGCACCCCACCTCTCCAAGGAGTTCCGCGAGCGCCACGCTGAGCTGGAGTGGGCCGACATCCTCGCCTTCCGCAACCTATCGGTGCATGCTTACTTCGGTGTTCAGTGGCCCATTGTCTGGGTCTCGGCCACCGCCCGCATCCGTTGGGCGCTCGTGGAGATATGCGACCCGTGGGATGCGGGAACGAGCATCCTGACCGAAGTCGCCAGAACCAGCCGGCATCGTGGCGAGGGATGGCGGCAGTTGACAACCGCTTGTTCCTCTCTGAGAATGACCCTGGTGAAGGGAGCCGACCATGGAATACACGGACGAGGTTCTTGAGCAACTCATCGCTTGCCCGAAGAGAATCTCCCAACCTCCGCGCAAGGGGATGAAACCGGACGGTAAGCACTCGCGCAACGACATGGAACTGGAATCACTCGACGGGAACCATGGATTCCGAGCGTTCATGCGACAGAGCCTGGAGTTCACCGAGGATTTCTCCGTGGGGCTTGAGTACCTGCCGAAAGACGAGCCCGGAAGGTTCTGTCTCGTGCGCTGCAACGGCATGCACGGTGGTCACCAGGTACACCCTCATCATGGGAAATGCCACATTCACCGGTGCACGGCTGACGACGTGAACGCAGGACGCCGCGTTGAGCGGCACATCCAGCCCACCTGTGAGTATGCCGCTTTCCCTGACGCGCTGCGGTACTTCCTGCGAACGGTGAATGTTCAGTCGGCTGACAGGTCCCAGCATTTCCCGCGGCTGCTTCAGGGCGACCTGTTTGCAGAGGAGGTGTGTTCATGACAGCAATTGAGCTGCTACGTGCTCAGTTTGGCAGCTTTGTGTGCCTTGAAGAGAGAAGACCTCACGTGCAGCAGATTCTCGCGCCCCTGTATCATGAGGACGGCGATATGATGGAGGTCTTTCTGGACCTGCCCAAGGATGCCGTCCTGTCCGCCGTCCAACCAGTAAGGCTGTCGGACCATGGCATGACGCTGATGCGCCTTTCCTACACCTTCGATCTCGATACGCCCAACAAGGAGAAGATACTCCAGCGCATCCTGCTCGAGAATGGCGTGAGCGAACAGGACGGCGAGCTATACCTCGAGACCGTGGCGGAATCGCTCTGCCCTGCGCTGATGCAGTTCTCTCAGGCCATCGGCAAAGTGTGCAA
>PEVN01000349.1 GCA_002779825.1 Armatimonadetes bacterium CG06_land_8_20_14_3_00_66_21 | reverse complement strand
GGAGATGGTTTCTGTGGCAGCACCAGCAATCAGCAAGCCGACCGCGTGGAAACGCATAGAGTGGGGTGCACAGGTTCGAGCGTCTGCACACGCCGACAAGGCTCATTGTAGACCACTGGCCTTGTCTGCGGCCTCACCTCCGCTGGTCGCTGGCACACTTGAAGCTGAAGACGGCACGCAGATGCAGATACTGGTTTGCGGCGCACGGGGCGAGAAAGGCCGTAGGCTCGTGGCGGGAAGGGACGTAGACATCTCCAGTCTGCAGTGGTCTCTAGACGGCACTCATCTGGCGTACTCCAGTTCCCGCTCCAGGGCAGCTCGAGAACCGGCTGACCCTGCCGAAACATCGCAGCTCTGGGTCGTGGACGTCGCGCAACTCAAGAAGTGGCTGGTTGGCGAACGGGCACAGTTCCCTCAATGGAACCCTGATGGCAGCGAGGTCTTCTTCTGGCGCCCGGAGTCCGCGGCGACCGTTGATTCCGGAGCCAAGTGGCGACTCTACAAGGCCAGCGCGCCGTGGGATAGGCCTGCCGTCACCGTTGCCTCGGACGTCACGTTGGGCAATCCGGTCGACATATCCACTGACGCCAAGCAGCTTGCTTACTGGCTGTGGGATCACACAGGCGGCAGTGATGACCCAAACGTCCTGGTCATTCAATCGCTGGACACGGGCACCGACGCCCGATACCCACTACTTGAGGGGACGTCGCGGTATGGTCCACGTTCGAACTGCGAGTCTGTACAGTGGTCCGGAGACTCCCGCCGTCTTCTACTCGCATTGCAGCCCATTGATTCGGTTCCACAGTACTACCTCTTCGATACCACGACGCGGAGATTCGTTCACCTCAATCCCAGAGTTGCTGACTTCCTTCGGGGTGCGTCTGACGACATCAAAGAGACGGAGCAAATAGAGATCACAGCAAGCGCGTGGGCAGGACGAACCGCCAACCGGATACTATTGGTAACGCGCCCATTCGAATACGCAGGCGATGTCCGATTGTCTGACAACGCGTTTCCTCAGCAGGTGCGCTGGAAGTGGGTTGCATACGATGCTACGTCTGAGCAACTCGAATTGGTGACCCTGGAGCCTCAAGTGCGACGACCATCTGCATTTGGCGAGGACCGCATGCACATGCTTGGAGCGGCTGTCGGACCACGCGCAATGACGATTAGCCCGGACGGCTGTTACATGGTCCTCGCGGGCGATGACGTGTTCTCCACTGATGGCCAATAGGCAGAACAACAGCCGTCTGCTGTAGGAAGCAACAAGGAGGTGCTCTGGTGCCCGTAGCAACGGGGGGGGACTCCCTCTTCCGATGACCTATGGCAGAACTCTGAGTACAGTTCATACTACCCGGTATTGTGTAGGACTGCCGGGGCCACTGGCAACATCACCATACGCGTCACAGATGCTGCTGGGAATCCACTGAACAACATCCAAGTTGAGTTGCGGCTGTGGACACCTGCCAATGGCGCAAATGGCTGGGGCGCGTTCGCCCCTGCCGGTCCTAACGACCTCTTCAGCGCCAACCAGGGGGTCACAAATGCTGCAGGAGAGTGGACCTGCAATGTTCAAACGGGAGCATCGCGCGGTGTAACTGTCCGGGGAATCGGGCGCGATCCGGTAGGAGGTAACTGGTTTCCTGGCACCATAAAGATCGTGTTGGTGGGAGACACGGTTGACAGTAACCCCGGCGGGCAGGGCTGCAGAGTCTACTACTCTTCGGCAGCCGGGGATCCCCATACGCCTGCTGCGGGATACGCAGCGCGCATAGCACAGACGCTGGAGGATGCTCGTGATGCGTACAACGCGTGGGGTTTTCGGGCGCTAGCATATACTGACAGCGATAACCAACGCTTTGTGATCTTCAATCTGGAGCACATCAGATTCTGGGATCCGAACGCGGACAACACGGGGGTCTGCTATTTTAAGGGGGTGGGTGGCGATGACTCGCTCATCCACTACAACATCGGTCTGTCAACAGCGGAGGCGCGTCCAAACAGCTTCGCGGACCACATAGCTGCCCACGAGCTTCTTCACATGTTTCAGTGTCGATACGGTCGATCAGCCGACTACGCGGATCAGAAGTGGTTGTTTGAGTCCACCGCCGACTGGGCTCCCGGTAGGGCCTTTCCCGACAACGATCAGTACATCTACCGCGTCTGCAACGCCGCCTATCCTGGCGCGTGGTTCCCGATTCTCGATACAAATAGCCACAACTGGCTGGACGACAGCCACCAGTTGTATGCGTATACTCGCGCGGTGTTCTTCAAACACTTGGTGGACCATGACTTCTCGGCCATAGGACCGCAGTTCGTGGAACGTACCTGGGACCGCTTCCGCCTTGGCGGGACAGGCATCGAGGCCGTGCAAGGAGAGATCGCGGCATGTGGATCCGATCTGCCGACGTCCTTTGGAAACTTCGCCTATGATGCCTGGATCCAACACTGGGATGACGTCATCTGCCAGCCAGATCGACGTGGCACTAGTGTCCTGGCAATACCGGGCCAGGCTTCAGAGATCGACATTCCTCTCAACCACCTCTCGCCAGCGTACTGGCGGTTCGACCCGAACGCGGCGAATGCTCGTGCGGGAACGTTCAGGATCGCTGTCAGCGGGGCCACCGCGAACCAACCGCTTCCTAACGCTGACAATGTCTGGCGCGCCCGCCTGATCCACGAATCTACTGCGGGCGCATGGGCGTTGATCGACGTACCATTCACTGTGTTGGACCCCGCGACAAACCGATTTGGTGGTGCGGCAGCGATACCAGGTTTCGGTCCTGCTGCCGCTTCCGGGAGCGTCGTCGTGAGCGGTGCATTGGCCATGAGCAATGTCACGTTCCAGGGCAACGCGCCAGCCGTGCCAGCGCAAAACCTGCTGTATAGCTTCTGGGCCAGCTTGGAGTAGCAGTCGAGGGGAGGCGACGAATGCGCAAACCGAGACTACTCTGGGTCAGCGACAGTCCGGTGCTGTATACAGGTCTGGCACGAGTGGCTCGCGAACTGCTGCCGAGGTTGGCCTGCCAACATGACGTCGACATCACCTGCTACGCCTGCTTCAGTGCTCACAAAGACATCGACCCCACGAAGTTCCCCTATCGCATCCTTCCCGGCGATGACCAATACGGACGGGAGACCTTGGAGGACGTACTGCGGCGAGAAGAGCACGACGTGCTGGTCACGTGTGGCGACGTGTGGATGATGGACTGGGTGGCGAGGGAATCGCGAAGCAGCGGGAGATGGGTCGCCGCAGTCACGTTGGACGGTGAGGGGATGCCGGAGAAATGGCAGGACGCATTGCGGACTGCGGACAAAGTGGTCACCTGCTCTTCGTTCGGCACGCAAGTGGTGGAGAAGATCGTCCCCGAAAGACGTTTGCGCACTATTCCACTGGGTGTAGATACGGCTGCATTCAAATCGCTCGGTTCCCGAAGAGACGAAGCTCGCCTCGGCCTCGGAATGGCTGACAGATTCGTGGTCGGCTGCGTGGCCCGCAACCAGCCTCGGAAGCAACTCCCCCTGCTTGTCAGAGCTTTCAAGCAGTTCCTGGCGAGCAGGCCGAACGCCGTTCTCTATCTTCATTGCGACCCTCGTGATCAAGCAGGCAGCGATCTGGTTGAGCTCATACACAGAGAGCACTTGGAGAGACATGCCGGGGTAACGTGCAATGTAAGTGTCGTCCAAGGAGCAACGGCAGATGATCTGAACGCCATTTACGGCCTGTTCGACGTTTTCGCCCTTCCCACCATGGGCGAGGGTTTTGGCCTGCCAATTCTGGAGGCCATGGCATGTGGGGTGCCCGTGGTCGCCACGGATTGCAGTGCGGTTACGGAACTCGTGAGAGGCAGAGGGGAACTCATCCGCGTGAAGGACCGGCAAACCGTCGGTCCTTACAATATCGCGCTTGCGATCGCTGACACAGAGCACTTGGTGGGGTTGCTGCACAAGCTGTACGAGAGTCCGGAACTGCGCGCCGAGTACGGTCGTCGCGGCCGCGAGTTCGCGGAGACGATGACGTGGGACCGGTGCGCGGAGCAGTGGGCGGAGTTGTTAGAGGAGGTCGTGGCGGAGGGCGACTCCCCCAGCAGCACCAGACGCCGTGCTGGCTCCGATGTGGATCTGTGGCCGTCGCCGCCGGTGCTGTCTCGACGCCCTCCCGAAGGCCCCAATGGCGGCGGCTCCGGCATGCGCATAGCCGTGGTCAGCACGTTCGACTACCCCTGCGGCATCGGCGTCTACTCAGAGAGCCTGGTGGAGCAATGGCGCAAGCTCGGACACGAGGTGTGGTGTTTGGGCGAGCGGGTGCCACCGGGCGGCTTGCGGGGAGAGTTCCCGGCGGGGCAGACGGTGCGGTGCTGGCAACGGGGGCGCTCCTGGGCAGAAGTGGCAAGGACTGTTCGGCGCCTCCAACCCGACGTGGTCAACCTCCAGCAGGAGTTGTCGTTCTGTTGGGATCCAGGGGAGTGGGACGCGGTGCTGCGGCAGATTCAGGCGGTCTGCCCCGTGGTGGTCACGTATCACACGCTGCCGAAAGAGCCGCAGCCGGTCACCAGGAATCGGCGACCGGACGTGGTGGTCTTGACCAGCCCGCGCGCCTTCGAGGCGGCACTGCGCGAGGGCTGGACCACGGACAACCTGGCCTTCATTCCGCACGCCACGGCGCGGCCATTGTCGGCGCTGCCGGACGAGGTGAGCCACCGGGTGGTGACGTGGGGGATTCTCGGTCAAGGGAAAGGCTACGGGGAGTGCCTGGAGGCGCTGAAGCTCCTGCTTGCGGAGTTCCCCGACGCCACCCTCACGATCCACGCGGCGCTGGTGCCGGGTGCGTGGTCGGAGCAGGTGCAGTTCTTCGAGAGCGAGGTGATGCCGGGGGTGTGGCGGCGCGGGCTGGACACGAAGGTCCGCGTGGTCCTGGGCTGGCCTTCGGACGGGGACTTGCAGGCTCTGGTTGCAGAGCACTCCGTAGGTTGGCTGCTGTACCACCACTTCGATTCGGCGTGGTGCGCTTCGGCCAGCTTGCAGGTGGGCTGGAGCGCGTGCCGGCCGGTGATCACCAGTTGGGCGCACCATTTCGACGTGACGCCGGACCTGCAGCCGCTGGTCTACCACACGGACAAGGTGGAGGAGGTGGCCGCGAAAACGGCGGCGCTGTGGCGCGACCCGGATGCCTATCTGGACCTGTGTCAACGGCTCCGGGAGCATGCCGATTCGCGAGGGCCCGCTGAGCTGGCGGGGGAGTACCTGGGCGTGTTCGAGACTGTGCTGGCGCATCAGCGCCGGGAGTGCGACCCGGAGGCGAGGCGGACGCCCGAAGTCAGCGAACGATTCGCCCCACAGAGCACGGCG
>PEVN01000226.1:5169-8676 GCA_002779825.1 Armatimonadetes bacterium CG06_land_8_20_14_3_00_66_21 | reverse complement strand
GTTGCGGCGAAAGTCGCGGAGGTCTATCGGGCAAGCGGGCGCTGGGCGACTGCGTCGGTGGCAGAGGAAGACGTTCGCGCCGGCGTACTGACCGTGCGGGTCGCAGAGAGTGCTGGCGTAACCCGCAACGACACTGATAGGCTTGCCCGTTTAGCGGCGGAGCGCCTGGGCGACCGCCGTGCCGGGGATCGGCGGCTGTCCAAGGTGGGTCTGTGGCTCAGTTACGGGCCAACCGGGTTCGTGCAGCTCGGCCTCACAAATGCCGCCCTCGACTTTGGCGGCCCGTCGCTCGATGTCACAGCGCTCAAGGGGGCGCTCTACGAGACCGGTGCGGCAACGCCGCTCCCGGCGGTTCTCTATGCCCAAGCGCCAGCGGCGAATGACACTCCCCCCGTTGTGGCCGCGAACCAGCCTCGGGGGGTGGTCCGCCGGATCAAGTTCGCGGGCAACAGCGTGGTGGATGACGAAGCCCTGAACAAGATTGCGGGCCCGCAGCAGGGCAAGACCCTCTCGCTGGCCGACTTGCAGATCCTGGCGTCACAGGTCACCCAGCACTACCACGACTTGGGGTACTCCCTGGCACAGGTCGTCGTCCCCGAGCAAGACCTCCAGAGCGGCGACGTCACGCTTCGCATCCTCGAAGGGAGGCTGGGCGAGCTCAGCGTCGCCGGCAATGAGCGCTACCGGGAGTCGCGGATTCGCCAAGCCTTTTCCCAACTGCGGCCCGGAGAACCCATCCGGCTGCAATCCCTGGAGCGGGGGCTCCTTCTCCTCAATGAGACCTCCGGCATTCAAGCGAGTTCGGTGCTCAAGGCCGGCAAGGAAACCGGCACTACCGATATTGCCCTGAACGTGGTCGAGAACAACGAGCCGACGGGTTCCTGGGAAGTGAACAACTTCGGCACGCGGCTGTCCAGCCGCTACCGCATTGCCCCCAGCGTGGTCGTCCCCAACGTCAGCGGCCGCGGCGACTCGGTGGGAGTGCGCGTGGTCGCTGGGACGAACCTCAGCGACTTGCTGTTCGGCGACCTCACGTACACGACGCCGGTCCGCGGCGATGGCACCAAGGTGTCTGCGCACGTAGGCGGCGGCCGGTTCGAGGTCGGCGAAGAGTTCGCCCTCCTCGGCATCAAGGGCCGCGGGCTGTCCTGGGGGCTTGGCGTGTCCCGACCGCTCGAACGGTCGCGCATGAAGTCGCTGACGCTGGAAGGCGGGTTGGAGGTCGACGACAGCAAGCAGTCACTGTTGGGGGCGACCACCAGCGACGACCGCATCCGCAAGCTGCGCGTTGGTCTTAGCCTCGACGAGAAGCACAACAACGGCCGCAACTTCGTCTCGGTCAGTGTGCAGCAGGGGCTCGGCACCCTCCTGGGCGGCATGGCCAACGACGATCCGCTGTCCAGCCGCAGCTTCTCCTTCGCGGATGACCAGTTCACCAAGTTCTCCCTCGACCTCACCCGTGTCCAGCGCCTCAACCCTCGGGCCCTGGTCATCGGCCGGCTTTCCGGACAGTACAGCACAAGCTCGCTCGTCGTCGGCGAGCAGTTCTGCATCGGCGGCGCCGACTCGGTGCGCGGTCACCCCCAGTCTTCGTACCTCGGCGACGACGGCTTCACCCTCAGCCTGGAAGCCCGGCTCTCGCCCTTGCCGGAAAGCAACGAGTACCACGACCGATTCCAGCTTGCCCTCTTCGCCGATCACGGCACCGTCAAGACCAAGCGCCCCGGCGTCGGGCAGAGCGGAAGCCACAGCATCTTCGGCGTGGGCTTCGGCGTCCGCGCCAACCTGCCCGACGACCTGAACCTCCGCGCCGACCTGGGCTTCGCCCTGGGTTCAGAACCAATCTCCGGCGGCACGGCAGTCCCATACATCCAGCTAAGCAGACCCTTCTGAGCCACCGGTCGGCACGGCAGCCGACCTGGTACGTGACACATGACACGTGACACCTGCCCCTCGATCCGTCTCCACAGGAGCTCCCCGATGAAGAACCCCGCAGCGCTTCTGGCCGCGTTCGCCCTCTGCCTCGTTGGCGGGCGGCTGCCCGTCCAGGCCGCACCCCAGGGCGGTACGGTGGCCGCCGGCCTCGCCAACATCATCCAGAGCGGCGCTACCACGAGCATCAACCAGCTCACCGACAAGGCCATCATCAACTGGAACGGCTTCAGCATCGATGTCAACGAACTGGTGAAGTTCCTTCAGCCCGGCGCCGGTTCGGTTGCGCTCAATCGGGTGACTGGCGCCGACGCGTCAAGCATCCTGGGGCAGCTCACCGCCAACGGCCGAGTCTTCCTGCTCAACCCCAACGGCATCCTGTTCGGGCCCGGGTCGAAGGTGGACGTGGCGTCGCTGGCGGCAACCACTTTCGGCATCAAGGACAGCGACTTCCTCGCGGGCAGGTACGAGTTCCTGCAGGACGCGGCGAAGGACGCTTCCTTCGTCATCAACCGGGGCGACATCAAGGTCGCCAAGAACGGCTTCTGCTTCCTGGTTGCACCAAGCGTCAGCAATGAAGGGCTGATCATCGCCCAGGTCGGCAAGGTGGTCTTGGGCGCGGGCAACAGGTTCACCATGGACTTCAACGGCGACGGGCTCATCAAGTTCGACATCTCCGGCAAGGTGCTGAAGAAAGTCACCGGCCCCGACGGCCAGCCGCTGACCTCCGCGGTCAGCAACACCGGCACGGTCAGGAACGATGGCGGTCAGGTCGTCCTCACCGGCGACGCTGCCGACGCAGTCGTGAAGTCCGTGGTCAACAACGAAGGCGTCATCGAGGCCAAGTCGCTCGTCAACGCCGGCGGCGAGGTGAAGCTGGTCGGCGGCGAAGAAGGCATCGTCCAGAACAAGGGCACCCTCGACGTGTCCGCCGCGGAAGCTGGCGCGCAACCGGGCAAGGTGTCAATGACTGGCAACAAGGTCGGCAACTTCGACACGATCCTGGCGAAGGGCGCAGACGCTGCCGATGGCGGCACCGTCTCGCTGCGCTCCACCGGCCAGACGCTGGTCACGTCCGACGCCGCCATTGACGTCAGCGGCGGGGGTGACTCCGGCGCCGGGACCATCGATATCTGGTCGGACACGAATGCCACCGTCGCCGGGACGCTCACCGCGCGCGGCGGCGAGCAGGGTGGCGACGGCGGCTTGATCGAGGTCAGTTCTGCCGGCGGCATGTCCCTGACGGCCCAGGTCGACACGCTGGCGCCCGCCGGCGAGGTCGGCTCGCTGCTGCTGGACCCGAAGAACGTCACCATCGCCGATGGCGGCGGGGCGGACCTGGATGAGGTGGACGAGTTCATTGATAACCCGTCCGGCGACGCCACCATCAGCCCGGCGACTCTACTGGGCGCCGCAGCAGCGGTCACGATTCGGGCCAACAACGACATCAAAGTGAATTCAAACCTCTGGACCCTGGGAGGGTTTCCCCTGGGTCCCCAAGGCATGGACGAGAGGCTCACGCTTCAGGCCGGGCGGACGGTGGAGATCAACGCAGACATCTACATGCAGGACGAA
>PEVN01000226.1:260-5157 GCA_002779825.1 Armatimonadetes bacterium CG06_land_8_20_14_3_00_66_21 | reverse complement strand
GACGGCACGGTCGGGGGAATCACCGTGGACAGGGTAAAGACCACGGGGACGCTCACCGTGAGCACTGCCGGGTACGTGAAGGAGACGCCGGGAGACCCGGCCTTGACGGCCACCAACTACTGGGGGCCGCTTGTTCCCGAGGACTTCGAGCCTCAGGAAGAGCTCATCGCGGGGACGCTGAACCTGGTGGTGACCGCTCCAGAGGCGACCTTCGGCGAGCCGATTGACGAGGGCGAGAAGTGGTTGGAGGTCCACGCCGACATCACCAACACCAGTGTCCAGGGGATGTTGCCGGAGGATTTCGTCGGCTACTTCGTGTTGCAGGACCTCGACGGCGGATTCCCGGTCGGCGCCATGGACGCCGGCGGCGGCAGTGTCATCCTCAAGTCCGTTGCCGGCTCGATCACGGCTGCGACCGGTGGGGGAGCCCCGAACATCAGCGCCTGGGCCACGAATCTGACCACCGACGACCGCACGGGTCCCGACCGAGATTGGTCTGGGGACAAGGCGCATCACCCCGGCGGGTCCGTGGGTACCTCGGGCTCGCCCCTGCGCACGGACGTTGTGGTCTTCTCCGCCACCGCCTACGATGGCGGCATCTTCGTCGACGAAGTCGACGACGTGATTCTCAGCTCCGTCCTCGCCCAGGAGGACGGCAACACGCCGCAGATCGGCCAGAACGGGCAGGTGGTGATCTGGCCCTCCGGGGAGAGCGCGTATTCCGGCAACAGTGACCTCGTGGTCACGGTGGGGGGGGATGTGGTCGTCGGCACGGTCAAGTCGCCTGACCGACTCGAGCTCTATGCGCCAAGCGGCGCCATCGTCGACAACAACCAGGTGGAGTCCAACCTGCTCGCCCAACGACTGACCCTGACTGCCAGGGACTGGATTGGCCAGGCTGCCGACCCGCTCGAAACGATGGTTGAGGAGATCACCGCTACCACGGTCAACGGCGGGGTGTTCCTCACCGAAACCGACGGGGCACGGGTGCAGTCGGTGACCGCCGGTGGCAGCGGCAACAGCGTCCTGCTGACCAGCGGCTCTCGCGGTCTGGAGTTGGGCTCCATCACCGCCGCGGGGGGCACGGTGACAGTCAAGTCAAACCTCGGGACCGTGACTGACGCGAATGATCCCAGCGGCGGGCCGCCGGCGGCGAACATCGTGGCGGAACGGGCGGAGATCACGTCCGCGGACGGAGTCGGGACCAGCAGTAACCCGGTGGAGACGACGGTCGCGCACCTGACGGCAGCGGCGACCAATACCGACGCGGCCATTCACCTCGCCGAGACGGACGGTCTGTCCTCGCTGACCGTGCGGACCAACAGCGGCAAGGTCAACATCCAGTTCCTGGGCGGGACGCTGGACTTCAACGACGTCAACAACATTCTGTCGTACTCCGGACCGACGTTCACCTTTTCGAATACCGGCGGCGACCTCAAACTTGGCCTGGTCGACGCCGGCACGGCCTCGGTGGTGCTTACGGCGACCGGAGACATCCTCGAGTCTTCCAGCGACGCCGCCGCCGACGTCGTGGGCGGGGCGGTGACCCTGACCGCTGACAAGGGCATTGGCACGAGTGCGAACCCCCTGGAGACGAGGGCGGACTCCCTGAGTCTGACCGCCAAGGGCGGGAACGTCTACGTGGTCGAGGAGGACGCGGTAACCGTCACCGCTTCAGCAACGGGCGCGGGCAACGACGTGCAGGTGTCAAGCGCCACCGGCGACCTGACGGTGAAGACCGCGAAGGCGCCGGATGAAGTCGTGCTGAATGCCGGCGGCTCCCTCCTCGATGGCAATGGGGTGCTGGTGAACGTGACGGGAGCCACCGTCACGCTCGCTGCCGGGGCCGCCATCGGGACAGCGTCCGACCCCTTCGATCTTCAGACGACAACACTGGCGAGGGCAACCACCGCCGCTGGCAGCCTGTACCTCGACAGCCGAGGACCGCTGACGGTCACCGAGGCCACGGCAACGGGCGGCGACCTCAGCCTCACCGTCGCGGGCGACTTGACGCTCTCGGGTGTCCGGGCCGACGGCGACCGCACGGTTTCGCTGAACTGCACCGGCAGCTTGATCGACGGGGACGCGGTGGCTGTGGACCTCACGGCCGGTACTGCCAACCTGATCGCGATGCAGATCGGCGAGTCAGCAGACGAGCTTGAGACCGACGTCGGCACCCTCAGCGCCAAGACAGGCAGCGGTAGCGTGTTCATCACCGAGCTCAATGACCTCACGGTCGAAGAGGTCATCGCCCAGGGGTTAGGCAGCCATGCGTTCCTGACGGCCGGCGGCGACATGGTGTTGAAGGTGGTGAAGGCCGAGGGGGATCAGGTGCGAATCCGCGCGGGCGGGCAGATTACCGACGGCAACGGCCCAGAGCTGAACATCACCGCAGACCTGCTTGACATTGCCGCCCCGGGTGGCGTGGGAACGGACGCCGATCAATTGGAGCTGAAAGTGAACCGGCTGGGGTCAGCCGATGGCGGCGCCTCCGGCATCTCCATGGTCAATGACGGCCCCATGTCCATCACCGATGCGACCTTGGAAGGAAAGCCGGACGTGGTGCTGCGGGTCCAGGCGGCGTCGATCACCGTCCTCGACATGACGGACAATGAAGCGACTTTGGGCAACAACGGCTCCGTCCTCCTCGTTACCGAGTCCGGGAACATCGTGTTCCTGGACCCGAACGACACCATCGCGGCATCGGGAACCGGCTATATCGGCATCAGCGCCGGGATGCAGGATGAAAGCGGGGCGGTGGCTATCGTGGGCAACCTCAGGACGGCGGGCGGAGCGATCGAGATCTGGGCGGACCGTCACATCAGCATCGGGCTCCTGGACACCGGTGGCACAGGTGACGTGACGGTCGCCTCCAGGCACGGCGTGATCTTAGACGGGAACGGTGCCGCGACTAACATCATCGGCAACACGGTGACGCTCCAGGCCGAAGTGCCGACGGAGCGAGAGGCCGCGCTGGAGACGATGTTCAAGATCGCCGACGCCGCGGCGGCCGTCTCCTCGGCGAACGACCAGGCGCTCACGGCCCTGACCCTCAATACTGCTACCGGCATCATGGAAGTCCAGAAGGACAATTCAGAGGAGGCGTTGGACAAGGCCGAGGCGGATGCCGCGGCCGCGGCTGCGGAGGCGGAGGCGAAAGGTGCTGCCGCGGACGCTGCCGAGATCACTGCCGAGACGCTGGATGGAGTCGCCCAAGCCCTGGACACGGCTGCAGCCATCGCCGAGGTCCCTGCGGGGGCCGCGCAAGCTATTCCACTATCCGGCGACGGTGGCGCGATGGCCGCGTTCGCGGCCATCGACGTGGCCGCCAAAGCGGCAGGTTGGGCCGCCTACGCGGCGGGGGTAGTCGCGGACAAGTTGGGGGCCATAGCCGAAGAGGCCGCCAACGCGGAGGTCCAAGCCAACGCCGAGCTGACGGCGGCGAAGGCGGACTACGCGGATGCAACGGCGACCTACAATGCCTTTAACGAGTCGTACTCGGTGGCGCAGAAGTCCGCTGACGCTGCCGCCATTGCCCGCGACCATGCCAAGGCTGTCCGCGACCAGGCCATCGACGCGGAAGATGTGGCCTTGAACCTCACCTCGCTCTCGCTGGGCATCGAGGCCGCCCGACTCGACGTGGACCTGGGTCTGAGACCCGACAGCAGCTTCTACATCGACGCGCCGGGCGACCTCGGGCTTGGAACCATGACTGCTACGGGCGCCGGCGCGGAGTTCATCGTGACCGCGGCCGGCGACCTCTCAGTCAAAGGCACCATCACCAGTCCGACCTGGGTGTCCTTAGATGCCGGCGACCAGATCTTAGACGGCGGCGGACTCATCGTGGCGCCGGAGTTCCTGGCGCAGGCGGTCAACGGCATCGGCTTAGCCGACCCCGCGGTCGGTTCGCCGCCGGCCACCGGCGCATTGCAGACCCAGGTCTCCACGTTCGCCGCCAACGGCGGTACGGGCGGGGTGTTCGTCAATAACACCGGCGCGCTGACGCTCACTACCATCACCGACACCTCCGGTGCCGACGTGGTCGGGATCACCGCGGGCGGCAATGTCGGGATGACCACCACCGGCAACCTGACCTTCCAAGCGCCCATTTCCGCCCCCGGCCAGACCGTGACGCTGAACAGCACGACCGGTGGTCTCATTGACCAGACCGGCGATCCCATCGACGTGACCGCGGGAACGCTGGTAGCTCACGGCGAGACTGGCATCGAGCTGGACACCGCGATCGACGACCTGACCGCCTCCACGGCGGGCGCGGCGCCGATGTTCATTCACGAACAGGATGCCCTCACGCTCACAAACCTGTCCTCCGCCACCGGGCTCCTGACCGTCTTAGCCGGTGGGACGGTTACCGTGAACACCGTCACCACGGGCGGCAACGTGACGCTGATCGCGGCCAGCGGCGCCGTCGATGACGACAACGACAACGGCACGTTCATCACCGGCGACGCGCTCTTCATGACCGCCCCTGCCGGCATCGGCACCACCGGCGCCGACGCCACGAAGCAGTTGGACACGCTGATCAACACGCTGACCTTGGTCCAGGCGATTGTGGCCGGACCGGTGAATCTCGGCGAGCAGGACGGGCTGAACCTGGTCTATGTCGCGGCGACCAATGGCGACGTCACGCTGACCACGGGCAGCGTCGGCGCGGGCGACTTGGTCGTCGGCATCGTGGCTGCCAACGGAGTCGGCAACACCGTGACCCTTACAGCCGCCCAGGGATCGATCCTCGACTCCAGCTTCGGCGACATGAACGACGTTGTCGCCACGAATTTGGCCCTGGTCGCGTCCAACGGCATTGGCGTGGCGCTCAATCCGCTGGACGTGACGGTCACCAACCTGGAAGCCCAGAGCGGCGCAGGTGGCATCTTCGTCA
>PEVN01000226.1:0-152 GCA_002779825.1 Armatimonadetes bacterium CG06_land_8_20_14_3_00_66_21 | reverse complement strand
GCCCGCTGACGATCAACGAAGCCGTGATCGACACCGCTGGTGGCGACATCGTGCTCACGGCAGGCGCCAGCGCGGCGCAGGACGACCTGACGATCAACGCCGAGGTCGCCGCCAGCGGCGGCAACGGAGCCGTCGTGCTGACGGCCGGCGAT
>PEVN01000254.1 GCA_002779825.1 Armatimonadetes bacterium CG06_land_8_20_14_3_00_66_21 | reverse complement strand
GCGTCCACATGCCCGAAGGCGGACAGGTCCCACACCGTCCCTTCCGGCAGCAGCACGATGCCGGGATAGGCGCTCTCGCCAGGCGCGCAAGTCACCTCCAGGGCTTTGCCTTTGGCGCTGTCCACGACCTTGTACGTCACCCCCGACTGACCGTCGTTGATTTTGATCCACGACTCCACGCCTGCGGCGCCGAAGTCGATGAGCGGCTTGTCCTCGGTCGCGCTGCTTGGGCTGCGCAGCGCGACCCACGCGAGCCCGAGGAAGATCGCCGGGGAGAGAGTTCCCCTGCGTGGTCGGATGGATTGTCGTGGCTTCATGGTGTGTTCTCCTTTGGAAACGTACTCCAGTCCGCGCCGTCTGTTGGACCCGGAACAGCCCAGCCTGCCCAGACGGGAGGTGCAAGACGACATGCTGGTCTGCACGCGCGGTAGCGCCTACCCGTCACCCGGTTCGGCCACCGACTGCCCCAGCGCCTTCGCCCACTGCCTCACCGCCACGAACTTCGGCGACTTGCTCTCGTCTTCATCACCGAACTGCAGCAGCCCCCAACTGCCCCACTTCGACCATTTCCCGACGCTGGAGAAGTTGCAGAACAGACCGCCGCCGGCGTCTCTCCAGCCATCGAGGTACTTGGTGTAGAGCGCGCCCATGCGTGGGTCGGCGTTGGCCTTGTGGAAGAGCTTGGTCAGGGCGTCGTTGTTCTCGCCGCCGGCAACGCCGACGAGGTGCTGACCGCCTTCGTAGGCGATTAGGGCAAGCCCGTACTTGTCGGCGATCTTCTTCTGGTCGGCGATCCACTTCAGGCTGTCCGGCAGGGCCTTCGTCTCCACGTGCTGGAAGAGCTGGTCCAGGGACCATTGAGCGGCTTTGTCGGCGGTGAGTTCCGCGCCCTGTTCCGGGACGCAGAGGGTGACGTAGGGCGCGATGGCCAGGGCGTCGGCGTGCCTGTAAGCGTCCTCGAATGGGAGGAGGATGTTGTCGCTCCACCAGGGGTTCGCGGCCTGCCACGCCAGAACCCGAACGAGCCGGTCGGTGCCGCCGAAGACCTCTTCCCAGATCCGGAAGATCTCAACCGATCGCCGGGCGTAGTACTTGCCGCCCCCTTCCCACGGGCGTTCCTTGGGCCCGATGCCAAGCTCGGCGGCCTTTTGTTGGGCGTACTTGGTCTGCGGGAACATGTTGTTCCAGACTTCGTTGGAGTACTCGAGGTAGACCTTGAGCTTGGGATCGAGAGTATCCTTCACGAGCTTGGCGAAGCTGCGGACGTAGTCGTCGTCGCAGAGATGCGGCAGGCAGAACCAGGCGTCGGTCTGCTGGCGATTGCACAGGTCGACCATCACCTCGACTGGCACGCCCTTGGCCGAGTACGTAGCGCTCTGAAGCGTCGGGCGGTCGGCCCAGGTGCGGACGCTGGAGCCGTTGGTGTGCATCCAATCCATGAACCGGAAGCACGCCACGCCCTTCCAGCGTTTCAGGAAGACTGGGTAAAACGGTTCATTCCGGTAGGTCTCCTCGAAGCCGGGCATGGTGACGCGGATGTTCCGAACGCAGTCGTTCGGGTCGGTCTTCATCAGCCGGACCCACAGGGCGCCCTTGGAGGAGTCCACATGGATCGCGATCCGGCCCGGCTCGCGAGACACCGCCAAAGCTGCATTCCAGAAGTCGAGCGTGCCCTGCCCGTCGTAGAGCACCGTGTACCTGCCGGAGGGGTAGTGCCCGCCGTCGATGGTGCACAACGGCGTCTCTGCGTAGCAGCCCTCGTCGAGCTTCTTCACCCAGCCGTGCTCGTCGAGCGCCAGCTCCGGGCCCTTGCCCCAGCCGGCGCCCTGCCGCTGGCTGATCCACGGGCGCGACAGGCGGAAGACGTCTACGAAGGGCAACTCGGTAGACCAGTCCGCGGGACCGGCGAGGTTCATGCCGAGGGCGGGACTGGCGGGCGCGGCAGGCCGGCTGGCCGGCTGCTCACCCCGGCAAGCCGGCGTCAAGAGCACGGAACAGGTGAGCAGCGCAGACGCTGCTACGAGCAGGGATCGGGTGAGGGCCATGGTTGTTCCTTTTGAGGAGAGTGAGCGCGCTAACTGCCGGGGATTGCTGGCCAGGTGCACGGACGCCGTCGGCCCCGGGTCCGCTACGACGACAGTAACCGCTATGCCACGGCGAGGCTGGGAGCGGTCGGCTTGGGAGGAACATGAGGACGTGACGCTGTCAGGCCATCGTCACCAGAGTCGTGGGGTGTCATGGCACCTGTCAGCTTGCAGTCGAGCGCACTGGCGATTCGGTTCAACATCGAGAGGAAATGCCCCTCATAGTCAGCGTTCTCCAGCCGACTGATGACTGACTGGGTGGTGCCGATCAGCTCAGCCAATGCCCGCTGACTCAGGCCGGATGCTGTCCGCCGGTCGTAGATCATCTGCGCCACCTCGACGTTGACTCGCTCGGTCGAGATCGCCGCCTTGCGCTTGGGGTCATCCTTCACATAGCGCCGGTGGAGGAGGTCTACTGCGTCGCTGGTTTCCTTGCGGATTGCACTCATCGGTTGACTCCTGGCAGTTGCCGTGTCGCTCTCCTACTCGCGATCGGTGTGGAGGTGTGGGGACCGACGGAACTGCTCAAGGCGGCGGCGGGCCAAGTCAATCTCGCGCCGGGGCACTTCCCTCTCTTGGGTCAGGCCGTGAGACAGAACCGCCCTTTGCTCGTGGAAGAAGTAGCGCATGCGGTAGTTCACACTCCCGTGCCGCACACGTAGTTCGAAAATGTCCCCAGGTAGTCGGCTATCGGACGCCGAAGCTCGTGGCCGTGCTCCGCCAAGCGCTCGATCCGCACGATGCACTTGGTCTGCACCTTCGTGGGCAGGGCGTCGAGCCACTCAAATAGGTGCAGTTCCGTCGGAGTCGGCGAAGAAGATGACCTCTGTCTGTGCCATGGAGCCCCATCGTCACCGTCCTTGTTGCTGCAAGCTCAGTCCAAGAATAGCACTATTGCGATTGGGTGTCAACGCGGGCGGCGTGGTCCCATGCGATGCCACTCAGCCGAACGACACCCAGTCCGCGTGGTCGGCCGCCCACTCCTTCGTCAACTGGTGCAGCCGCTCAAGCTCGTCGCGGTACGCGGCGTCAGCCGCCAGGTTGGTCATCTCCAGCGGGTCGGCTTCCAGGTCGAACAACTCCGGCTGGTCGTTGGGGGCGTAGACGTACTTCCAGCGCTGCGTCACGACTGCCCGACGGAGGGGACCGAGACCGGCGTTGCCTGAGTACTGGAGGAAGACGGCGCGGTCCGCCGGCAGTGACTCGGTGCCTTCCAGTACGCCCTTGAGCGACTGCCCGTCCGTCTGCTCCGGGGCACCAACGTTGGTCAGCTCCAGGAGCGTCGGGAAGAGGTCCAGGTGGGAGACGACTTCCTCCACCTGGCGCGGTTGCACGCCGGGACCGCGCACCAACAGGGGGAGGCGGATCGCCTGCTCGTACATCTCCATCTTCTGGTACAGCCGGTGCTGCCCGAGATGGTCGCCGTGGTCGGTGCTGAAGACGACGAACGTGTCGTCCGCCATTCCTGCCTCGCTCAGCGCGCCGAGGAGGGTCCCCACGCCGTCATCCGCGAGCCGCACCAGCCCCAGGTGCGCGGCCCAGACGCGGCGCCATTGCTCCTCGCTGATCCCCTCGGCAAGCTTTGCGGGCATCGCTTCACGTCGTCGCGGTGGCTCGCCGCGGGCCGGCTTGCCGACGTTCTCCGGCAGGTCAATCCGGTCTGGTGCGAACAGCGAGTAGTACGGCTCCGGCAGCCGCAACGGCGGGTGGGGCGCCCAGAAGTAGACGAACAGCGCGAAGGGACGGTCGTGGGGTTCCCGGACGAAGTCCGCCGCCTGCTGTGCCCAGTAGAGGTCCTGGAACGCCTCTGCCGGACCGTCCCACAGAGCGACGTTGGTGTTCGAGTACGCCCGCTCCTGCCATTCGCCGTCGACCAGTTCCGACACGGGGGTCTGGAAGTAGTCGCTGCCTTCCGCTGGGGTGGCGTCGAGGCCGCGTTCGGCCAGGTACTGCTGGTGCGAGCGCCCGTCGATCCACAGACTGAAGGGCACCCGCTCACGCAGCTCGGGCCGCAGCCGGAGGTGGTGCACGCCGACGTGACCGACGTCGTAGCCAGCTTCGGCGAGGTACTGGTGAACCGGTCTGGCGTCCGCCGGTTGGTTACCTGCGAAGTCGTTGAGGACCACGCCGCTTGCAGTCGGATAGACGCCGGTAGCCAGAGCCGTCCGCGCGGGGACGCAGAGCGGGCAAGTGGTGTAAGCGCGGGTGAACACGCACGATCGGGCGGCGAGGCGGTTGAGCTGAGGCGTCACCTCAACGCCCGCCTGCACCATGCCGAGGCTGTCCGCGCGCTGGTGGTCGGTCATGAGGAATAGCAGGTTGGGGGTGTCACTCAGACCATTCATCCTCCGGGTCGAACGGCGGCATGACGAAGTTGAGGAGGGTCATCTCACCGCCGGGCTTCACGATCGCGCGATGGCGAACGCCCGGCGGGATGAGCACAGCCGTGCCCGGGCGCACTGCCTGCTGCTCGCCGTCCAACTCGATCTGCCCGTCGCCCTCCAGGAAGTAGTACACCTCGGTCTGCCGCTTGTGATAGTGGACCTGGGCGTTGGCAGAGAGCGTTACCCGATGCAGGCTGCAGAGCTGGTTGTTGGGATGCAGGAGCCCCCGCCGGGCCACGCCGCAGGGGCAGGGCACTGGGTCGAGGGCGGTCAGGTCGACGATGATCGGTTCAGAAGGGAGTTGGCGCATCGGCTTGTGTCCTTGGTGCTCGCCGCTCTTTGTGTGTTCCCCGGGGTTGATCGTATCACAAAGCTGCCGCGTGTTCACGTCGGCGTCGAAGCGCACGCCGGGCTGTCGCACCGAGTTCCTGCTCCGGCAGGATGCATGCCGGTTTGGTCGAATCTGCTCGATGCCTGCGCCGGGACGCAGGGAAGCCCACGCGGACACGGACCTGGAAGCATGGATGACTGGAACGGTGGAAGACCGGGGAGCGCGAGACCGGCTGCGGGGCTGCTCCGCCTCCACCGTGGAGAAGCAGCTCGAAAACGCCCGGCGGAAGCTCCAGTGCCACACCACTCAGGAAGCGTGCCAGCTTCTGGCGTTGAGTGACGCCGAAGAAATACGCAATATTGCGTAGAGACTC
>PEVN01000194.1:22390-22811 GCA_002779825.1 Armatimonadetes bacterium CG06_land_8_20_14_3_00_66_21 | reverse complement strand
CGCGGATCTGAAGCGTGGGCACCATGGACTCACTGGGCACGTAGTACGCCTGCAGGACCAGTGGCCGGATCAGCGCGAAGACCAATACCACCGGACCCACCACGGACGCGGCAATCGACACCCACAGCGCCCGCTTCCGCGGTGGGGCGACGTGGATGACCCGCGTGCCGGCAACGAGATCGTGCACGGACCGCCGCTGCTTGTGGAACGGCACCACCAGTGGGTCGACGAAGCCGATCACGAAGTTCTGGAGGTTCATGAACACCGTGTCTGTCGCTGCCCGCACGAAGCTTCGCAACCAAGACGGCGCGGCCCCGGACGGCGTGACGACCTGGATTCCGGCCAGCGCCTTGCCCCACGACTGCCCGTTGACCGCGGTCCAGATTGTGTAGTAGCCGAGGTTGAAGGCACTCCCCATGCC
>PEVN01000194.1:0-22316 GCA_002779825.1 Armatimonadetes bacterium CG06_land_8_20_14_3_00_66_21 | reverse complement strand
TTTCTTCAAGCAGGTGCCTCACGAGTGGGTGTGGGCGGGCGGGAGACGAGGGATTGTAGCACATGGCGGGCCAACTGACCGGCGGCGGCCTGTGTGCGGCGCCCTGCCGTGTCGGGTACCATGGGTCCTTGGACGCAAGCCCGTTTGGCTGGCAGCCGCTAGCTGATCGCCGTAGACCCTCCTCGAAGGAATCGCCCCTCTCCGCGCTTCGCCTGAACACCCCACCGGATGAAGACGGTCGCCTTCCCGGAATAACGCCCTTGGCTGACGGCTGACAGCTGAAAGCTGGTTTCGAAGGAGCAATCATGCGCCTCATCACGTCCGTCCAGAACAGAGCGATCCGCGAAGCCCGCAAGCTGAAGCAGGGGAAGTACCGCCAGCAACAGCAGAGGTTTCTCATCGAGGGCACCCGCTTGGTTGGCGCCGCGTTGCGTGGCAATGCGCGGGTGTCGGAAGCCTTCGTCACCCAAGCGCTTGTGGAGGGGCCGCAAGGCGCGGAACTGCTGAGCGCGTTGGAGTCCCGCCGGGCCGAGTTGATGCTGATCCCCGACGAGGCACTGCGCGAGGTGGCAGACACCGAGAATCCGCAGGGGATTGTGGCGGTCGTGGAGAGCGTCGTGGTGCCGCTCATGGACCTGAAGACCCGGCACACCCCGCTGCTCCTGGTGCTGGACGGCGTCGCCGATCCAGGCAACGTGGGCACGCTCATTCGCACCGCGTGGTCCCAGGGAACGCACGCCGTGATCCTCGGCCAGAACTGCTGCGACCCTCTCAACCCGAAGGCGGTTCGGGCGACCATGGGCGGGCTGTTCCATGTGCCGGTCGCGATCTCGGGGGCCGCGGAAGAGACAGCCAGGTTCCTGAAGAGCCGCGACATCACCCTCGTCGGTTCGGCGACCGGCGAAGGCGTCGTGTGCGACCGGTTCAACTTCCCGAAGGCCGTCGCCATTGCCATCGGCAGCGAGGTGCGCGGCCTCTCGCCAGCGATGCGCGACGCTGCGGCAGCGTTGGTCACGATCCCCGAACAGCGGGGGGCGGAATCGCTCAACGCCGCCGCCGCCGGCGCGGTGCTGCTCTACGAGGCGATGAGGCAGCGGCGAGTCAACCGCGCGCAGTCGACCGGCAGGGCGCGGCCGTCGACAAAGCGGCCGCCGCACGAACGGCCCCAGAAGGGACGTGCGACTGGCCAGCCGAAGGGTCGTCCAAAGAGCTGACCACTCCGGAATCCGGACTTGGGGCCGCTACCCCCCCGGGCCCGTTGGGCTGCTTCCCGTCCGCACGGGTCATTGACGCAGACAGGCGGACTGCGTAGAATGCCAAGTTCTCGGTAGTCCCGGCTCTCCGGGCAACATCGCCAGCCAATGCACACTCTCCGCTCCCCCGAACCCGCTGCTCTGCCGACAGCCGCGCTGCCTGGAGCGCTCGTCGTTGCGGTTCTCCTGTGGGGCGTCGGCTCGACTATCGGCGCCCCCCCGGCGCCGGCACAGCCTCAGCCGGCCATCGCTCCCGAGCAACCCGCCCCGCCACTGACGCTGGATCAATGGCACTTCCACAGCGACGTTGTCACCACCGCCCGTCCGGGGACGTATGTCACTGGGGCGACGGCCAACTTCACGCAATTGCTCCGGTCGCTTGGGACGGCGGGTGAGTTCGACCTCAACTCCGTCCGGGTGGCCGAAGTGGTGCCGGGCGGCCGGAAGGGGCTCGCCCTCCCCTCCACGTTCCAGCCGGAGACCGGCTACGACGCGACCTCCAACGCCGCGGGGACAGTCCTCTGGGAAGTGTCGCCCACCGTGTTGGCGGGGTGGGAGCGGCGATTCCGGATCTACTTCGACACAGTCGTCAACGGGCCCAAACCTCCACCCGACCCCGGTCTGCCTGTCGGGCAGTATCCGACGTTCATCCCCAACGGGGACTTCGAGGAGGGCACCGGGCGACGGTTGCCGGGAGGCTGGGACCTCCGGAGGCGTTGGGGTGCCGAGCGGGTTGAGGTCGCTCTGAGCGCGCCGACTCACGCGCTCCGGCTGCGACCGGGTCAGGCCGGTTGGGCGGCCTCAGTGCGGACACCCGGCAGTCCCGGCATCGTCATCGACCCAGGTCAGCATTACACGCTGTCTTTCCGGTATGTGCTTGAGCGCAGTCACCCCCGCGGGCTGCAAGTCTCGTTGTTCTGGTTCGATTCCGCGCGGCTCCCCCTGGAGCCGACCCTGCTGGCGTGCCTGACCGACGCGACCAAGGGATGGAAGCGGCACGAGACGGAACTCACCCCGCCGCGCAATGCGAGCTACCTGTCTGTCGTGCTCTCTACGGAGTCGCGAGAGGGTACTGTTCTCGTGGACGACGTCGCGCTGGCGCCCGTGTCGCTGCCGGCCCTGATGGAAGCGGTTGCGGTCGCCGTCACGGCAGCGGAGACCTCGGCGCGTCCTTTGGTGCCGTAGAGGCGGCCTTCGCCCCAGCCAGCGGGTTGGCAATCAGGGGTGGGCGGCCAACGCCGGCAGGAAGTAGAACGCCATCCCTAAGATGAGATACACCGACAGCAACTGCGCCCCCTCCAGCCAATTGCTTTCGCCATCTTGCGCCACCTGATTGACGGCGAAGACGGAGAGCATGACGGCGATCACCTCCAGGGGCTCGAATACCAGGTCCATGGGACGGCCGAACAGGCGCCCGACCAGCACCAGCACCGGCCCGACGAACAGTGCGATCTGCAGACTGCTGCCGATGGCGATGCTGAGGCTGAGGTCCATCTTGTTCTTCGTCGCCATCAGGACGGCAGTGGAGTGCTCCGCGGCATTGCCGATGACCGCCACGATGATGACGCCGATGAACAGCTCGTTCAGGTGCATGGCATGCGAGGCGTGCTCGACCGACCCGACCAGCAGTTCGCTCATCCAAGCCACCAGCACTGTCGCCCCGGCCAGCAGGCCGATCGACTTGCTCAGCGGCCACGGCTGCGCCAAGCCCTCTTCGTTGACCCCCTCGGAGGTCTCGCCAGCGAGTAGATGCTTATGCGTGTGCAGCTCGAAGAGCAGGCTCAGCGCGTAAACGACAATGAGAACGAGGGCGATATCGAGGCTGAGGTCCAACCGGCGGGCTGTCGCCCGGTTGGGGAGAAGATGGCTGTACACCGCCGGCACGATGAAGCTGATGGCTGCCAGCAGAAGCATCGACCCGCCGGCACTCGCGCGGGTTCGGTTGAACCTCTGCGTCTTGAACTTGAGCCCGCCTGCCAGGATGCTGGCTCCCAGGACCAGCAGGATATTGCCGATGATGCTGCCCGTGAGCGACGCCTTGACGATGCTGTACTTCCCCTGAGACAGCGCGGTCAGGCCGATGATCAGCTCGGCGGCATTACCGAAAGTGGCGTTGAGCAGCCCACCCAGCCCCGCGCCTACGCGATGGGCCAGATGCTCCGTCGCCAATCCCATCAGCCCGGCCAGCGGGACGATGGCCAGAGCGGCGAAGACGAACACCCGTGTCTCTGACCCGGGGGCGTACTTCGCCACCGCGCCGAGGGGGATGAAGGCCAGCAGCCAGTTGAGGGACGGCTTGGTCCAGGTCCTCATGTCGCCCGCCCGTCTCCCCCCAAGAACAGCTCGCTGAGCAGCTCGGTTGCTGTGGTCACAATCGTGTCCAGTGCCTCGGGCACCAGCCGCGACCAGTTGCCTGTCGTGAGTTCATGCCCGCCGCGGGCAAAGGCTTCCCGCGTGGGGAGGTAGCCGACGTACTGGTTGATGCAGTGCACGATTTGCGTTTGCTTCGCCGGGGACGCCAGCTTGATTCGCAAGCCACCCTCCACGAACGGCTCGCCGGGCAAGCCCACGAACGCCGTGTCGCCGACGCGGAACACTTGGACTTCATACTCATACTCCGGGTCTCGCTCACGCAGGTTGGCCAGATCGACTCGACCGGCGGCGATGACCCAGTCGGTGTCGACGCGGGTCCGCGCCTCATCGGCCCAGACCGGCTCGGGGTGCTCCCTCAGCCGCTGCCGTGCTTCGGCGAGCTGGGCTGGATCGATCTCCCGCAGCGGGATTCGGAGTCTGCGGGACCGCCAGTCCACCGCGGCCTCGCCGGCAAACTGCAGCGTCTCCAGCACCTTGCACGCGGTTGCGGCCAGTGCGCTGCCCATGGGCCGGTGATCGCACACGTAGTCGGGGTCGAAGGTGGCCCACGGGTTGATGTTGCCGCACGCGCCATTGGTGACAATCGGCACGCACCCCGCGGGCAGTGTCTTCTGCAGCTCCGCCGCCAGCGCGCCCGGCCAGTCGGCAGAGACGAACGGCTTCGGGAACACGTGCACCGGGTGGCAGGTGTAGTTCACCAGCACGGCAGGGAGGGCGAGCGACTCGGCGCGGAAGCACACCACTCCGAGCGTGGGGTCGATGGGTCCCTCGACGTACAGGAGGTCCGTCGGCCCCAACGGCCCGACCCACTGCTTGCCGGGCATGAAGACTGAGCCGTCGCGCCGAACCGCGCGTCGGTTGTGCGCCAGTCGGCCCTCAAGGCCGTTCCCCGCCCCAACCTGAACCGGCTGGAGCGACTCGTCTGCCACCCGGAGGGCTGCGAGAATCCGTTCCTCGGCGAACGCGTTGTAGGCGGACTGGCTCCCGCGCAGCCACTCGAACTCGTCCGGCACTCCCTCGAACTCGTCGCTGAGAATGAAGTTGCCCAGCGAGGGCGCGGAGTGCGTCTGCGTAGCATGGATCATCACCGCGTCAGGGTCGAAGCCGAACCCCTCCGCGGCAGCCCGCCGGATTCGATCTGCATGCCGCGCGGTGACGATGGTCAGGTCAACGGCGATCAGGCACAGCTTCCGCTTGCCGCTCTTCACCACCAACGCCCGGGCGAACAGCGGGTCGAGCACCAACTGCGCCGGGCGGAAGTCGCCGACGCTGCCGGACAGGTGCACCGGTCCCTGCGGTGTGAGGTCGACCTGGGCTACGCCTACTTGGAGCTGGGGGGCTGGTGACATGGGGGAGACACCTCTGGCGGGAGACGGTTAGCTCGATTCTGCTCTGGTGGTGGAGTCACCCGGGGTCTCCCGGTCCGTCGTCTCGCGGTCGACGTATACCCGCGAAGGTTGGGAACACACCGAAGTGGAAGTTCGCGGAACTTCCCCGGCAGGCGTGCAGCAGACGGAGGACAGAGGGTATTCTCCCAGACGGAGCCGAAGTCGCACCGGGACTTCGGTGTGTTCCCAACCTTCGCGGGTATAGCTCGCCATCTCCGCGGCATAGCGAGGTGCTTGCTCGAGGAGCAGCCGCGCGGCGTGGTGGACAAGGGTGTTGTCCAGTTGTTCGTAGTCGTGCACCAACCGGTGCCGGAAACCCACAAACGTCTCGCAAAACCGGCGTCGAACCTCGTCACCGATAGCGCCCAACTGGTGTACCCGGTCAAACGACTCCCGCGCCGAAGAGGCGCTCGGCTCGCCGAGGAGGCTCAGCAGCAACCCGTTGGCGTCAGTGGCACACTTTACGACGATCTGGCACAGGCGTTCTGTGTACCTGTGGAGGAGGCGTCCGGCGTCAAGGTAGTCGTCCCGCCCAGCCGGCAACTCCTCCTCCAGCTCGTCCACTTGCCGCAACATCGTGCGCAGCTTCCGGTACACCGTCTCGAATCGGTCGCGGTCCACGAGTCAGCCTCCTCCCGAGTTCTTCGCGTCCCCAGCGCCGGTGCTTCGCGTCGTCATAGAAGCGACGCGCCGCCAGGGATCGGAACCGGTGGAACGCGTCACGATCAGTCTGGAACAGCGGCGCTCCCTCGCGCGCCACCTCAAACAGGAGTGTTGAGTCTGCACGGTTCAGCAACACCAAGTCAATCCCCTCCGGTGCCGCAACGGCTCCTCCCAGGTCTGCGAACAGGTCCATCTCCCAGCGCGCCTCCTCCTCCGGGCCACGCGCGCCGTAGTCCGGCCGGGTGGTGCGGACGGCGAGGTCCACATCGCTGTCATCATGAGCCCGTCCCTTGGCGTACGAGCCGAACAAGACGATCAGGTCCAGCTCGTAGCGACTGGCGACCTGCCGCAGGCGGGACTCGTCGATGAGCTGAAGTATGGAGGGAGCCATGGCTTGCACTCAGGGACCCAGGATCGTCGCGTCGCCGCCCCGGTAGTTGCTGAACCCACGGTCGAACGTCGCCACACGCTGACCTGCCGCCTCCGCAAACGCCGCAAGGTACGTGTCAGTCCACACTTTGTGCGAGTAGCCTCGGCTGCGGGTGAGCTGTCGCCAAGGGGGTTCGACGCCGGGCGGCTCTGCCAGGAAGCCTACTCGCTCGTCAGTGCGCAACAAGTCATAGCATTCCCACGCTTGGGGCAGGCTCAGCGACTCCTCACCGAACACCGACGGATTGGTTGCCAGTCGTAGGAAGCCTTGTTGGGTGAGACGGCAGAAGCAGCAGCTCCCCGGAGGGTGGTCCCCAAACCAGTCTGCTGCGCGTCGATGGTGGGCGTGTGCCTCAAAGCCCAACGCCAGCCAGAGGTTAACGTCCGGCAAGTGCACCTGTATCCTCCGCCTCGAGAGCGTCGGCAACCGTGTCGCCCGTGATCTGCAGTGCCCCGGGGCGACCCGAAGGGACCAAGGGCAACCGAACGCGGTTGGGGGAAGCGCCGGACGACCGCTCTGTGTCGAGCCGTTGGGTTACGGCTTCAAGCAGAAAGAGCTTGAGGCTCTTCCCCTCCAACGCAGCGGCTGCCTTGGCACGACGGAGGACAGGATCAGGAAGGTCAACGGTGGTTCGCATGTTCTACACAAAAGCATATTTGTGCGTGGCTGTCAAGTTGGGCGATCCGGCGGCTGTCGGGTGTTCTACCTCGCCGGCTTGAACGTCACCGACTTCAGATTGATCGGCTGCCAGCCAGCGGCGACCGGCCGGACCTCCAGCGACGCCTTGCCCGATTCCCGGATCTCCAGCGTGCCGAGGGACACCTTGCGGAACTTGGTGTAGTCGCCGGTGTTGGGCGCCGTGCCTTTCAGCTTCTGGTTGCCGAGCCGCAGCTCGAACGAGCCGGTGCCCTGGGAGGCGATCTCGGCGGTTACGTCGAACTTGCCGGTTTGGGTCGCCTTGAACTGCCATTCGACCCAGTCGTTGGGGTTCAGCCAGAAGCCGATGTTGTCTTTGCCGCCACCTGACTCGTACTGCGCGGTGTCGCCATGCACAACCGCCTCGAGTGCCGGCAGGGCGAGGGTGCCGTCTTCCTTCTGTGTCAGCAGGACTGGCTCGATGTCGGGGTCGCCCTTGAGGCGCAACACCACGGTGGACGAGAGTGAGTCGGGCGCCTTCGCGGGCACCGAGACCACCAGCCCTTGGTCGGTCGCCTCCGTGGCCAGAGGCGTGCCCTTGGCGTCGGCCAACAGGTAGGCTTGCTCGACCGCGCTCCTCAATCCCGGCGCCAGTAGCTTGCCGTCTGTCGGCCAGGTGAAGACATGCAGGTACAGCTTGGTGGAAACAAGCAGCGCCTTCTTGGTGCAGCGCCCCCACGGGAGTTGTTTGAACGGGCTGGCAGTGGTTCCGTAGATGGCTTCGCCGTTCACCTTCATCCATTTGCCGACCTCTTTCAACCGCTCGACTGACGGCTGCGGGATCAGCCCTTCCGAAGTCGGCCCCACGTTCAGCAGGTAGTTGCCGCCTTTGGAGGCGATGTCCACCAGGTTGCGGAGGAGCGTCTCGGTGCTTTTCCAGTGGTCGTCATAGCTCTTGTAGCCCCACGTGTCGTTCATCGTCATGCAGGTTTCCCAATCGCGGCCGGGCATGCCGGTGGCGGGGATGTGCTGCTCGGGAGTGTCGGAGTCGCCCCGGTAGCCGCCGCCCAACCGGTTGTTGGTGATGATCCCCGGCTGCAGCTTGAGTAGCGGCAGGAGCATGTCAACGCGCTCTTTGGTCATATCCACCGGGGTGTCCCACCAGAGGATGGCCAGCTTGCCGTAGTTGCTGAGAATCTCCTTGACCTGCGGCGCGGCGACGTTGCGTATGTACTCGTCCATGTCGCCGGCTTGCGCCTTGTCCCAATGCCCGCCGGCCGCGGCGCCGCCGGGGTTGTTCCAGTCCTGCGCCTGCGAATAGTAGAAGCCCAGCTTGATTCCGTGCTTCTGGCACGCCTCGGCCAGCGGCTTCAGCACGTCCCTACCGTACGGCGTGGCCTTCACGATGTTCCAGTCGGAAGCCTTGGAGTCGAACATCGCGAAGCCATCGTGGTGCTTCGAGGTGATGACCAGGTACTTCATGCCGGCTTCCTTGGCCAGGCGGACCCACGCGTCGGGGTCATACTTCACCGGGTTGAACTGCTTCGCGAACCGCCGGTACTCGGCGACCGGGATCTTGCCGCGGTTCATGATCCACTCGCCGATGCCGGGGATCTGCTTCCCGTCGTATGTCCCCGCCGGCACTGAGTACACGCCCCAGTGGATGAACATCCCGAACCGCGCCTCACGCCACCAACCCATTCGCGCGTCGCGTTGCGCTGGCGTTTCCTCGTCAGGCTTTGGCTCCTGCGCCACTGAACACGCAAGGGTGGCGGAGAGGGCGCACAGAACGGCTACAGCGAGTCGGCGGATGGATGGGTGCATTTGTATCTCCTGGGAGGGCGAGTGTCATGTGTCGTGTGTCACGTGTCGTGTGTCCTGTACCGCGAGGAGGCGTCCGTCAGTTGCTGGTCCGCGCCTCGACGCCGAAGTAAGTCACGACGAAGTTGCCTTCACCAGGACTTCTCCCCGGACCGCCTTCGGTCCTTCCTGCCGGACACCTTGGCAGGCGCGGGTCTTCGAGGCACTCCAGCCGGAATCCGGTAATGCCCGACAGTGTCGGGTGGCACACGATCACGTAGGTATCGCGTTCGAGCGGCCCGTACGCAACCAACACTGAGCCATCCGCCTCGACGACCATGGTCGCGCCCTGAAGCGAGAGTGAGCGAATGGGCGTCAACACAGTCCAGTTGGCGGCAACGGCACCACCCTTCTCCTTGCCGTCGGCAAACGAGGCGCGGTCGTCGGTGGTCGCAGAGAGACGGAAGCGGCCCAGGTTCAGCCCTTCGGGCGGGGTGTGGTTGTGCTTCAACGTGAAGATCAGCTCCAGGCGGGTGCCCGGCTTGCCGAGGGTCGTCACGGTCTCAACCACGGCGGTCTGCGCGAGCGGCTCCTTCAGTGCCGCATCCCACGCGCCCCACCCCTTGCCGTCGTCGGTCAGAAAGTCCAGGACCGAGAAGGACGGTTGCGAATGGTCGGCGGTCGGGTTCTGCAGGGCCACGGGCTTGCCTCGTGGAATGTCCGTCGGCTTCGGTTTGGGTGGAGGCGTGGGCTCGCCGCGCCATAGCACGACGGGCCCCAGCAAGCCCGCCTCGCGCAGGTCGCCATACTGGTTGTTGACCAGGTTTCCCACGCGCACCACGAGTTCGTTCCGGCCGGGTTTCAACGCGCCGGTGAGGTTGAATGCGTGAGGCGGCCAGAGGCGCGCCCCGACGGAGCGCCCGTTCACCAGGACTTCGGCGAAATGGTAGACGAGGCCGAGATCCAGGTAGCACGGTCCGTCGGCGGTGCCGACCTCAACCTGTGTCTGGTAGTCCAGCAGCCCGCTGAAGTGCGCCAGCCCCCACTGCTGCCAGGGCGCCAGGGCGCGTTCTGTACCTGACCGAAACTCCGCGGGGATGTCCTGGGGGAACTGCAGGTTCGGCTGACCTTCCGGGCTGAGGTGGACGCGCCACGGACCCTCAAGCGTGGCGATAGCCCGGGGCGCTGGCTTGGGCGCTGGCTCCGCCAACTCGGCCGCGGCTGGGTCGAAAACAAGCCAGTATGCCTCCTCGGGCTTGAAGCTGAGGCGGACGCGCGCACCCGCCGGCGTGGCACGCGACGGCAGCGGCCGAGTCGAGCCGGTCTCACAGTCCCAGAGCGCTGCAGCTCCTTTGGTGCCTTGCACCGTCACCTCGCACTGCCGCCAAGCCGAGCCGTTGTTCACGAGCCAGAAGAGGTCGCGCCCGTCAACCCGCAAGTGGTGCTGCAGCATGTCAAATGCGCCCGACTCGAAGTGAATCTGCGAAGTCAGTCCAGGCGCGTTGGCTTCGAGCGCGGAAGCCAGCCCCTGCGAACACTCCTTGAACGTCGGCGCCTTTCGCAGTGAGTCCATCAGCGCGGTCATCTGTCCATCGCCCATGCCGTTGTCCGTGGAGCCGGTCGGCAGTTCTCCCAGGGCGTAGACGCGCCCGCCCGCTTGCGCGAGCCGGGCGAGGAGCTGCGCCACGCCCAGCGGCAGCACGTCCATGGGCGGCAACACCACGGCACCGAAAGTGAACGGCCCACGGACCAGTTCCTTCGCCTTCACCTCCATCTGCCGGAGGTAGTGGCGGTCGGCGACGAGGAATTCGATTCGGTATTTTGTGAGCTGACTGATCGCGTCGGAATAGGCGGCGTTGACGTGTTGGAGACGCTCACCGAACTGCTCGTCTGTGCCGGCGAGACCGCCCTCCGAGTGCGGGTCGAAGACCTGGGGCGGCGCCGTCGCCCAGACTGTGTCCATGGGGTTGACCAGCAGCACATCCGGTACCAAGTGCCCGTGCGAGTTCACATAGCTGGCGCGCCGCACGAAGTCGGTCCAGAGATGCAGGTGCGGGAACATTGGGTTCTCGTCGTACCAGTCAGGCGTCCACTGGGCGTTGACCAGGTTGCGGTTGGTGAAGACGCCATGGGGCACCACATGCCCGACGCCCCACGCGGTGACGGCGTTGGCTGCCTGCTTGATCGACGTCGGGCTGAACCAGCCCCACCCGCCCGCGCCCATGATCTCACTCATGAAGCGGCGCCCCTCGAACTCCGAGATGGACTGAACCTCCTTGAAATCATGAACCTCAAGCGCCTTGCGACCCAGGCAGTCGTTTCCCGGCATGGTGTACGCGCGGGTCAGCTTGAAGAAGTCGCCGACGTACCGCGCCTGCCACTGCAGGCTTTCTTCCCACAGGTTGGAGATGCAGTACATGCCGCGCCCCTCGAGCCACTTGCTCGTGCTGCCCATGGTCTCGGCGTACAGGTCGGTGACGACCTCGAACCACTCCCAGCGCGCCTTCGCATACGCGCCCTCGACGTCGCGGTCGACCCTGAGCGGCGTCCAGAGGCGAATGTCTCGGCCCCATTTCTCGCGGTATCGCCGATCCAGTGTGTCCGACCATGCCAGCCGGTCCCCGTACTGACCTTCGTTGTCGACGAACACGCCCGGAATCGAGGCACCCATCCGCCCGGCGAATTGCGTCGCGTACGGCTCGTGGGCGATGGGGAGGAAGACGCCCGGCAGGCGCTCATCCAGGTAGTTCACGCTGCCGTGCTGTCGCTGCCGGAATACATAGACGCGCCAGTTCCCTACAGGGGGCGCTTGCCATTCGCAGGGCGTTCCCTTACCGATGGTCGCGAGCGTGGCGCTCAGGATCGTCGCCGGAACATGGGGCCCGCTGCCGGCTTCGGGCAAGCTCCAGGGCGGGGCCGCGGGGTCGGCTTCGACCACGCGGACGGGTGCCCAGCGGCTGTCGTCGAAGCCCGGCTCAGTCCAGCCCTCGCCTGCGCCGGTGGTCTCGGCGACCCGCCACGTCTCGTCGGAGGGAACCTCCACCGCCTGGCCGCCTGCGAGTGCAACGTGCAAGCCGAACAGCAGCGCGTCGATCCCGCCGTCGCCGCCCCCCTCAATGGCGAGGACGTTCTTCCCGGGTCTGAGCGCCGGCAGCACATCCCAGGTGCGTACTTCCCGCCAGTCCTCACTGCTCCCGATCCGCCGCCCGTTCACGAACAGCGTGTACCGGTTGTCCACCGTCAGCTTGGCGGTGGCCAGCTCCACCGTCGCGTCGGCTGGCAACTCGAGCACTTTGCGGAAGTAGCACGTGTGCGGCCCCTCGCCAGGCACAGGCTTCCAGATCCACTGGCCCAGGCGCGCCCCCGTCTGCGCCTCTCGCTTCGGCGGCGTTCCGGCCAACTGCGCCGCCACGGCGAAGAAGCACTGAGGCACGTGGACAGTCGTTCCACCGGGGACGTCCTCCGTCTCCCAGTCGAGAGAGACCGCCCGCAGCTCGGGGTGCTCCCTGGCGATTCGTCCGGCCGCCTGGAAGCTCGGCCACATGTACTCATCGCAATAGCCCAGATAGGCGTGGGCGGCTTCGGCCTGGCCGAGGGCAGCGGCAAACGACTTGAACCAGAGCGGCGACAGCCACTGTTCGGGGGGCAGTGGGTTGGGCGGCGCGACTCCGGGGCCGGTCGTGCGCGGGTGCGCATAGCCCGGGTTGAAGCGTTGCTCCGCCATCTTCCGGGCCATCTTCTCCGCCTTGTCGGGCTGCAGCGGTTCGTCCCAGAACCAGAACGCGAACGGCGCATAGGCCATGTCGGGCTGCGCGAACCCCTTCCTCAGTTGCTCGAAGGTGATCGGCTTCCGCTCCGCCCACGTTCCGGGCCGAGCCGGTTCCGCGGCGGCGCTCCGGGCGACGATGGCAAGCAACAGGAGACAGCTTGGTGACACGCTCATGCGAATGACCTCGGCTACTTCGCCCCTTACCGCCTACCGGGCTGGGCTTCCGTTCCGATCTCAATCCCGGCGTCGATGAACTGGCCGCCTCTCGTCTGGTGGCAGTGGATCGCCAGCACGTTCTCGCCTGCGACGAGTGCCCTGGGCAGCGCTTCGTTGAGCATTGTCGCGTAGTCGCCCACGTAGCTGGACAACGCGGCCACCTGTTGACCGTTGACATAGACTTCGGCGTCTTCGTCGTGGTGGATCCTCAGCCCGGCGAGGGCGACGGGGAGCTTGCTCACTTGAAAGGGGTGACGGATCCAGACATCGTCCGTGTTCCACTCCGTGCCGACGACGGCGCCCGGCGTGGTGGCGGTGCCGAAGCCGCCTTTGCCTTTCTGCCAGCCGGAGTCGTCGAAGTCTGTCTTGAACCAGTCGTCGGCGGGCTGGGTGGTCGTGTAGCGCCACTCCTGCGCCGTCGCTTGCGAGGTCGGCACCAGCGTCGCCCAGCGGATCTGCCGGACGCGCGGCGGCTGCGTCTCATACGCGGCGGGCCGCTGGTTGATCGCCCGGACCAACGCGGGGTCGTACTTCTGCTGCCGGTCGTAGAAGTAGATGCCGTTCTGCTCCTGCTCGATGTCGGTGAGCTGCGTGTAGCAGAAGCCGAACATGTTGGGGTTGTCCAGCATGGCGTCGGTCAGCCCCTTGTACCTGGCGAGGAAGTCCGGCAGGTCGAGACCGGCGCCGCCGTACCCCCAACCGGGCCCGGTGTCGCGCTTGGTGTTCACGTGGATGCCGCCATACTCGCTGACGAAGAACGGCTGGCCGCGGTAGCGGCTGCGCGGGTCTTCGGGGCGGTTGTTCCACGGTTCGGTGCCGGTGAGGCTGAATGCCGCGTACCGGGAGGCGTAGGCGTTGGGGTCGCCGGTGTAGTCGTGCGTGTCGTACACGTCCGTGTCCGGCCAGAAATGGGTGTAGCCGCTGGTGTCGAGGAACGGGCGGGTGGGGTCGAGATCTTGGGTTGCTGATAGAAGGACCTGAAGGTTCGCGAGGTGCGCCTCGGTGCCGGTCTCGTTGAGCGGGCACCAGCCGATGACCGACGGGTGGTTGCGGTCGCGCCGCACTTCGGTCCGCCACTCGTCCAGCACCACGGTGACGGCTTCGGGCAAGGCGAGGTTGACGCCCCAGTTGGGGTACTCGCCCCACACCAGGTAGCCGAGCTTGTCCGCCCAGTAGAGGAACCTCGGCTCGAACACCTTTTGGTGCAGGCGCGCGCCGTTGAAGCCGGCCGCCATGGACAACTCGATATCGCCGCGCACCGCGGCGTCGGTGGGCGCGGTGTAGATTCCGTCCGGGTAGAAGCCCTGGTCGAGGATCAGCCGCTGGAAGACCGGCTTGTCGTTGATCAGAAACCGGTTGCCGTCAATGGTGATCTTCCGCAGCCCGAAGTAGCTCTTCACGCTGTCGATCACCTTCCCGTCGCGTAGCGTGTCGAGGGTCAGGTCATACAGAAACGGCTTGCCCAGTTGCCAAGGAATCACACGGCTGAGCTTCAGCACGCCCAGTGTGGAGCGCCAGGCCGCGGGCACGGTCTCCTCACCAACCTGCTTGCCGTCGGCAGAGGCACGCAGCCGAACGGTGACGCCTTTCGCCGGGCCGTCCACCCAGCCCCGGAACAGGACGCGGCCACCGTCGAGGTCGGGGGTCAGCGAGAACTCCCGCAAGTACGTGTCACCCACTGCTTCCAGCCATACCGTCTGCCAGATACCGGTGGTGCGCGTGTAGACGCAGCCCTCGCTGACGGTGTGGGTCTGTTTGCCCGCCGCCTGCCGACCGGAGCGGATGTCGTCCTCAACGTGCAACACCAGCTCGTTGTCGCCGTCCCGGGCGAGGTCCCTGATCTCGAAGGCAAACGGCACATAGCCGCCGCGGTGCTCGCCGACGAGTTGCCCGTTGAGCCAGACACGGGCGAGCCAGTCGACCGCGTCGAAGTGCAGCAGCAACCGCCGGCCGCGCATCGCCGCCGGCAGGCGGAACTGGCGACGATACCACGTGTGCGTCATGTAGTCGGTATTGCCGATGCCCGACAGCTTGCTTTCCGGGCAGAAGGGCACCAGGATCTTCTTCGCCAAGTCCTGTCCCGACGTTAGCCCGCGCTGCTCGCCGTCGCCCTTCTCGTCGACCTCGAACTGCCACTCGCCGTTGAGATTCAGCCACTGCTCGCGCTGGAAGTCGGGCCGGGGATGCTCCGGCCGCGGGAGGTCTGCCGCGTGGGTGACGGCTGAGGCTCCCCACAGCGACGCCCCGCTCACCAACGCTGCAACTGCAAGTCTGGTCAGGTGCTTTCTGTTCATGTGTGCCTCCATTGAGAATACTGCTGCCCCGTGTCCGTCGCGCGAGGGCTATAGAACAGCCTTCACTTCGCTGCTGCGGCCACGCACGCCCGGAATACGTCGCACTCGGCCGGATCGAACGGTGTCCCGTCGGCGTAGAACAGGTCGTGTTGCCACAGGGCCGGCACTGGATCGCCCGGGTTGGAGCCCCACGGCATGAAGGTCTGCGTGCGTCCCGCGACCAGCCCTTAGTTGTAGCAGCCAACGTGCTCGCGGGCCAAGAGGGGCAGGATCGCGACGACCGTGTTGCTACTCTGACGGTGCAGCCATTCCGTGCAAAGGACCGGCCGGCCGAGCTCGTTGTACAGATCCCACACGACGACTCGCCGGTCACTGCCGAACGTCCCTACCAAGTCCTTGAGGTACCGCTCCAGCGACGGCCACGTCGCTCGGTCGGTGACGCGCTTGAGTCCTGGGCTGGGTACCCAACCGCTGTTGTGCACGCCGGGCACCGGGGCATCCTGCGTGCCGAGGTGCGGCTCCTTTCCGGCGAACGCGCAGTCGTCGAAGAGCACCGGCATCACGGAGAGCCCGTGCCTGTCGGCGATAGTCAGGAACTGCCCGAAGCGCTGCTTCAACCCCGCCGCATCGTCTTGCCAAACCACGTAGTTCACGAAGACGCGCACCGAGTTGAGCCCAAGCCCCTGCGCCCAGCCCAACTCCCGGTCGATAGCCTCCGGGTCGGAGGTTTCCCGCTGCCACAGCTCCACGTCGTTGACGGCCGTGCTCGGGAGGAAGTTGCACCCCACGACCCACGGGCGGCTTGCCTGCCAGTCGCGCGCGCGCTCAACCGGCCAAGGGCTGGGCGCGGCGGCGGCGGGGGGGACTGCGGCGGCAGCAGGTTGCGCGGCTGGCACCCTCATCATGCACACCCAGTACGCGATCGTCATGAGCCTCCGCCTGCTCCTCGACGGAATCCGCGGGAAACGGGTCCGTCCATTCTTCCCCGAAGTCGGCCTCCAATCAAGGCTGTGCCCTCAGCGGCGCAACCGGTTCCCAGAAGAGGTCGCGGGACAATGCGGTATACACTATCGTTTTAGTAGACAATAAAAACCCAATACACTTGCCTACTCCACGAACGCATGTCATAATCTCAATCAAGTCACTGTACAAAGGAGGCCGTGCCGATGACGTTGACCCAGAAGTGCCTGTATGCGCTGAAGGCCGTCCTTGAACTCTCGAAGCTGCAGGGAGAGGGGCCCGTGAAGGCGCTCGAGATTGCCGAGACGCAGGCCGTCCCGGTGCGCTTTCTGCAGTTGATCCTGGCACAGCTCAAACAGGGCGGGTTCGTGACCTCGGTGCGGGGTCGCGAAGGAGGCTACGTGTTGGCCCGCCCGCCCAAAGCGGTGACCGTTGGCGAGGTGATCCGCTTCGTCGATTCCTCGTTCGACGCGACCGGCTGTCACTGCCAGAGTGGGAGCAGCGTCTGCCCGTTGGGCTCAAGCTGCGTGTTTGCCCCGTTGTGGGACCGAGTGCGCACTGCGGTAGCGGAGGTGCTCGACGGGACGACCTTTCGGGAACTGGCGGAGCTGGAGCGGCGGCGGACCGCCTCGGCTCTCGATTTCTGCATCTAAGCGCCGCTCGTCACCGGCGCGGTCAGCCACCTCAAGCCCGCCCCGACCACCGGGAGCGGCCATGGACTGGACCCTCCGGAGATGGACTCAAGCATTCGATCATGGACGAAGTCGATTACCTGGCGGTTGATTGGGATTGTGATCCTGGGAGGGCTCCTCTACGCAGTCACGGGGGACCGGAAGGAATCCGGGCTCATCTCGCTCCTCTTCAACGGCATCCGGTTTGTCCTGTACTACTTCCACGAGCGAGCGTGGGAGAGAGTGCAGTGGGGCACCAAACAGCACCCGTTGGTCCGCCTGCCCGTCCGGAAGGACCTGGTGCCGGAGGACTACGAGACAATTCAGAGCTTCCTGAAGCAGCACCAGTTCATCCTCGCCGAGGAGGCGCCGTGACCGGCCTCCGCGAGGCCCGCCCCCGACTGCGCCGGGCCTCGCTCGCCCGGCGCCGATCCACCCGGGACGCGCATACCTAAGCAGAAAGTAGGAAGACTACTGTGCCCATTACGACAAAGCACGAAGACGTAAGAGAATTGGTAGACGGACTCAACTTCGCTCAGAAGGTGGACCGGTCGCTGGAGCTGATCCGCGAGGCCTGGGCGGAGTATGGCGACGGGCTGGTGGTAGCCAATAGCTTGGGGAAAGACTCCTGCGTTGTCTGGCACCTGGCAAAGCGGGTCAGTCCCAAGATCCGCGGATTCGCTATCACGACGCGGTTCAAGCCGAAAAAGACCGTCGAGTTCATGAACCAGGAGGTGGCGCGCAGTCCTGAGTTGCGGGTATTCAAGAACGACGAGGAGATCCCGGACAAGCTCTACGCAAGCGATCCCGACCGTTGCTGCGACCTCCTGAAGGTCCAGCCGACGCGGTGGGCGGTCGAGGAGATGAGCGTCACCTGCTGGGTCACCGGTTTGCGCTGCACGGAGGGACGCACGCGCACTGACTTCCAGGAGGTCGAGGAGCGCGACCAGGGGCTCCTCAAGCTCAATCCCATTCTGATCTGGTACGAGCGCGAAGTGTGGCAGTACGTGGCCCTGTACGACGTGCCCGTCAACCCGCTGTACGCCGAGGGCTACCGGTCCCTTGGCTGCGCTCCCTGCACCCAGATCTCTACAGGCCCCGACGAGCGTGCCGGGCGGTGGCTGGGGACAAGCAAGTGCGGCGGCGAGTGCGGCATTCACACCCGCGCGCTGAAACCGGATCACCAGCTCAACTACCAGATCTGACGAAGGAAGGTTGACCCATGCATATCGCCAGTGACATTACCCGACTCATCGGTAACACCCCGCTCGTCCAGCTCAACCGCATAACAGAGGGTGCCGGAGCGAGGGTGGTGGCCAAACTGGAGTCGTTCAACCCGCTCGGCAGTGTGAAGGACCGCATCGGCCTGAACATGATCGAGGCGGCTGAGCGGGCCGGGCAAATCGGTCCCGACACGATCCTCATCGAGCCCACCAGTGGTAACACCGGCATTGCGCTGGCGTTCGTCGCAGCGGCCAAGGGGTACCGCCTCGTGCTCACGATGCCGGAGACCTTCAGCATTGAGCGGCGGAACTTGCTGCGCGCGCTGGGAGCCCAGGTCGTGCTGACGCCCGGGGCCGAGGGGATGCCCGGCGCTGTGCGCCGAGCCGAGGAACTCGTCGCGAAGGTGCCCGGGGCCTTCATGCCCCAGCAGTTCAAGAACCCGGCCAATCCCGCGGTTCACCGCGAGACCACCGCACTGGAGATCTGGCGCGACACCGACGGCCAGGTGGACATCGTGGTCGGCGGCGTCGGCACCGGGGGAACCCTCACCGGCTGCGCAGAGGTGCTAAAACCCAAGAAGGCGGGGCTGAAGGTGGTTGCCGTCGAGCCGACCGCCTCGCCGGTCCTCTCCGGCGGTCAGAAAGGCCCGCACCCGATCCAGGGCATCGGCGCCGGGTTCATTCCCGACGTGATGAGGGTTGACCTGATGGACGAGATCTACCAGGTGGAGGCAGCGGCGGCCTCTACTGCTGCCCGGCGGCTTGCCCGCGAGGAAGGGATCTTCGTCGGCGTCTCCTCGGGAGCCGCTGCGGCCGCCGCGGTGGAGATTGCGCACCGACCGGAGAATGCCGGGAAGCTCATCGTGGCCGTGCTTCCCGACACCGGCGAACGCTACTTGTCCACGCCGACCTTCCTCGAGGCCGACGCCCCGCAGTTCCTCGACGCGTCGGCATTGGAGAGCGCGGGTTAGCCGCGCCCTGGGGGCCGCGACAGCCCACACCTCCGGTCGCCGAGCACTTCTCAGCGCTGGCCCTGCTTCCCGGTCTCGCCAGCTCGCAGGCAGGACCGCGCGTCGCGTTTTGCGGCAACCGGCTGGCGGGGGCTGGTCACCTCAACCGGGAACTGGTTCCTCAGCCGGGCCAGCGCCTCCGGTTCTTCCTCTTGAGGGCAGTGCCCGCAGTTCGGGAGGGTTTCGGGTTAGGCGTTGGGGAGGTCTGTGGGCAGCCGGCCGCCAGCGTGTCGGCGTTGTTCGGGAGAACTTGCCGGGCAGTGGTCACCAGCGCCCGTCGGCGTGGGACCGGTCGTGTTGCCGGAGGGTCGGCACTGGGTCGCCCGGTTTGGAGCCCCACGGCATGAAGGTCTGCGTTTGCCCGCCGACCAGCCCTTAGTTGTAGTGGCCAACGCGTTCACGGGCCAAGAGGAGCAGGGCCGCGGCGACCGTGTTGCCGTTCTGACGGTGCAGCCATTCCGCGCAAAGGACCAACCGCTCAACCACCAGCTCTGAGGAGAGAAGGTGGCCCCCCGCCTCTCGCGAACAAGGATGATCCCCATGCGCCTCCGCTTGCTCCGGTGCACCGCAGCGTTGGCCCTCGTCGGCCCGACAGCGAGTTCCGCCGTGGAGGTGAGTCTCGGCCCTCAGCAGGCGGTGCTGTCGGACGGGCAACTCGGTCTGCGGTACTTCCCCGACGGGCGCCTGGCGGTCCTGCAGGAGGGTGGCCGGACGAAGGTGTTCCTGGCCGCCGGCGTACGCTCGTACCGCCTTGAGGGTCGGTCACTCACTGATCTCACCTCGGTCCGCGAGGTCCTTGCGCCGGGGCAACCCGGCGCGTTCGACAACGGCTATGCGGGGATCAATGCACTGTGGCGGGAGCCCTCGGGGCGCCTGCTCGCCTTCTACCACGCGGAGGATCAGGAGGGCATGGCGCACACCGTTAGTCAGGTGCCGGGCTTCTACTGTTCCGTGGCTGCTGCCGCCTCAACCGATGGTGGCAACACCTTCGAGAAGCTCGGACCGATCCTCACCGGTCACCTGCCGAAGAACCCAGCCGGCACGCCCGACCAGGGCTGCGGCGAACCGTGCGTGCAGGAAGATCCCGGCGGCAAGTACCTGCTGGTCTACTACACCTCGCACGAGCGCGCTGGCAACCGCGGCGTCCAAGTGTGCCTCGCCCGCTGCCCAATCGCAGAGGTCGCGCAGCCCGCCTCGTGGCGCAAGTACCACGAGGGCGCCTTCGACGAACCCGGCCTGGGCGGCCGCGACACGCCAGTGCTGGCGAGCCCGTTCTCCGCGGCCGACGCGGTGTTCCTCCACGTGCAGTACGTCACGGCCTGGCACCGGTTCGTGATGGTCTTCTGCGTCAACGCCTGGCAGGAACAGGGCGCGCCGGAACGGAGCGGCTTCTACGTCGCCCTCTCTGGCGACGGGCTCGCCTGGCCCCGCGAGCACCTCCGCCAGTTCCTGCCGAGCTTCACGGTCCCGTCTCTCGGCCGAGAGCTGTCCTGGCACCCAACGCTGGTGCTCGACGACAAGCCGGGGGATGGTTCGCACCCGGCGGGCTGGCTAGACTACGGCTACAGCAAGAGCTGGGGATCCGAGCTGCCCAACACGCCGCACTATCTTGTGCGACGTGCGATCAAGCTGGGGCGATAGCGCCGAAGAGAGGCAACAGCATGGCGAACCGCAGAGCATTCCTCTGTACTTGCGCGGGGGCCTGCGCCTGCACGATTGCTCAGGGCGAGGGAGCCAAGGAGGCAGAGCACGTGGGCCTCCAGAACGTCGATCGCTACCGCGTGGTCGAGCCTATGTTCGAGGCTTTGCGGGTGGTGCTGAACTACCGCGGTGAGCCCTACTCGCCGGCGTACATTCAGGGCATTTCGGGGGCGGCCTTCCGGTTCGGCGGGCCGTGCCCGTGCGCTCCCACTTGTTCCGTCTCTAGGCAGCCGCCCGAGTTGGTCCGGCTACTGGGCTACGAGGCCACCGAAGCAATCCTCGGCTGGAGGGATGACGACGTCTCCGCCGAGATGCAGGCGCTCATCCCACGGATCAAGGAGTCGCTCCGCGCGGGCCGTCCCGTGCCTGTGTGGCACGCGTTCACCACCGCCGAATGGGATGTCGTGGCCGGCTACGACGACGCCAAGGGCGTGTTCCTCGGCGGTGGGTCCTCCGCCGGTCTCGACGAGTACGCCGAGGCGCCGCAGACGCGCGCTCAGGAAGCGACGAAGATCTGCCCTGCCTTCGGCGCCCTGTTCATCGGTAAGAAAACGGGCCCGTTCGACGCTCGCGCCGCAGAGCTGTCCGCCCTCCGCGAAGCCGTCCGCCACGCCCGCGATCGCACCGAGACGCACACGCCCGGCCGGCCCGACCTGGAAGGGCTACGGGCCTACGATCGCTGGACCGCGAAGTTCCAGCAACCTGGCGCCAAGCGCGCTGGGGGAGACTCCTACTGCCACGGCGTCTACCGGACCACGCACCGCGCAGCCGGCGACTTCCTCCGAGAGATCGCCCCCCACTACGAACCAGCCAAGGAACCTCTGCTGGCCGCAGCGCGCGCGTTCCACGCAGAGGCAGACGCCCTGGACAGCGCCGGGAAGCTGATCGGCTGGGAGTCGCCGACTGAGGATGCCGGACGGAACGAGAAGCTGTGGCCGATTCTCGCTCGCGCTCGTGACCACTATGCGCGTGGGGTGGCGGAGGTTGAGAAGGCGCTGGCGAGTGTTGAGTGACCTGAGGTGGCGTGGCGACCAGCGGCTGAGCAGCGCAGTGGGCCGTCGACTCCGGCCGGAGGACGCTGACCTGGACACAAGGCTCTGGTGTCAGTCAGTCATCCATCACGCTACAATTGGGGGGGACAGTGGAACGAGGTGAACCGATGACCACCGTGACGCTCGAGACCGCCCAGAGGGAGCTGCCAAGCCTCATTCAGGAGGTTCTGCTGGGGAAGCGGTTGCTCATCACGCTTGACAGGAGTCCAGTCGCGGAACTGGTGCCGGCAGCGAAGCCCAAGTCGAGGCCCGTGTTCGGTAGCGCGAAGGGGCTGATCGGGATGGGCGACAACTTCGATGAGCCGCTGGAGGACTTCACGGACTACCTGTCATGAGGCTCCTTCTTGACACCCACGCGTTTCTCTGGTTCATCACGGGCAGCAACAAGCTGAGCCCGTCGGCCAGGGAGGCCTTCGAGAGTCCTGCGAACACCAACTGGGTCAGTATCGCCACCCTGTGGGAGATGGTGATCAAGGCCAGCCTCGGGAAGTTGACGTTAGGCCGGCCCTTTCGTGACTTGGTCACGACTCAGCTCGCCGAGAACGGCTTCAGCCTGCTGCAAGTGGAGGTCGATCACCTCGCGGCACTCATGGACCTGCCCTACCACCATCGGGACCTCTTCGACCGCCTTCTCGTCGCGCAGTGTACGGCCGACGACCTCGCACTGGTGACCTGCGATGCGGCGTTTTCGGCCTATGATGTGCGAAGGATCTGGTAGGGCTGCAAAGGCGCCGCACTGGGACCCGCCAAGTACGGTTCTGAGGAGAACCAATTATGCGCCACCATCCTTTCGCGCCCCTGCTCTGTGCCTTCGCCGCCTGCGCCCTCCTGACCGGTGCTTCGGCCGAGGACGCGCAGCCGCTGGCCCAACGTGTCC
>PEVN01000329.1 GCA_002779825.1 Armatimonadetes bacterium CG06_land_8_20_14_3_00_66_21 | reverse complement strand
GGACCGTAGACCGTGAACCGTGGACCGTGCACCGTGAACCGTGGACCGTGGACCGTAGACCGTGCACCGTGGACCGTGGACCGTGGACCGTGGACCGGGCCGCGTCGGTGAGGGCTTCACGGAGGCTGGCGCGGCTGAAGCCGCTCTGGCCGTAGCGGTCGAGCTTGAGTACTTGAGTACGAACCCCGTGGGTTCGACGAGGTTCTCGACTTTGAAGACTCCGTCAGACATAGGGATCAGGGAAGGGCCTCAGCCACAGAGATCGGGGAAAGCGTCGAAAGGAGCGGGCGACGCACCGGCCCAACTGAGGACCACTATCGACTTGGCTTGAGTGCTTCATGGTCCTTCCGGTAGTCAGGGCAGCTTCGCGCTCACGACTTCATACACCGTGCAGTGCGCCGTCGTGAAAGGCACGAACAGGATCCCCTTGCGGCGGAGGCTATCAAGGGCGGAACGCACCTCTCCGACGAGTTGCTGCTGTGCGCTATCCGCTGGGCAAGCGAGCAGATCCTCGTCTGTGACGACGTGACTGATCCCTTCCGCTCGCAGGTAAGCGGCGAGCTTTGCGGGTGCATCGAACCGCTTGCAGATATGCGGCATCAGCCTGAGGTTCAGGTCCGCAGCGCGCTCATAGGGGAAGTTGCAGAAGTAGCTTCTTACCCCGAAGTAGAGGACGCGGCTCACCTGGCTTCTGTGGGCATCGAGGTACGCGAAGGCTGCTGCCTCGGGATAGCGCTTCTCCAGGAACTGCTCGCGGGTCTCCTTGCCGAAGATGACCGGAGCCTTCGACAGCGCTTCGGCGGCGGAAGCACCGAAGTTCACGGCCAAAGGGAGACCCACGACGACTCCCAGCGCGAAGCGGGTTCGAGGGGCATGATCCCGCAGCCATACCAGGAGCCACGCGGTCGCCGCGCTCATCAGTGGGAATGCGGGACTGGCGTACCGCACCAGGAAGGTACCCCAGACGCGGCACAGGATCACGAACGCACACCCAATCCCGAGCACCACCAACGCTCGTCTTGCGTCGCGCCCGGCAAGGAGCCAGCAGGGGGCAAGAGCCAACCAGACGGGAGTCAGGCTCTGGTGCCAGCCGCGCGCCCACTCACCGCCCCCCGCGATGTGACCAATCGTGATGTCCACCGGGAAGAACACGATGCGCCAAGCGGCAGTCAGGTGCCCCAGAAGGGCGGAACACTTGGCGGAGGCGCTGGACTTCGCCGTGTCCTGGCCCTCGGCCGCTTCCCCGGGGGGCGCCACCATGGAGTTGTAAGGATCCTTCAGTTTGAAGGACCCGGTAGCGAACGGGAAAAGCGGCGCCCCCGTCGCCCGCCAGCACTTCACGTACCAAACCCCGGCGAGCGCCAACCACGCAACGGCCGCAACGGGCCAGAGCCGAGCCGGCCGGAGTTGGGTTGCGCGAGCAGCGAATGCCCCCCAGGCGACGATCGCCCCGACGATGGGCAACGCGCACAGCGCGTTGTGCTTGGTGGCGCACCCAAACCCAAGCAGCAGCCCTATGCCCACAAGCGACCGGGGGTCGCGTTCCTCCAGCCACTGCAGGAGCAGGTAGAAGGCGCCGACCACGAATGCCGTCACCTGCAGGTCAGTGCCCGTCCGGTGCAGCTTGTAGGTGGCGAAGTGCATGCCGTAGAACACCGCCAACGCCATGAAGCCGACTCGCCGCCCCCCCAGGCGAGAGCCCAACGCATACACAAGCAAGCCGATAGCCAGCCCCCACGCTAGTGACGAGAGCAGGGCCGCCGTCTCGCCGCCGCTGCCCAGAACCATGGCGTAGAGCAGCCACGCCAGGCCAGGCTGCTGTTCGTACCCGTCAAAAGCGGCGGACGTGCTGCCCGTGAGCAGGTAGTACTTCGGGATGGCAAGGTGCGCGCGCAGTGAATCAACGTCGGAGAGCGGGCCGAAGCACATGAACCCGTGCAGCAGCCAGAGCAGCGCGAATGGCGCCGCCGACCAGACCACCCACGACGGCAGCTTCATCTGCATTCGCCGCTGTACGTACCGTTTCATCCCGCTGACGCGCCACGGCAACTGGACGGCAGCGGTGGCAAAGCCACCTGCCAGAAACTGCCAGCTCCATGCAGCCGATACGGGCTGAAGAGCAGACCCGAGCAGCAACAGATACGCCCACGCCCCAGCCCCTAAGCAGAACCGAATGGCGTGGCGGGCGCTGCCGCGCGGGATCGCGCAGACCAGAGGCTGAACGAGGGCACCCAGTCCATAGGAACCGAGGGCAAACAACAGGGCAACTACTGAGCTAACGGCGGGAGGAACCATTTCAGATTGCAGATCTCAGATGTCAAACTGCAGGTTGAACGGCTGATGTCACGTGCGCGTTGTTCGCATGAACCTGAGTTCTTGGGCTGTTGCCCTTCTCCGCGGTCTCTGCGATCTCTGCGTTGAAGCCCTCGACCTTGCCTAGGTCGCCAACGGCGGCGGCTCAACGAACCAGCGCCTGCAGCAGGTGCAGGATCTCGACCAGATCGGATCGTTCTCCCGCCCACACGTCCTTGAAGTAGCAGGCGTAGAACCAGACGGTTACGTAGCCGGCCCAGGAAATGCACAACACCTGGGCAACGCGCCGCACGGCCAGCCTGATCTTCGGTGTCAAGTGTTGCACGCTGGGCGGGGCAGTAGATCCGCGCCGTGGGTGCGAGGCCCAACACGGGAATCGGCCGGCTCGGACACCTGGAGCGCGGGCGCTTCTCCCGCGAGCACTGCGCGGGCTTCTTCCTGCCGCAGGGCAACCATCCCGGCAACCGCCCCCACCCTGGCCCACAGCGGTTCGGCCACGCGGATGATCATGAAGGGACAGCCCGAGACGCCGTGCACCACAACCCCCAGATAGCCCGCCAACACGCCGAGCGACACCTGCTGCTCCCAGGCTGCAAGCGACCGGTGCGCGTGTAACAGCATCTTCATCACTCGCCAATGCAGCCACAGAAGCAGCCCCAGGCCGACAATCCCCGTCTCATAGAGCGCGCGCACGAAGTCATTGTCGATGCTGCGCATCAGCTTGACTCCCATGCCCACTCCTTCCACCGGATGCTGACGCCATTCCGCCATCCGTTCAGCCCACTGCTTCTGCCGACCAGCCCAGCTCCTGTCATACACCTTCGACTTTGGCAGCGCCGCCAGTCCACCAACGGCATGCTCCTTCATGAACTCGGGCAGAGACGGCAGCATGACGTACAGTGCGACCGGCACCATCAGGAAGGTGAACCGGCGCACCCGTCGCCCGCCAAACAGGGCCACCACGAGCAGAGCGACCCCGACGGTGCCGTAGGCTCCTCGGGAGTACGTCGTGGCGGTCGTGTAGAGAAACAGACCCATCACGCACAGCAACCCCGGTGCCGTCCTCTGCTTGTCGGCGCCGTCGTAGAGCGCGGCCGCAACGCCCACCGTCAGCACCAGGAACGTGCCCAAGGTGTTGGGCTCGGCGTCGTAGGGCGTCACGGCCTTGAACGTCATCATGGCCGCAGCCTGCGCCCTGCCGGTGGGCGTGTGAGGGTACACGCTGGCGCCGACGCCCACTGCGACAAGTGTCCACGTAACCAGGCGCAGGTCGCGCGGCGCCCGCACACTGTCTGTGACAACCATGTACAGCAGGAAGTACTCCGCCAGCTTCAGCCACGAGAAGATCGCATACAGCGGCGTTTCGTCGCCGCTGCTCCCCCCCCCAGTGGACCCGGCCAGACACGGCCAGCAGCGTGGGGAGCAGCGACCACAGCAGCAGCGCCACCCTGGTGCCATGGAGTGGGGTGCGCCGCGCCGTGACACCGCCCACGCTCTTCCTCGCCAGCCAAGTCAGCACCATCACCAGAATGGCAATGTCGTCGAATCGAATCTTGGGCACGCTGCCGGCCTCGAACTCCGGCGAGAACATTGTGGACGCGAGCACGGCTACGATGCCGCAGCGGGTGTCCTTCAATGTGAGGAGGACGATGATCCCGGCGATGAGAACTGCCCAAGCTGGCATGGTTCGCTGCGAACGTTACGGAATGGTCAGATCAACGGGCGCCCGGCGCTATGCGCCAATGCTTGCGGGGAATGGGCGGTCGGCGAGGTGTTCGGGTGCCCGACGATCCCACCGCGGTCTCAGCCAGCAATTCGCCCTTGCAGGCAATGCGCCGCCCCCTCGGTCACATTGAGCCCTGCGACCGATCCGCGTGATGTGCCGGTGGACCGTGTTCCCGGAAACATGCGATTGTCTCGTCGCGTCGTCAACCGCCGCAACGAAGCTGTGTAGTATAACCCATCGCGTGTCGTCCACCCAGAGGCACCGGCAGACTCCCCGCTTGGCGGCGGCCGTCACCGGGGCCACCTGCCGCGGAAGCTGTCCCAGATCTCGCGCCCTTCTCCGCGCCCTTCGCGCGCTCCGCGGTTCCAGCCCTTGCCCTCCCCAATCCGCAATCCGACCTCTGAAATCGGGAATCGGAAGTCCCTTCTCCGCGCCCTTCCGCCAGGTTCAGCACTTCCATCGTTTCGTCGCCCATGGCGGTCACATAGACGCCGTGTCCCGTCAGATCGGCGAGCACGTCCTCGGGGACGTAGAGCGACGAGAACACAGGCACAACGGGTCTGTCAGCGTAGTCCGGGAAACAGAGCGTGAATTCGCCACGCCAAACTGCTGCTCCGCTTCGTCCACCACTGAGACACGGAGTCCACGGGGAATTCCCTGGGCCTTGCGCGACAAGCTCCCGGGTCTCCCTGACTCTGTGGTGCGTCCCCGTTGTCCTGCCCTCCCGTCGTCCTGTCGTCCCCTTTGCCCCGCTCTGCCGATGCGCCTCGACCAAGGCCGCATAGTCAATGTCGGTCAGCAGGTCACCGTTCATCAACATGAACGTCTCGTGGAGGCCGGGGATGACCTCCAAGGGGCCCGCGGTCCCCAGAGGTTGCTCTTCGCGCGAGTAGTCGATCTTGGCACCGAACTTGTGCCCGTCGCCGAAGTAGGCCATGAGTAGCTCGGCCAGGTAGCCAACAGCAAAGGTGAGCCGGCCAAAGCCCTGCTGACGCAACTGCCGGACCACCACTTCCAGGATGGGCATGAGCGGCTTGGGCAGCACCGTGGTCTATGGC
>PEVN01000437.1 GCA_002779825.1 Armatimonadetes bacterium CG06_land_8_20_14_3_00_66_21 | reverse complement strand
CGGTGTTCGCTGCCTCCGCTGGCAGCGGGAGCTTCAGGCAGCGGGAGAACTCGCTGTCGATATGCCCAGTGAGCAACTCCTCTGACTGAGCGATCATCTCGACGATTCTGGCTGGCGGGAGCTGCGGAAAGGCCGCCCGAAGGCGCTCAAGGGTGGACGCGCACAGCGCCGTCACGACGCGGCGCAGGTTCTCCTTCGTCTCTGGGGTCACCGAGAGGGCAGCAGGCAGGCGCTCGATGTCACCGGCTATCTGTGCGGCGGCGCACTTGAAGCCCAGGTCGTCCCACGGCATTCCCGCGTTCACAGTCAGGAATTGGGTGGCGAACTCGGTCACTCGCTTCAGGACGTCTTCCGCCGCGCCGTTGGGGTAGGCTTTGCGGAACGCTTCACCCACCCATTGCGTGTACAGGTCTCGCCACGCTGGCGGACCGGCCTTCCACTTGTCGTCCCAGGCGCGGTGGATCGCGTCTCGCAGACCCGCAACCTGCGCAGAGGTAGCGTCTGGCGGCGCTTCGCTGCAGACGGAGCCTCCGGTCACGGCGGTGAGCGCCGCAGCAACGAACACCGTTTGGCGGGCTGAGGATGGCTTTGCGTTGGCTCTACTGCGCACGCCCATCCCCCTCCTTCACGGGTTCTCGCGGTGTGTTGCCCATGGCGGCCGGGAACTCGAAGATCTCGTCGCTGAGTCCCTGGTTGATGCGGTAGTCACGGAACTCGGCCTCCATTACCCCGTTGCCCTGCTCGTCCTTCACGGTGACGAGTTCGGGGAACCGGTGTCCTTGGACGACGGTGTACCTGGCTTCAATGGTCCGCGCCGGATAGGGCACCTGCGCTGAGGCAAGCTCCCTTCGTTCGTCGGGCTTGCCCTCCTGAATGATCACTTCGTGTTGGACAGTGACCACACCTTCGGTTACCCGTGTCACGCTTCGCATGGGCAGCCGACGCTCCGGCCCGAAGTCCCGGAAGTCGCTGTAGGTGGTGGTGGCCACGACTTTCCCTTCGGCATCAAGGCACTCTGCGACGACGGCCCCGGCCTGCTCGGGATCCGCTCGCACAGAGACGCCGCTCACCCCATGCGGCTGCACCGGGACAATGGGTTCCGCTGCAGCGAAACGAACCTGCGGTGCCACGCCGTCCACGGCTTGCCAGTGGCTGAGATCGCCCATGCAGAGACTGGCGGCCACGTGGGCGGTCACGTCGGGTACCCCGCCAGAACCGTAGATGCGCGTGATGGGCCCTGTCTTGGCTGTATCAAGCGACGTCGACGTCAGCTTCTCAGAGAATGGGTTGTACCAAGTCAGCGTGGATCCACGCCGAATGAACACGATCCCGATCTTGTCCTGGAAGAGATCCGGCCGATCGTCGGACGCCGTTCGCGACAGGATGGTGAGCTTGCATCGATCGGGCGGCTTGGCGTAGTACCGACAGCCGAGCTCGATGGTGTGCTCGTGCGGCCCGGCGAAGCGCATTGAAGCGCTGCACGTTAGGTCTTGGGTGTCAGTCTGGGTCGGGTGAGCCGACTGACCGCCCGGCTCCTCACCACAGCCGGCTCTTGGCGCAACCAATGGGCAGAAGAGAACGGCCGTCACAAAGCAGGTCGCGGCGGGCCGGGCCCGTCGTGTGCGCGCCACTCGTAGGCGGACCCCGCAGTGATGCCTATGCAGCAGTACCTGCCGATGAGTGGACCGGGGACACGGATAGGCCGCGGCCGCGAGCAGTACGTCGTGCGCAAGTGGCACGTTATGGAATACGGATACGATTGGCATCATGCATGTCTCCATCGCAGTGCGAGCGCCGGGCCCGCTGCATCTGGCGTTCCCCCGGTCGCCTATCTACAGTCAGACAGCAAAGAGCCCTGCTGGTGCAGAGCGAGAACGCTCTCGGCTCCGACGCTGCGCCCGGCAGAAGTGAGTCAACGTGCCGAACCCCGCAGAGAGGTCGGGCTGGGCTTGTGGGCGGGGCCGCGCTACTCCTATGGTCTGACGGTGATGGACCAGCTCGTCACCACATCCTCGTTGAAGCCCTCGCAGTCCGTCCTGAACCCGAGTCGCTCGGCAGAGGCCGACGCGCCAGCGCCTGCGGTACCTCATATCTCCCCGCTCCCCTCGACGTCGAACTCGATGGTGTAGGTGATCCACTCGGGTGTGGGCACTGGGTCCGGGTCGGTCTGCTGTTCGCGGCTGGGTGTCACTGCAATCACCAGCTTCTGCCCGGTAGGTTCAGCCGCCAGTTCGACAGAGCAGGCGCCGCCTTGGGCCGAGCCCTCCCCGTATTGGTCCCCGGGCATGCGAGACACGAAGGTCCACTCGATCACCTTGTTGTTCGACTTATAGTGAGCCGGCGCGGGCGGTTCGGGCATCTCCTGTCCTTCCGCAGGTTTCCACTGATAGGTCTTAGACCATTGTCCCATCCCCATCGCCTGGCCGGTCACAGCGTGTGCCAAGGGATCGATATCGCAGTGCACGATCGCCTTGCCGCCGACAACGCCGCCGAGACCCTCGCCGCCGCTGCCCTCACGGTAGTACTTCTTCTGTGCGTCCTCGAAGCGCGGCTGCGGGGAGCCATTCCCCCCTTTTGACTCTGATCCCGCCTTCAGCTCGTAGGTCCCAGCGGACCCTGTTCGGGCGAACACAAGTACAACAACAGGTAAGAGTCGATATGTCAACATCTCGGCACTCACCGCCTTCGGGGTCTTCTCCTGTGTACTGAGCGCTCCTGCGCGTCCTGGCTATTCCGTACTCTCCAGATGAATCGGCATCACCTCCTTTGTGACAGCCAAGTGTGCCATAGCCACGTGCGGGGCCGCCGCTACTTCTTCGCGTCGGCGGCCTCCTCCAGCGTTTGCTGAAGCAATCTGACGGGTGGGTCTAACGGTACAACGCTGCCAGACTCCTCGGTCAGCGAGCGGAAGGGCCATAGGAGGAACAGCATCTGCTCCACCTTCTGCCACTCACCCCCGAAGAGCCCTGCCACCGTGTGGGATAGCTTGGCCTGCTCCAGCTCCCGGGATTTCTGCCGCGAGCGTTCTGTCGACCGTTCGCTCATCTGCTTGTGAAACGCCACCAGTTCGGGCGGCCTGGGCGGTTCCGAGCGATCAACCATGCCCTGCCACAAGGAAGCGACGCAAGTGCGTATGCCGAAGGAGGGTATCTGAGGTGTCTGGGACACGGGCTTCGTCGCTGACCCGTAGGAGGAGCCCCCTAAGACGCTGCCGTAACCGTACAGTGCGACCTTGCTCCACTTGCGCGAAGCTTCGACCACTCCCGTGAATCCTCGTTTGAGGTCCGTCGCATCCTGCTCGCCGAGGGGCGAGTCGAGCCCGGGCACGAGCAGGTGCTGGTGATCTTCCAGCAGGCCCTCCCGCATCTGAGTGAGTTCCGTATCAATCGCCTCGAGCGACTGCTTGCCGAATCGCTCCAGGAGAGCCGGTCGCGCGAAGTCCACAAGATCGACCACCTGAGCAACAAATGCCTTCCGCTGGACTGCTGGTACACCAAGCCGCTTTGGCAACTCGCTGATCCGCCACCGCATGTCAGCCGTGGCCGTCTGCCACTGCAAATCGTCATCTGCGGCCCTCGCCAGCGGAGGCAGCCAGCGAGCGTCCATCTCCGCTTGAAGACTGGCTGCGAGGTCGGCGTCCAGCTTCTCGCTAAACGACTTGGTCAGTCCCTCCTGTACGGCGGCGCAATACGCGTTGACCTGGCCCTCAGTTGCCTTCGGACTAGTCTCGCCGAGCTTTCCTCGGATCCATGCAGCCAACTCCGCTGGCGTCTCCGCGGTTTGTCTCGCAGCATCCTCGGCCAGAAGGGAAATGCTCGCAAAGCACAGCAGTGCGAGGGTGCCCACGACGGAACGCGGACCAGACGAAGGTGTCGCGCGCCAGTCGGAACAGCCGCGATGACCGGAATCCTCGAGTCTATCAGCGGAGTTCATGTTTTGTCTCCCTCCTCGCCCCCCGGTACAGCGGACTCGGGCTTCGGCCCGGAACGACTCTCAAGTAATCTCAACCGCTGACTGACGCTGCCGGTCAGCGCGGGATCGTCGGGTGCCCACAGCCACCTGTCGGCCACGGCACGCGCTTCGTGGATGTCGCCCAGGTAGCAGTGGACGTCAAACAGCCGGCGGGCCCACTCCCGTCGTTGATCCGGGTCGAGCGCGCCGCTATCGAGGAGCCAGGATAGCAGCGGCTGTGCGCTGCGTATCTGGTCAGCCCTCAGCAGGTGGTCGGCCGCCTGCTCGACGGCGGCCAGGTCCTTCGCGGCGGCTGCCTCCAGCGCCTTGGCGTAGCATCGCTCCACGGTCGGTGTTGCCCCGAAGTCACGAAGGAGCTCCGCCAGCCGACACCACTGGTCGAAGCCAAGGTGTGCGGCCGGGTCTGCAAGCAGCGTCTCTGCCTGTGCAGCCGCCTCGCGCGCCCTTGCGGTGACGGCGAGCCAGCTCTTCCAGTCGCTGGGGTCGGTCCCCGACGCCGACGGGCTAAGCCCCAGCCGCTTCGCGAGCATGTCCTCCGACGCCGCTCCTGCCGGGGAGGGCGCGAGACCCGCCAGCTTGTCAAGGAACATGGCGCCGATCCCTGCGGCCGAGCTTCGGTCCTTCAGCACCCGCAGCGTCAGCATCACTGGCCCCCTGACCGCGAACTGCTTGTACACTCCGCGGTCCATCTCCGCGACGCGTCCACCGCAGTAGACGGTGTCCTTCCCGTCGCCGAGCCTGAACCGATACGCCACTCGGTGCGGCGTGTCCCACCAGTACCTGTCTGCTGGCCAGTAGAGCGACAGCCGGTACAGCCCGCGCGGCACGCCGAGATCGACGAACAGGTCGGGACCTTTGCCATCGAACGGGTGGGTCTCGCCTCGGTCGTCCCACCCGCAGGCCGTGCGGCCCCGGTCCCACGGGTTCCACAGCGAGCTGGGGTCGTCGCGGCGGCCCGGCCAGATCCAACGCGCTGGCTGGACCTTGGGGTCGCTGGTTCGCACGCGCAGACTGAGCGGCCAACCGACGCCGCCGACCAGGTTGTACTGCCTCATGCCGCACAGGATGTAGGCGTAGGTGCCATATCTTCCGGGCCAGTCCCCTTGCGTTTCCCAGTCGTCGGCCAGGTAGACCACCGGCGACAGGTCACCGCCCGGCAGTCTGTGCGTCGAGTCGTCCGTCGCGATCTCGATGCTGCCTGGGTCCAGGGAGTCCTTCAGCGGGCGCAGCCGATCCTCCGGCAGCAGGTAGGTAGGGCCCCACCACAGACTGCCCGTCTGCCTGAGTTCATAGGCCCGCATCCACAGGGACAAGCTGGCCGCCCTTGCGTTCGGCAACGCTGTGAACCGCAGGTACTCGCGATTCCAGAAGAGCGTGTCGCACAGGTGCAGGTGCTGCTCGCGGAGTGCGCCCTCCTCTCCGTACTGCAGGACAGTCAGGCCCTTGTCCAGCTTGTCGCCCCAGGCCGACCGG
>PEVN01000352.1 GCA_002779825.1 Armatimonadetes bacterium CG06_land_8_20_14_3_00_66_21 | reverse complement strand
CGAAGTCGCACCGGGACTTCGGTGTGTTCTTAACCTTCGCGGGTATACGTGCTCCGGGCCGTTTGGCCGCTGTAGGTTGTCTCGCCGGGGACGGTGGCCGAGCCGCGCCTCGGGAACGCCCGTCGTTTCCCATCCGTCTGTGGCACTGCCCTTACACAGCTTACCCTCCGAAGGAAGGAACCTCCCCATGATCCGACGATGGCTTGCACTTCTCGGTCGGCTGGTGAAGCCGGCTCTGCTCTGCGGTCTCTCGGTGGTGGTCAGCCTCCTGCTGCTCACCTCGCCCGCAAACAGGCTTTTGACTGACGCGGCGGTCAACTCCATGCGCGTGCTGTCTCAACGCACGACCACGGCACGCGCGTCGGCGCCGCTGATCGTGGAACGCCTGCAGGCCCTGAACCGGTTGGAGACCGTGCGGCAAGTCAGCTCACAGATCGTCGAGGCGAAGTCGTCTTGTCCCCTGCTGGGCGACTTCCTCTCGGGCGACAATCTGCTAATGTCGACTCAGGCGGAGGTCGTGGCGGGGATCGACCTGGCGAAGCTGTCGCCAGCCGACTTGATCGTCGAAGACGACGCCGTGACCGTGCACCTTCCCGCACCGCAGGTCTTCTCCGTTCGGCTGATCGACGACAACTCGAAGGTCCATCTGCGACGGCACGGTCTGTTAGTGAGGAACCCGGATCCCGACCTGGAACGGCAGACCCGGCTGCAGGCAACCGCCTCGGCGCGGGAGGCTGCATTGCAGGGAGAGCTGTTGGAGACGGCTCGCGCCAACGCCGAGACCAGCCTGCGGCCACTGCTGGAGGCATTGGGATTCCGACAGATCGCGTTCCAGGCCTCGCAAACCGAACCAGCCGCAACGCCCGCAGCATAGGCGCGCCCCGCCCCGGTCCGCAGCCCACCCGACCTGACACGCGGCACTTGACGCCTGATACCCCTTCCCAAGGAGTCCCACTCCCTTGCCAGATACCCCCACAGCCCCCCAGCGCCTCCCCGTTGGCGCGCTCGTCACGCACCCCTCGTTCGGTTCCGGACAGATCGTCGGTCACGACCCCGACAAGTACGTGATCCTGTTCAAGAGCCACGGCACGAAGTTCATCGCTTACAGCTATGACGGACTTGTCGTCGAGGGGCGACTTGCCGCCGCGGAGTTGGAGCCCGACAGGATCAAGGCGGCCCTCCGAGAGGTCCTCGGCGAGTACGGGTGGATTGAGACCGACAGGGAGATGGGCCAGCGCTGGGCTGGCGGCACGCTGGTTCTGAGACCCGGGCGGGAAGGCACGCAGGAGAAGGAGATTCCGCTGGAGGTCTTCTTCAAGAAGATCATCGGCGTTCGCGAGAAGCTGCGCGTCCTTGAGCAGCGCCTCAACAACCACCCGTCCCTCAGCCCCGAAGACAAGCTGGAGTTCGAGGGGTACCTCACCCGCTGCTACGGCAGCCTGACCACCTTCAACGTGCTCTTCGCCGACAAGGAGAGGCAGTTCCGGGGGCAGAGCGGGTGAGCGGGAGGCGGCGTCTTGCCGTCGCTCAGGGAAGCGTGACGTCGCCCGTCGCCGCCCACTCTGAGCCGCGCAGGAGTGCTCGCTTTGCGGTCTCGTTCTCCAATGCGATGAAGCTACAGCCCTTGTTGGTCTCCGGGTCGCCTTCCCAAATGTGGCCCAGCACGTGGTGGTAGACACGGCCAGCGCCGTACTGGGTGGTTACCATGACGGGTTCGTTCTGCCCAGTCCCTCCCGTGGCGGCGTCCGAGTAGGCCGTGGCCAGGACGTGGCAAGGCACTTCGTGCATGTGGAGCAGTCGGTGATAGAGCTCGTCCCACACACGGAAATCGCCGAGGTCCCGAGTGAGGGGGTGGGTGCGGTCGGTGACGGTCACCGGGAATTCATGGAACTGCCCGTGACCCGTTCCCGCGCGCCAGAGCAGGCCGACCATCTTCTCGTACTCCACCCACCCCTCGAACGCGTTATCGGCCGCGTGAACGATCACCAGCCCCGTGCCGCCCGACACGCTCGCCTCGAAGTTGGCCTTCGCCGCGTCCGACCACTCCGGCCCGTTGTAGTCGGAGAAGAGTAGCTGGTACTGCTCCAGCTCCGCCGCCTCACTCAGAATGGTCGAGGGGGCCTCCGTGACCGTCACCTCGAACCGCCCCGACTGGCCGAGTAGCTCGGCGAAGAACGGCGTCGAGCGGCGCCAGTCGTGGTTGTTGGCGCCCGACAGCAGCAGTGTCCGGATCTTGCTCATTCTGTGTGGTCTCCTTGGTTGAAGGTCCTTCAGTGGTTGGTGCTCTTCACGATGAAGACGGTCGTGCTTCGCGGCGCCAAGTCGAGGACACGTGCAAAGGCTGCGCCCTCGTTGCGGGGCGTCTTCTCCTGCAGATCGACGACCACGAACCGGGCGTCGGCCGGGAAGCCATAGTCGCTACTGCGGAACGCCCACTTGGCCTTCACCGGCGCCTCTGACACGTTGACGAACAGGAAGGCGATCCGGCCGTCGGTTGCCTGCCAGGCGCCGGTCTGCAGGGCGGAGGTGGTGATGGGCCACTCGCCGCTCCATGCCCAGTCGGCGGTGACGTCGGGCACGTCGCCCTCAACGCGTGGCGGGCGCGCCATCTCGCCGCGGGCCAGGAAGTCGCGCAGTTCGTAACGCAGCCGCGCCATCTCCCGGATGAATTCACCGGTCTCCTTGTTCTTGAGGACGAGATCGGGGTTCAGCCAGCCGATCTGCTCGCCGAAGACCAGCGACTGCCCAGCCTTCATCCGGTGGGCAACCTGGTCGTCGCCCTTGTAGGCGCGGGAGAAGAGCTGGATCTTCCCGCCGTAGACCGCGGCGAACAACGGGATCTGGTCCTGGTACTGGAAGTGCCAGGTGAGCAGCCCATCCAACCGGTTGGTGTACGACTCGGCGTTGCACTCGCTGGTCAGGGCTTTTCCGGGCGCGCGCTCAGTCAGTTGCTTGCGCAGCTCTGTGAGCATCGGCCAATAGCCGTCAGTGGTCCACCAGTGCCCACCGGAGAGCGGGTGTCCGTGGGACTTGTCGTAGCACAGCCTTGGGCTGGCGGCAGCGATCTGGTCGAGGTAGACGGAATCGACGCCCACTTCCGGGCCCGTCAGCCGACCTACAATCTCCTGCACCTTGTGCTGCCAGAACGGAGTGGTCGGGCACATGGGCGACAGCTTGGCGCCGGAGCTGTACTCCTCGATGTAGGGCTCGCCCTTCTCGCTCTTCGTGCAGTACTTGATCGCTTCGTTCTTGAAATCGTCGTTGGCACTGTCCCACAGGCGGCCGTTGATGTAGGGCATGACCCGGACGCCGGCAGCCTGCAGCTCTTTGACGCCCTCGGCCATGCCGTCCTTCGTGGGGAAGTAGTGAGGGTACTCCACATCGAACGGGATCTTGTGCCAACTGTACCAGTGGAACGCGGTCGGCACGTCGACGTACTCGGCGAGCTTCTTTACCTTCTCGACGCACTCGCTTGGCGCGCCGCCGGTGCAGGCCCACATGGCGACGTCCTTGAACCAGTCGGGGGTGTCGGGGCGGGACTCGTCGGCAGGCCACCACTTGGCGCTGTGCCGCGCCCAGACCTTGTAGAGCTGTGCTGCGTCAAACCAGTGGCCGCCGGTCAGCCGGAGCGCCGCGTGGCCGGGCGTTTCCCAGTCGTTGCCCGGCACGCCGCTGTCGGGCGCAGGCCAACGCACGCGCATGGCCAATGCCGGCCGGTCGGAGACGGTTTCCACCTGGAGGTCCTTCGTGCTGGCGTACGGGTCCTCCGCAGCGAAGTAGGCTCCGCCTTTGGGGTCGTAGTAGGCGGCAAACTGCATGCTGCTCCATCCGCTGGGGTAGAGGCCGCTGAACCGATACGCGTTCAGCAGCGGCGCCTTCCGTAGCTCGCCCGAGCCCCGAGAGGTGACGACCGTATCGTCCTCCGCCGAGCCGCCCAACGCCCCGAACTCGACTTGGGGGAAGGTGATCTCGGTAAGTGCCCAGGTCGCCGAGGTGTTCTTCACGGCAAGGGTCAGCAGGAGGGCGCCCTGGGCCAGCCTCGCTTTGCACTCGATGGCGAGCGGGCCGGGTTCGCCGTCCAGTCGCCAGCCGAGAGTCGCCGCCTCGCCCGCGGCACTCAGGGACAGCGAGCGATGGAGACCGGCTGCGTCGGCGCTGAGCCGTTGCGAGCTGCCCTCGGCCCGCAGAGCAAGTTCCCACAGCGGCGGCGGGGGCGCGCTGGCCAACAGCTCTCGCCGCTGACCCAAGTCATACAGGCTGACGAGCCGCAGTTGCTTGGCGTCGAACGCTGCCAACAGCTTCCCGTCGTCCAGCGACCGCAGTTGCTCGGACTGCGAACAGAACCACTTCACCGGGTCGGCACCGGTGCGCTTGGACAGAACCGACGACAGCTCCTTGGCAAGGGCCAGCCCCTTGGTCAGCAAGCCCTTCTCGTGCGCCAACTGCCCGACCCGGTCTACCACCCACGTCGCCCGCGCCCCTGCCGCACCTGGCGTTTGGGAACACTGCCCGCGAGCACTCTTCAGCGCGTCCAGCAGGGGCGGAACGGTGACGTAGGCGACCGACTGGGGCGAGGCGCTCTTCGCGGCCTGTTGGAGCACTGCCGGCCCTGCCGGTGAATCGCCTACCCACAACGTTGCCTGGAACTCGCGTTCGGTGGAACTCCAGTCCGTCCACGGACCGTGCAGGTAGGTTCCGTACCCGCCGCGGCCGTCGTAGAACTTCACCGACCCGCAACCCATCATGCCCAGCAGGTTCTGCCCATCAATCAGCGCGCCCCACTGCCCGGACGACCAGCCCTTCTCCGTGACCTCGAACTTGCCTTCCTTCAGCGGCTCGCCGCCGGCCCAGGCAGTGAAGCTCTGGTCGGGGAAGTTGAGTTCCAGGAAGTGGTGCTCCGGCCAGGCGAAGGGCGTCTGCTGGGTGACGCGCGCGCGGACGCTGATCATCGACGAGCCCGCATAGTAGCGGAACTCGTACGTCGCCTCCGGGCGCGACGCAGGCTGCTTGTCGCCCTGCATGTACCGAGCCTTGACGCGCACCGCCGCG
>PEVN01000171.1 GCA_002779825.1 Armatimonadetes bacterium CG06_land_8_20_14_3_00_66_21 | reverse complement strand
ATCAGCTTTGCCAGGCGACGAGCGCTCGGGTGACCACGCAGCTCAGCGGTGAGCGGTTACCGGTTGGGCTTGCCGCGACCGGCGACGAGGCGTTTGCTTTGGCGCCGACGGCTGACGGCTACCGGGTGTCCGCCAATGCGGCGAGCGGGTTGATGTACGGTCTGCTCGACTTGCGCGACCGCCTCGAAGCAGGCGACCGGCCGAAGGAGTTGGTGGTCTCCAAGCCGGCACTTCGACTGCGGGGCGACTCGCTGGACTTCCCCTTCTATCTCGGCGTCGACCTCTACAACGGTCGGTGGCGGTGGCACCAGAGCATCGAGGGCAAAGCCGATTCGTGGTGGTTCGACAAAGGGCACTGGGCCTGGCGGCTGAAGCGATGTGCCGACTTGCGGATCAACGCGTTGCTGCTCAGCCACCCACATCCCTTCCCAGCGCTGATCGACCTCCCCGAGACGAAAGGCTTTGCGTACTTCCCGCCCGAGCACCTCAAGCGTCTGCAGGAGCACTTCCGGTGGATCCTCGACGAAGCCGAGGCGTACGGGGTGAAGGTGTACTTCCTGACCTGGAACATCTGGACGTCGCCCGGGTTCGCCAAGGCGACCGGCGTGAAGCAAGAGGGCGACGAGACTCCGCTGGTGCGACAGTACACGCGGCTGTGCTACCGCCGCCTGTTCGAGACCTACCCGAAGCTCGCCGGGGTGATGACCTTGGCCGGCGAGGCGCCGCCGGGCTGCGTGGACTTCGTGCGCGATGCCATCGTCGGCGGGCTCAACGAGCTTCCCGCGCCGCCCGAGTTGCTGTTCTGGATCTGGTGCTCGTACCCCGAAGACGCGAAGGTGGTGTTCGACGAGTACAAGGGCGCCGCGACGCTCGTGCACTACCTCCAATACGAACAGCTCTTCCGGCCGCAGGCCGATCCGCGGATCAAGCGGGCCAGCGAGGCGCTTGGCGGCGTCCCCGTGGTCACCCTTGGCGGGCTTGGCACGGCGACGGGTTGGCTGTACTGGAGCGACCCGTACTACACTCGCGGGATCATGGCGGATCTCCCGAAACAGAACGGTGTCGGCTGCTTCTTCCAGGGGCTGGACAGCTTCGACTTTGTCGCGAAGAAGTGGCTGGGCTGGGAGGCGTTGGGTCGCTACTGGTGGGACGCCGCCCGGGTGCAGGAAGACGGGGCGGGCATGCAGGCGCCGCCTCCACGGGCGCGCGAAGACGACTACTGGCGGCAGCGGATCGCCAGGCTGTACGGCGTGCCCGAGGTTGCCGACGACTTCCTCAACGCCTCCCTCGAAACGAGCAGCATTCCCACGCGGCTGCTGGCGCTGTTGCACCGCCAAACCGATCACTTCATGCCGCAGTTCGGGTTGCCGCTGACCGAGTACCTGGGGTTGCCGACGCTCTCGACCTACGTGTTTGAGAACCACGAGGGGATTGACGACCAAGGTCGCCTCACCCCGCGCCTCGGCTTGACCTGGCCGAATCCCGACTGGGGCGAGCAGGTCACCGGCGTCGCGGACTTCGCGGCGGGAAAGACTGACGGCACGACCCCGCTGCAGGTCGCCGACGAGTTGCAGCGCCACGCCACGTCTGCGCTGGCCCGGGTTGCCCGCCTCCGTCCGTTCGCTGACAAGGCGACAGGCGGCGCCGAGGCGTGGAATCGCTGCCTCGACCAGATGGAGATGAACTGCCACCTTGGCGAGCACACCGCCGAGAAGATTCGCGCTGCCGTCGCCTGGGAACGGTGGCGGCGCAAGCAGGCGACTCCCGACGAGGTATCGGCGCCGCTGGCAAAGTCGGCTGAGGCGATGGACCGAATGGCGCAGGTTGCGGAACGCCTCTACCCGGGCATGGACATCCACACGTGGCGCCCCGGCATCAGTCGGCCGTGGCCGTGGACGCACCTGCAGATTTGGCAGACCGACCGCTACCGCAAGCACAACTTCGCCGACAGCGCCGCCGAGTTCCAGCGGGAGCTGGACTGGGTTTGTGACGAGCTGCAGACCGAGTACCCGCAGCCGTTGCTGCCCTTCGAGGACGACCTCCAGGCGAAGCCGGCCGACGCCCGACTGGTGCTCCGCTATGACTTCGAGGGTCAGCCACCGGCCGGACTCAAGCTCAACAGCTTCCCGCCCGACGCCCTCGCTCAGGTCGGCGCTGGCACAGCGCCGCTGCCACTCCAGGGGAAGCGCCTGGTCGCCGAGCACAAGACCGACAACTTCTGGTTCCCGCTCACAACCGACCCGACCGTACTGCCGCTCGCCCTCGGCCGGACCTACTGGGTGCGCATGGACTACTGGATCCTCGACGACGCCGAGGAACTCGGCGACTGGCTGTCCGCAGGCGCGCGCACCACCGAAGGCGGCTGGCAGAACGACGTCGGCGCCCGCTACATGGGTGGCCCGGCAGGAACGCGCGGGAGGCTCACGCTGTCACTGACGCCCAGCACGTGGAGCGACTACTATCTCTACGTGAGCCTCCACGGCAAGGCGAAGCTCGAGCTGGACAACCTCGAGCTCTGGGAAGGCCGCGCCGGGCCGCCACCCGCAGCCGCACAGTGAGCGCGCTGCGTGACTGCAGCGGAACGCGGGGCCGCCTGGCTGGGCGGCCACACCGCACCACGGAGGAGGAGAACATGCACAGACGAACACTGAAGGACCGCTTGGTGGTGGCTGCGATGGCCGCCGTACTGCCGACTGCGACGGGGTGCGTGAACGCGGGGGAGGAGCCACCGGCCACCCAATCGGCGGCGCCGTACGCCGCCTGGCAGAACGGTCCCGGCAGCGGCGCGGACTACTTCCCAATTGCCGTCTGGCTGCAATCGCCGGCGAACGCGCCCAAGTACAAGGAGATCGGGATCAACCTGTTCGTGGGGCTTTGGGAAGGGCCCACAGAGAAGCAGCTCGCCGAGCTGCGAAAGCACGGCATGCCGGTGATCTGCGACCAGAACGGCTGGGCGCTGCAGCACCTCGACGAGAAGACCATCGTCGGCTGGATGCACGGTGACGAGCCCGACAACGCTCAGTCGCTGGGTGCGGGCAAGGGCTACGGGCCGCCGGTTGCGCCGACCAAGATCGTTGAGGACTACCAGCGAATCAAGACCAACGACCCGAGGCGGCCGGTGATGCTGAACCTCGGTCAGGGCGTTGCGTGGGATGGCTGGTATGGGCGCGGCGTGCGGACGAACCATCCGGAGGATTACGCCGAGTACGTGCCTGGTTGCGACATTGCCTCGTTCGACATCTACCCGGCCGTCCACGACCGGCCGGAGGTTGCCGGCAAGCTCTGGTACGTCCCCCGCGGCGTGAGTCGCCTACGTCAGTGGACCGCCGGCAGGCAACTCGTCTGGAACTGCGTTGAGTGCACGCGGATCAGCAATGCCAACGTGAAGCCGACGCCGGCGCAGGTCAAGGCAGAAGTGTGGATGGCCCTTATCCACGGTTCGCAGGGGCTGATCTACTTCGCCCACCAGTTCAAGCCAAGCTTCGTCGAAGCGGGGCTGCTTGCCGACCCCGAGATGAGCCAGGCCGTCGGGCGCCTCAACAGCCAGATCCATGAACTGGCTCCAGTCCTCAACAGCCCCACTGTCGAGGGCGCCGTAACGGTGGAGGCCACCCCCGCGGAGGTCGATCCCGAGCGCGCCAAACTCCTGCCCGGCGAACCTCTCGCTACCATGGTGAAGCGGCACGGCGGCAGCACCTACGTCTTCGCCGCCCAAATGGAGAACACGCCGGCAAGCGCGTCCTTCTCAGTCGCCGGAGTGCCCGGCAAGACCACAGCCGAGGTCCTCGGCGAGGGCCGCTCGCTCGCAGTGCAGGACGGGGAGTTCGCCGACACGTTCGAGTCGTACGGCGTGCACTTGTACCGGATTCGGTGAGGGCTTGACGGCTGCGGCCGGGGTGCCGACTGTCCGCTCCTTCACAGTCGCGGCTCGGATAGTGCAGGTCAGAGGGGCCTCAGACGTCCAGCTTCTCGCGGTACGCAAGATGCTCTTCCGGGGTGTTGCACTTCCTCAGGTACTCGACGTACTTGGCGTGCAGCTCGCGGGCGACGTCTTTGTTGCCGTCGCTCACGTCAGTGAGCTGCTTCGGGTCGTCGTTGAGGTTCCAGAGACGCGTGGCGGTGTCGCCAAGCTGGTAGTCGCCGGCGTTGGTGCCCGAGGGGAACGGGTTGTCGGCGGGCACGGGCAGCTCGTTGGCCGGGTCTTTGGAGGCGCCGGCGTAGCTCATCGACCAGCCGTCTTCGGAAGTGATGGTCGCCTTCGCCAGCCGCGGACTGGCGTCGATGAGGGAGAAGCTGGTCACGACAACGTCGCGCAGGCTCTCCTCTTCGAACCGCATCAGCGGCATCAGCGACTTGCCGTGGAGCATGTCCAACGCCAGGTTCCAGCCCACGTTCTGATGGAAGCCGCACTGCAGAAGCTGCACGGTGGACTCGCCCGACACATCGGTCCCGGACTCCACGACTCCGAACATCTCCAACAGCGTGGGGAACATGTCTGAGGTGGAGGTCAACGCCGGCACGCGCATGCCCGCTTCCTGCTCCGGCAGGCGGATGATCAGCGGGATGTGCGCGATCTCCTGGTACAGGTGGCACTCCTCGAAGTAGGAATCCAGGATGATAGACTTGCCCATCATGCCGTGTTCGCCGAGCACGAAGCCGTGGTCGGTGGTGAAGACGATCGCGGTGTTCTCGCGCAGCCCCAGGTCATCGACTTTGTCCAGCAGCTTGCCGATCCAGCGGTCGACCAACGTGCACTCACCGGCGTACAGGGCCCGAATGTGTTGCTGCTCCTCGGGGCTGAGATAGCAGTCGCACGGCGCGTAGTGCGGATAGATCACCTTCTCGCCGGAGTAGCCGGGGTCGTACATGTCGAGGTAGTGCTGCGGCGGATCGAACGGCTCGTGGGGGTCGAAGGTGTCGATGTAGAGGAAGAAGTCGCGGTCGTAGTTCTTTTCGAGCCACTTCTCCGCCCCGGCCATGGTGCGCGCAACGAAGGTGTCTTCCTCGTGCTGCCACCAGTGGGTGTTGCGGAGGTACTGGGCAACGATGTAGTCGGGATTCCGCATCTTCGCCGGGTCGCACGGGAATGTGACCTCCGCGGGGAAGCTCTGCCAATGATCGTTCTCCTGCCCGCGGATCCACTCGTAGCCGCTGAAGCCGCGGGCAAAGTTGAACCCGTTCTGCATAAGGTGCGGCGTGTCGACGAACATCTGGCTGACGATCCCGGAGGCGCCCAGCACTTCCGGCAGCGTGACCTCGCTCTTAGGCAACGGCTCCCAGGTGCCGTGGGTGTAGCAGTTCAGCCCGGTCAGGATGTCGCGCCGATTCGGCACCGTTGGCACCGAAGCGCAGTACGCCCTCTCGAACAGGAACGCCTGCTCGGCAAACCGATCGAGGCACGGCGTCTTGACCCAGTCGCTGCCGTAGCAGCCCAGGTAGTCCCACCGAAACGTATCGCACATGACGAAGATGACGTTCATTGATTCTCTCCTGCGTGAGTGCATTCCGGACGCCCCAACTTGTTGGGGTACTGCTCGCGCTCAGCCCCCGAACGAGTTCGGGCGTCCGCAGTGCTTTCAGCCAAGGTGGTGCTCAAGCGAAGCGCGGATAGGGGTGATCCCTGAAGGTAGCAGACGAGGAGACCAAGGGGTCAGCTTCGCTCCCCCGCGATTGTACGGGCATACCGGCGTGTCGTCAATGCCGCGGGATTCGGCACTGGCGAGATCGAGACGGACCGCCTCCCCGACCTGCTTCCAGTGCGCCTCGAGCTCGGGAGCCAGTCCGAGCAAGTGTGCTGGTGTGTATGCCATTGCCGATTCACCTCCTTCCCGGCTGACAGGTACTTTCCCACCGTTTGCCAGTGGAAAACGTGCGAATGACTCCCGATGGCGGCGTTGCCATTGACCGGGGCGTAGTCGTTCAGAGGGTCCCGGCGCGATCCAGCTCGCACACAGGGGGTCCAAGAGTTGCTGGAGACGGTCTGCGACTTGCTGGCGGAGGTCCGCATGCTGCTGGCGACCCTTCGCAACAGACTGCCAACACGGAGAGGCAGGTCCGCAGGAATCATCCATGACCACGCTACCGTCTGGTCCCCCCTACAGGTGAAGGCCCCGTTGGTTGGCGTAGCGGTCGGCTTGGATCGGGGTACCGGATGGCGTTGGGTTTGCGGCTGCGTCGGGAAGGCTACAGCACGACGGCGTGGCAACATGGTTGAATTCGCGGCACAGCGCAGTGCGGCCGGGCGGGGCCGCGGCCAGTGCGTGCGCCAGGCACGCGGACGTTCCCACTCCCTCGGTCTCAGACGTATCGTTCTGCTGCGCCGCAGCGGGGCACGGCGAAGGCACTTGCAGGAGGAACACCACACATGAACCCCGATTTCACCTTCCCCGCGCGCGAGGCAGACAGCCTCACGCTGGAGCCGCTCAACGAGGTTACCCGCGAGTTGGTCCGGCGCGCCAACACCCACGTGGCCGCGCTGACCGACCAGGCCGAGAAGCTCCAGGCTGAGCTTAGCCGCCTCCATAAGAGCAAGTTCAACCCGCACAACCTGTTCACCGGGTTCACATACTCACAGCGTTGCGATGCCGGCGGCAGCCCTGATCCCGAGGGCGGCTGCTACCGGGGCATCGAGCTGCAACTGACCAGCAGCGTCGAGGCGCTGAGCGACTGTGTCACCGTCGACTACGTCGCGAACGATGGAGAGCTGCATGTTTGCTTCGGCCGGCTGACCGAGGACGGGCCCGCCGGGCTCGCGGTCAACACGCAGACTGAGTTCAACCGGAACCGGTTGGAGAAGCCGCTCCAGGGCGAGCTGAAGATGAAAGGGTTCGAGGTGCGGACGGCGCCGCAAGATGACCGCGACACGATCCTCTACGCCTCCAAGCGCGCGGGCAACGTGCTGGACGCACTGAAGACCGCTAACGCATTGGCGACACCGTTCCTCTCGCAGTGCGGTCTGGAGTCCCGCCTCCACAACCTCCTCCGCCAGCGGGACAACGTGGCGGAGGTCAGTGACGACAATCTGCGCGAGTTCGTCAGACTGGACGACGCGCCGCGTGACGCGTACCCCGACACGGTCGTTGTCGCTGCGACGCGCGTCTGTCGTCGGTGCGCCGCCGAGTTCTCCTGGCTGTCTGTCGGCCTGTCGAAAGAGCGGCCGGACCTCAAGTTCGGCACCGCGTTCATGGACAAGCCCAGCCAGCAGTTCAAGCGGAAGGTGCTGGGGGCAGACTGCGGCGACGTCAGCGTCAGTGGGTTTGTCGCCCCCTTCGTGATTCTGTACAAGAACGGCGTCTTCCAGGAATACCTCGCCACCAAGCGAGACGAGGATCCGCCGCATGAGGCGGCCGTGCGCGCACTGATCGGTAAGTACTTCGGTTGCGGGTAGGCTTGGGGGGGCGCTCGCGCATCGAGCTATACTCGCGAAGGTTAGGAATACACCGAAGTGGAAGTTCGCAGAACTTCACCCGGGGGCGTGTGGTGAGCACCCAACACACTGCTGTGCACGCAGAGGCGTCGAACTTGTGCAATAGCTTCGGTGTATTCCTAACCTTCGCGAGTATACGTTCTCGGAGGAGGGCGGATGGTCGCCGTGACGAGGGGCGAGCGGGGCGGCGGCGAATAGGACTGCGAGCCTCGTGCTGATGCTCGTATCGCTTGTCAGGGAGACGGTTCCCATGCGCCCGCTTCTGTTGGTCTCGTTCCTCTTCTGCTCGCTTGCTGGCTCGACCACCGTGCAAGCAGCCTCGGCTGCGACTCTCACCGTCGAGGGGTTGTCTTTGACCGTCGACGCCCGGGCGCGGGTCACCGGGCTGTCGCTCGGCGGCACCGACGTGCTCGGCGGCGCGGCGGCAAGCGCACTGGTCAGCCTGTGCGACGTGACCAAGGGCGAGGCGTTCGTCGCCGGCACGCCGACGGGAGGCGACCTGCCCGCCGGGCTCGCGGTTGACTTCGCGGACGCGCAGGCTTCAGCGAAGGTTCGCTGCGTGGCTGCCAGAGAGGCACTCCACTTCACCTGCGACCTCCAGGGCGCGAGGGATCTGCCTGCGCGCGGAGTGCTGCTGCGGTTTGCGTTCCCGGCCGATTGCCTCGGCTGGCGCTGGCACGACGACATCCAGACCTCACGGCCGATCGCTGCAAACGAGGTCTACGAAAACGTCCGCGGGCTGCGGGCGTGGGCGGATCTGCCGGAGTGGGCCGACAAGCCGGCGCTGCGAATTGGGTATGCCAACCGCAACTTCTGCACCGTCCTCACCGGCGCCGCCGGCCTGTGTCTGAGCGTGCCGTTGGACCGGCCCTGCATTTTCCGCACGGCGTATGACGCGAAGGCGAAGCAGCTCCAGCTCGTGTTTGACCTGGCGCTGTCGCCCGACACCCAGCAGCCGAACGCGTGGAGCTTCGCCTTCGACGTGTACCCGGGCGATCCGAAGTGGGGGTTCCGGAGCGCCCTGGCGCGGTACTACGCGCTGTATCCGGACCTGTTCAGGAACTACGTGCCCAAGCCCGGGCAGTGGCTGGCGTTCAACCGGCTGTCGCAGATTGACAACGCCAACGAGTTCCTCTTCGGGCTGCAGGAGGGCGCGCCCGAACCGGAGTACGACGACAAGATCGGCGTGCAGTCGTGCACCTACTTCACCCATGCGGGCATGTTCGCCAACCTCCCAAACTACGACCCGGAGAAGGACGCGCTGCCACCCTACGAAGCCCAGGTCGAGGCAGTGGAGGCGCAGTTCAAGCGGACGACCGGCATGGACGGTCTCTACCACCAGGTCGGGCTGCAGAACGCGGCAGGCAAACTGGACGTGCAGAAGACGAGCGTTTACGGCCACGTCATCGCGCAGTTCAACCTCGACCCCGACCTGCCCTACGGCGCGTGGCACCTCAAGCGCACCGCCGAGCAAACGAAGAGCCTCAAGGATCGCGCCGGCGGCGACCTCGACGGCTTCTACTATGATGGGCTCACCGCCGGACTGAACTACCGCACCGACCACTTCCGCACCTCGGCGGCGCCGCCGCTCTGGGACCCGGTCGCCAAGAAGCCGCTGCTCAATAACTTCTTCTCCGCCTGCCAGTTCGCGCGCGCGGCTGCGGAGCTGCTCCGACCACGCGGGCAGATCACCATGATGAACGGCGCGCTGGGCGCCAGCTTCTACGTGGCGCCGTGGCTGGATGTGTCCGGCGCCGAGACGGGGCTGCGCATCAACCGCGAGGAGCTGAACTACCTCCGCTCGGTCGCGTATCACAAGCCGTTCCTCACACTGCTGAAAGGCAACTACGAACAGGAGATCGGGCACGCCGAGATGGAGCTGTTCATGAAGCGGGCGCTGGCGTACGGGATCTTCCCCGGCTTCTTCGACTGGCCACCCAGCGGGCTGGGGCCGGGCGGGCAGTACTGGAACCACCCCGAGTACTACGAGCGTGACCGCGACCTGTTCCGCACGTACGAGCCGCTGTGTCAGACGCTCGCCCTCGCCGGGTGGGAGCCGCTGACGTACGCGCGGTCGTCAAGCGAGCACGTGTTTGTCGAGCGCTTTGGTCCGGGCAACGATGGCGTTGTGTGGCTGACGCTGCTCAACGAAGACAAGGAGCCGCACACCACCACCAAGGTCACCGTGGACGTCAAGGGGCTCGCCCTCGACGCGACCGCTCTGCGGTGCGTCGAGATCCTCAGCGGCAAGTCGGTCGCGCTGAGCGAGACGGGTAACGCCCTCTCCGCCGACCTGGAGGTAGCGGCCGATGACGTGGCACTGCTGCAGCTCTGCACTCCGCAACAAGCCGCCGGGCGACGCCTGGCGTGGGCGCAGGAGGCGCTGGAGCGCGGGATCAAGATGCAGGGGGTCGAGGCCGGCAAGCCGGCGCTGGCCGTCCATTGGCGGGCGCAGAAGGCGTACTACGGTCGGGAGCAGCTTGCAGCAGCGACTGCAGTTGTCTTCGAGGGGGACGGCCGCGGCGTCCAGGACTGCACTCAGTGGGCGATGCTCTTCCAACCGGAGGCGGCGCCCGTCACGTTGACCGTGCGCGCTGCCGGCGAGAACCTGGCAGGCGACGGCAAGGTGCAGGTCCTCTGCAACGCCGCCTGGGTCAGCCCGAGCTTCACGCACTACGAGCGGCAGTCGTTCGACCTGCCCAAAGGCACGTATGCCGCCAAAGACCTTACCTTCATGATCGAGTGCAAGCAGCCGCTCCGAGCGATTGCGCTCACCCCGCAGATGGATGGCAACGTGACCGGCAAGCTGAAGCTGACCTCGATTCGCCTCGCCGACCGGTTCGCAGCCGACTACTTGGTTGACCCCGAGTTCGCCGAGTGGTACGAGCCGGTGCCGGCGCAGAGGCGAAGTCGCCTCACCGACGAGTGCGGCGCCCTGCGTGAGGCGCTGGCCACGGCGCAGGCAGCGGTGATCCGGGGACTCACGACCGCGCCCACGCGGGCCGCGCTGATTGACCTCGGCGCCCGGTGCGCCTCGCTCCGCAAGTGGATCGCCGACGCCAAGGCCGAGAACGGCTGCCGGCGAACGCTCCGGGAACTCGCGACCGTCGAGCAACAGGTTGGGATCGCTCTACTCGCTTCTCTCGGCACTGCGGCGCCGGAGATCAAGGGACCGACGCGGGCAGCGCCCGGTGACGAGGTCGGTCTCTCGTTCGCGCTCCCCTCGGTCACCGAGGTGCCGGTGCAGGGCGCCCTTGCGCCGCCCGAAGGGGTGAGCCTCAAGCGCACCGCGGCCGGCGGCGTGTTGTCGGTTCCCGACACCGCGACTCCGGGCCAACGGCTTGTGGTTGCCGGCACGGTGCTGATCGGCCCTGCGGGCAAGGCGGCATCCGTCCACGCCTCGCACACGGTCGAGATCGTGCCACCCCTGGAACTGACGCTCACCACCGGCGGCGCCGACCCGGACACGGGAGCTGTTCACGTCCGCGCCGAGGTCATGAACAACCGCACCCGGGCTGCCGACGCACGGGTCGTCCTCACCGCCCCCGGAGGCTGGAAGACCCAGCCGGCCAAAGCGCTGCCAATACCCGCGGGGAAGCGCGTCGCGACGGACCTCACCGTTGCCCCAGCGGCGAAGACGGCCGCTGGCTTGGTGGAACTCGCCGCTACAGTCAGCGCCGGGAAGGACGCCGCCCGCGCCTCGAAGCTGGTGCTGCACATCCCAAAGGAGGCGAACCTCCTCCGCAATGCTGGGTTCGAGGAAGGCGCCGCGGGCTGGAGCGGCCTCGCTGGGAGCATCGCCGTTGACAAAGAGGTACACCACAGCGGCACCGCCTCCGCGCGCGGCGTCAACGCCAACAGCTCCGCCCAGAGCACTCTCAGCCAGTCGGTCACCCTCAACCAGCAGCAGCCTTGCGCAATTCTGGTCCGCGCCGCCAGCCGCGGGGAGCAGGTCAGCGGCGGGCGCGACAAGGGCTACTCGCTCTACGTCGACCTCTACTACACCGACGGCACTCCGCTGTACGGGCAGACATTCGACTTCGAGACCGGCACGACCGACTGGCAGCTTGGCGAGCTGTGTATCGAGCCGACAAAGCCCATCCGCAACGTCAACCTCTACCTGCTGCTGCGAGGCAAGTCCGGCACCGCCTGGTTCGACGACGTCGCCGTGATGGAGGACCCGCGCCGACAGGGCAACCTCGCCCGCGAAGCAGAGATAACCGTGGACAGCCGCTACACCGGCTACCGGACCGGCCCGCTCAACGACGGCCTCCTCTACCCGCGAGCCGACGCCCACTGGACCGACGAATCCTGGGCGTCCGCAGACGCGCCCGGCCAGCACTTCGTCCAGTTGACCTTCCCGCGGCCGACGACCCTCGCTCGCGCCACCGTCTACTGGAGCATGGACGCCGGCACACCGCACACGTCAGCCGAGGTGCAACTGCAGGTGAAGGACGGCGACTCGTGGCGCACCCTCGCGACCGCGCCGCCCGCCGAGCCGTCGCCGTTCACCGTCCTCAGCCCAAAGGCACCAGCCACCGCCAACGTCTTCCGCTTCCTGCAGCCAGCGGGAAAAGGCTCTGCCGTCCGCCCCAACCTGATGTGGGTGCGGGAGGTAGAGGTGTTTGCCCCGGAATGAGCGTGGTCAATCCGGGGAGAGAGGTGTTGCACATATGAACGGTCCACTGGCACTCCTTGCAGCGACGGCATTCCTGACCTCACCCGCACGCGCCGCCGTCGACATCTCTATCACCACCCCACAGACCACGCAGACCCCGGAAGGCGAGCAGTTCGTCCAATCGGTCACCTTCGCCAACGACGTCGCCCACTACACGCTGACGTACGATATCACCAAGCCGACCGGCAAGGAGAACGAGTGCACCTCGCACTGGTGGGCGTGGACGACGAAGCTGATCACACTGGGCATGACGGAGCCCTCGCGAGCGAACTGGTACTTCCAGGCGTTCTTCAACTGGTACTTCGACGGTGAGAGCCTGTACAACCGGCCGGCGACGATGAAGGTGATCCGGCAGTCTGGCGAAGACGGCGTGGTGGAGTACACGTGGGACACGCCCAAGGCCACGGCGCACCTTCGGTTCGCCATGGCGACCGGCAGCGACAAGCTGTTGCTGTTCGCGCGGTACGAGCCGAAGCAGCCAATCAACCAGAGCTACCTTGTCTTCACCTGCTACCCCACTGGCTTCGCCGAGCCGCGCAACCGGGCAGTGACCACGGCGACGCGGACAGCGCCAATGGGCGACAAGGTGACGCTGGATCTGGCACAGGAACGGTGGGTGCTCTACGAGGACACCACCGAGGGCCGGCCAGGAAACGGTCCGGCCGGGCTACTCCTGGGCACGCCCGAGGCGTTCAGTGAGGTGACCGTCCCCGTCGGCAACTACGCAGTCACCACGCGGCTCAACCTCAAGCCGGAGGCACGCTCGTTTGCCCTCGGACTCTACTCCTTCCCTGTCCTGCCCGACCTGCAGCAGACGCGCGAGTACTTCCGCGCTTCGGCGACGCAGGAAGCGGAGTGGCTCGGGACGCAGGCCGCCGACGACCTCGTTAAGCCGTTGCCGCCACTGCCCCTGCCGGAGTCCCGCCGGCAGGCGCTGCGGCAGGCGAGCGCCCGGTTGTTCGACCGGGGAGTGGAGACCTGGGCTCCCAGCAGGGAGGGGCTTGACTTCCCTTGGGCGCGCAAGCTCCCCGGCGGTCCCGTTCGCGCGCTGATATTGACACCGCGCTGGTGCGCCTACGAGACCATGGAGCTGGCGCGCCGACTGGAGCTGGAGGCGAAGCACCTCTACTTCGACACGCGAACCGTCCTCTCCAGCGATGCCAACTGGCCGTACCGTGCGCAGACCGGTCAGGGTCCTGTCGGCATGGCTGCAGCGACGATGCAGGCAGCGGAGTTGTGCAGCGATCCCAGCCGCGAGCTGTTTCTCGTCGCGGGCGTGTCCGCAAGCGCCCTGCCCGGCGTCAGTCGGACGGCGCTACTGGACCAGGTGCGCACTGGCAAGGGGCTGCTGGTTGTCGGCTCGCCGGACCTGCTGAGAGGGTGGCCGGCAGAGCTCTTTGGCGAGCCGGCGCCCGACCTGGCCGAGCCGGTGGTCGATTCGTTCCCCTATCAGCAACTCCCCGGCTACCGCGAAGGTGCGCGTGGAAGAATTGATGGCGAGGCGCCACTGCGAGCCTACCGCTACGGGAAGGGCACGGTCATGGTCCTTCGAGTCGGGCTGGGGACCTACAGCTCGCTGGTGCCGCGGAACGACGCCAGCGAGGGACTCTCCGGCGCGACCGATCGGTGTCTGGCACTGTGTGCCAGCGCCGCGTTGGGGGCTGCCGGCCGCGCGCCTACTGGAGCATTGCGAGCGGGTGCGCTCGGGCCGGGCAGCACCGAGGTGACGATCGACCTCCCCGCAGACGTGCCGCAGGGGAGCAAGCTACTGGTGAGACTCCAGGACGAGCTCGACCGCGTGTTGCACGCGAACACCGTCGCCCTGCCCCTTGGCGGGCGGACGGTGGCGTTGCCCGCGCAGCCGACGGGACGTCGCTGCTTTCTGGACGCAGTGCTGCTGGACGAGGGCGGTCGAACGCTGGCCTTCACCTCTGCGGCGCTGCCCGAGTCTTCAGGCCCGGCGCTCCGAGACCTCACCCTCCAGCCGGCCGACCCGGCGCGCGTGGCGGCCGTACCCCAAATGGAAGCAGCCGACGGCGGCGTACTCAACTGTTCTGTTGCGGTGGAGGCGAACGCGCCGCTGGCGGACACGCGGTTGGTGTGGGAGGTGTGGGACGCCTTCGACCGTTTGCTGACTCGGACGGAGACTGCCGTGCCGGCAAACGGTGGGGCTGTCTCGACGCAGTTGACGATCGGTCCTCCCGTCACTGTGTGCCACCGGCTGGACGTCTCGCTGCGGACTGGCGAACGCGAGCGGGCCTTCGCGCGCCAGCGTTTCACAGTCGCCCTCCCCTACCCCTACGACGACTTCACCGTGCTGATGTGGAGCTACGCCGGCGGCGACCCGGTGCTGCAGCAGACGGACCGGCTCTGCTACGACCTGGGTGCCGACATGATGGACCTGTGTCATATGGGCGGGTACCGCGACGAGGGTGCCGCCCGGGAGTACGCGTTGGCTGCGCGCTCCGGCCTGCGCGTCCTTCCCTACGTTACGCGACTCTCTGGCGAGACGACGCCGGACAGCCATCGAGTGCCTTGTCTGCACGACCCGGTCTACCTCGACAAGACGCGCGAGGCGCTTGCCGCCACGTGCCGGCAAGCTGCGCCGTACAGCCCTGTTGCGTTCACCCTCGGCGACGAGAACTACCTGTTCCGCGGCACTGGCGAGTGCTGCAGCCGACCGGAGTCCGTCGCCGCGTTCCGCGACTGGCTCAGGGACAAGTACGGCACCCTCGACAAGCTCAACCAGGCGTGGGCCACGAAGTACACCAGCTTCGACGCCCTCGGCCAACCGAGGCGCATCGGCGCGGCGGCGCAACAGATACGGGCCGCCGCGCAGACCACCAGCGTCGCTCCCTGGCTCGATCACAAACGCTTCATGGACACCGCCTTTGCACACACTCACGAGCTGTTCGCGGACGCAATCCGCGAAGTCGTGCCCGGTGCGAAGGTCGGCTGGGACGGGCTACTCAACTACGGCTGGCAGGCGGGCTACGACTTCACCAAGCTGTGCGCCAACCTCGAGCTCAACCAGACCTACACTACGCAATGGCTCCAGGGCGAACTGGTTCGCTCGTTCAAGCGCCCCGGCGCCCTGACGGGCAAGTGGGGCAACGCCGTCGCAGACAACGAGGAGGGCTTCTCGGCGTGGCCGTGGGACTGCCTCTTCGCCGGCGACAACTCGGTGTGGTGGTGGACGTCGTGGGGCTGCGATTACATCCCCTTCAACCCCGACCTCTCGCTCAGTGACTTCGGCAAGTGGTTCTTCCCCGCCGCCCGCGAGGTCGCTCACGGCCCCGGCAAGCTGCTGCTCCACGCCAAGCGCGAGCATTCGGGCATCGGGGTGCTCTACTCGCAGCCCGACATGTTCGTCTCCGCCCTGATGGACGAGGTCGCTCCCGGGGCCGAGTTCTCCGGGACGGGGAGCTTCTGGAAGCAGCATACGGCGCTCCTCCACGGGCTGAAGGACCTCGGCTGCCAATACCAGCACCTTTCGTACGCCGACCTCGAAGCCGGCAAGCTCCCAGCCGACGAGTACCGAGTGCTCTTCCTGAGCTTGGCCACGTGCCTGTCGGACGAGGCGGTCAGGGCGCTCCGACGGTTTGTCGAGGCGGGCGGCACGCTGGTGGTCGACGGCCGGGCCGGGCTGCTTACCGGCGACGGGCGCCTCCGCGACCGGCGCGCGCTGGACGAGATCCTGGGTGTCCACGCCGCGGCGGGGATGGCAGCACTGAAGCAGCCCTCCACTCAAGGCGACGCCTCCCTCCCACTCCCGACCACTGCCACCCCGGCGGCAACGAAGCAAGGCGGAGTGGAGCGCCTCGTCCCCCTCACCGTTCTCGAACCGACCCTCCAACCCTCGACAGCCAAAGCCCTCGGCACAGCGGGCAACGCCCCGGTTCTCCTGGTCAACACGCTCGGCAGGGGCCGCGCGGTGACGACCAACTTCGCCTGGAGCGCCCTCGACGCTGCACGAACGAAAGACGAGCCAAACCCACTGCTGGACGCGCTGTCGGGAATCCTCTCCCAGGCGGGTGTCCACCCGCCGTGCGCACTGACACGCCCCGATGGCTTGCGCCCGCTGTGCGTCCAGCAAGTCGTGTTCGGAGACGGAGACTCGCGCTATCTGGCACTGCAACAGGACCTGCTGACTCGCGGTCTGCCCGAGCAGCAGCTTCACGTGAGGCTGCCACAGCCAAGCACCGTCTACGACGTGCGGGCCGGCAAGCAAGTGGGAACCGGCCCCGTCGCCGAATGGGACGCCACGGTATCCCGCGGCAAGCCGATGCTCTACGCGCTCTTGCCCTCCCAGGTCAGGTCCGTAACCGCCGAGGCGCCGGACGCCGCGATGGTAGGCGCCACGCTCAGGATCCCCGTCCGCGTCGCCGCCGATGGGGCGAAACCGGCATCCCACGTCGTGCGGATGGACGCCTACGCCCTCGGTTCGGAGACCCCACACCGGCAGTACTCGCAGAACGTCGCGTGTCCCAACGGCAGCGGCGCAGCCGTCCTCCCCTTTGCGCTCAATGACCAGCCGTCGGAGTGGCGGCTGGTGTTCCGCGACGTGGCGTCCGGAGTCGAGACTACGCGCACCGTGCGGATGACGTTCGGCCGGCCCAGGCGTAGCGCGCGGTGACTGGCACCCGCCCGTTGCAGGCAGCGAGCGAAGGACCTCCTCACCTTCGCCGCGGGAACTCCCCGAGGTGCTCACTGCCGCAGAGCTCGTGCAGCAGTGTCATGCACCGGCACAGCTCGTCGAACCCTACCTCGGTCTGCAACGCGTGGTCGAACATGGGGAAGTAGCCGCCCTGCGCCAGCATGGCGGGGACTTTGGGGAGCAGCTCGGCGCCGCAGTCGCGGCCGACCTCCGCAACGCGGCGGGAGTGGGGCGCGCAGAGGTCGCGGAACATCGCCGGGCTGAGGAGCATGCCGTGGTTGTAGCAGAAGTCCTCCCAGCCGGCGATGACCTCCGGGCGGTAACGCTCGATGACGGGGACGGGGACGGAGCGCGTGTGCCACGCTGGCTGCCCCGGCGACGCCGACGGCTCACGCGCCCCGTCACCGTCGCGGCTCGGAGGGGCTTGCGTTTCCACCTGCCGGGGTGTTCAAGCGAACCGCGAACATGAGTGATTCCCACAAACATGCTCTCCGGACGCCCCAACTTGTTGGGGCACTGCCCGCACTCAGCTCCCGAACGAGTTCGGGCGTCCAGTGCCAACGCCTTCACCCATTGGGGTGTTTGGGCGAAGCGTGACCATGGGCAATTCCCCCGATCCAGCTCTGCTCCCGCAGCCAGGCCGCCAGCACTTCCGCCGCCGGCCGCCTATCGCCCGCCGCTCGAAACACGCCCCCGAGGTCACCTGCATGCGCTCTGGCGCGGAGCAGTTGGTCGTGGTCACGCTCTACAGGAGACAGGTCGGGATTCGTGACCGACGGCAGCACCCACACCACCTCGCGCTGCCGATGCTGCGGACTGAACGGCACCGACTTGTAGGTGAGCTCGAACAGGCAGTGCATCCACTGCTCGGCGGGAAGCGGCGTCGGCTGCCGGGGCAGGCCGAGGACCAGCAGGTCGTCGTCGGTGCTGTCGAACAGCTTGGCCGCTTGCGCGGCCAGCGCGGGAATGGAGGGCGCAGCAAACGGGCGGACGTCCACTGCGACCTTCACCTCCGGGAAGACGGCCGCCAACGCCTGCTTCACCACCTCCCCCTCAAGCCCGACGACGGTCACCTTGAGCGACTTGCCTGCACGGAGCTTCTGAAGTGTCCGAGGGATCAGCGGGCTGGAGTTGGTGAACGTCTCCACCGGCAGCTTGGTCCCGGTGATCTGCTCAACGATGAGCTGCGCGAACACCCGGTGCCCGTCCAGCGTCGGGTGGATGTCGTGCCCCATCAGCATCACCGCCCAGCGGCGAGGGTCTTCCTGCCGAATGCGCTCATACTCGGCATAGCAGTCCGCCACCGGCGTCCTCGTCTCGCGGCCGAGGTCGCGAATGGCCTGCGTGAACTCCGCCAAGCGTTCGGGCGGACGTCCCAGATCGGTGGGGAAGATGCTGTTCTGCGTGCACAGCAGCACTTCCGCGCCGGAGTCCCTCACGCGCCCAAGGATCTGCTGGAGATTCTCCGCGAACGTCTCCCGCGGCGTGCCGACCAAGTCGTTCATCCCGTACATGACCACCACGAGATGCGGCTTGTGAGCCAGCACGTCCTTGTCAATGCGCGTCAGACCCGCCGTCGCGGTGTTTCCGCTGATTCCGGCGTTGAAGACCTCTACCGGCGCCTGCGGGAACAGGGGTCGCAGCCCCTGCTTCACGAGGTCGGGGTAGGCGATCCGCGAGCCGGTGTGATAGTAGACGCCGGTGATGCTATCGCCGAAGCACACGACGCACGTTGGGTTGCCAGCTCTGAGTCTCTGCAGCACGTTGGGCAGTCCTCCCTCCTGCGCCGACGCTGCGGACGCAACCAGCAGCAGGGCAACAATAGTCCTCACGGCAATGACCTCACCGTCCGGATTCAGCAGCGACGCTGACGGCAGTGTGTCGCGCGACCCCAAACATAGCTCAAGCAGACACCGCCGTCAAGGGCGGGAACCACGGGCAGGTCGTTGACTGTCCTTGCCGTCGTCCTTGTCCTTGGGCGAACGCTCACCATCGACAGCCTCCCTCCAACCCGAATACAATGGGCGGGCGCCGGCCACGAAGAGAGCGGTAGCGCGCCGGAGCAAGCCGTGCCCAGGAGGCAACAGCGAGATGATTAACCGAAAGACCACCGCCACGAACGGCTCTCCGTTGCTCGCCACCGTTCCGCTGCTCATGTCGTTCGCCGCAGCGGGCGCCGAATCACCGGACTCCGCCACCAGAGACGTACTCCGGGCTGAGCTGTACGACCGCGTATACGGTGGCTGGGTCGGCATGTTGATCGGCGGTCTGGAGGGGCTGCCTCACGAGTTCAAGTACAACGACGAGCCCCGCGCAACGCTGCCGGAGTTCGAGTTCCTGCCCGGCGGCGCGCGCACCGACGACGACAATGACTTCGAGTGGACGCATCTCTGGTTCATGGACAAGGAAGGCGTCCTCAAACTGCCCTACCCACGGATCGTCGAGATCTGGAAGGCCAACATGAACCAGGGCATCTGGGTCGCCAACAAGAAGGCCCGCGAGTTGATGGACGAAGGCGTTGTCCCGCCCGAGACCGGCAGCCTGACCAACAACCTACATGCCGGGTACAACCTCTCCGGTCAGTTCTGCGTGGAGTCATCCGGGCTGATCGCGCCGGGCATGCCACAGGCCGCGGCCGATATTGGCCTCCACTACGCCCGCATCGCCGTCTCCGGCGAGCCGCTGCAGGCGACTCAGTTCTGGACGAGTCTCATCAGTCTGCAGGCATTCCCCAATGGCACGCTGGATGAAGCGCTGGTCCGTGCCCTCGCAGCCGTAGACCCACGGAGCGCGATGGCCGCAACCGTGGCCGACGTCCGCCGGCTGTACCAGCAGCATCCGCAGGAGTGGAAGGCTGCCCGCCAGGCGTTCCGCGAGGAATGGGCAGTGCACCGCAAATGGAACGGGAACTCCACCCCGGTGAACGGCGGCATGGTGCTCCTGGCGCTGCTCTACGGTCAGGACGACTTCTACCGCACCCTCCAGTACGCCATGGCACTGGGCTACGACGCCGACTGCAACGCCGCCACGGCCGGAGCAGTGCTGGGCTACCGCTTGGGGTTCAAGCATGTGGCCGCCCTCCCGCAATTCAAGATGCCTGACCGCTACGTGAACAAGACGCGCCCCTCCCTACCCGCCGAGTCCAAGGTGTCCGACCAGGCTCAGACGCTGCTCCGCGTGTGTGAGCAGGTGATCCTGGCTAGCGGTGGCGAACGCGTCGGGGTGAACGGACAGCCCGGCTACCGCATTCGGCTCCAGGAACCGCGGGTGCTGGCCGAGCTGCCGTAGCCGCGCCAGGCCCCGGGGCGGCCCGGCTTGGGCCGCAATCACCCAAACCTCGGCACCGCCACCGCCGCCCCGTCCTGCTCCGCCGACTGGTGGGCACAGAGGCCGGCGGCTGTCCAGTTGGCGGCGGTCACGGCATCGACCCGCGGCTGCCGCCCCTCGACGATGCTACTGACGAACTCGTGCACGAGGTGGGGATGGGAGCCGTGGGGGCCGCCGCCTTGCGCGAAGGAACTGTGGGTGTGCTTGCTGGTGGCCTTGAAGCGGGTGGTGTGGTGGGCGATCTCGGGCGGGAGCAGGTCGCGCCGGTCGGGGGCGGCGGGGCGGTTCACCGTCTGGGTCCGCTGTTGATCTGGAACCACGGGCGAGGTCTCAAACAGCATCGGGTCTTCGTTCTCCATCTGCCATTCGTAGCACGCGTTCTCGCCGTAGACGACGAAGCTCTCCAGGTAGGGTCGGGCGCTGTAGAACAACGTCCGCGTCACCTCTGCAGCCAGGGCCGGCTGCTCCAGTTGGTAGATCGCCGTCTCGACCGGGTAGGGGTTGCCGTACTGCCGCTGCAGCTCCTCCCGCATCTGCCCCGACCCGAAGCAGTGCACCTGCACCGCGCGCGTCTCGGCCAACGCCAGCAGCGGCGCGACGGCGTGGGTGGCGTACCACATGGGCGGCAGCCCGGCCCAGTAGGCGGGCCAGCACTCCATGTCCTGGTAGTGCGCGCCGCGAAGGAACTGGATCCGGCCGAACCGACCTCCCCGCTTCAGTTCCAGGGCGTAGAGAAACTGCCGCGTGTAGACGGCGGTCTCCATCATCATTTAGCTGCAGCCCGACCGCCGCTGCGCTTCGACGACGGCGTGGAAATCGTCCAGGCTCGTGGCCATGGGCACGGTGCAGGCGCAATGCTTGCCGGCGTTGAGCACCGCGAGAGCTTGCCGCGCGTGGTCGGGAATACCGGTAACGAGGTGCACTGCGTCGTAGTCGCACCGGAGGACCTTCTCGAGGTCAGTGAACACGTCGGCGAACTCGTGCCGCTCCGTGATCGCGTGCAGGCGGCGCTCGTCCCTCTCGCAAACGGCGACGCGGGAGACCGCGGGGTGGTCCAGATAGATGGCCGAGAACGCGCCCCCGAACCCCAAACCAACGACGACGACGCTCAGTCCGTTCTCACTCACTCAGGCACACTCCTCCGCCCCGGGCGAGCGTGGTTGACAGCGCCCTCCCACCAGTGGACAATCCAGCGCTGTTGAGTGTACTGCCGTACCACCGGGACGGCAACGGCAAGGACCGCCAAGGATGCCACTTCCCACGCCCCTCCGGCTGCTCTCCACGCCGGCAATGTTGATGTGCGTCGTGATGCTCGCCGACCTCGCAGCCGCCCCCGCGCCTCAGCCTCTGGACGATCCGTACCTCCGCTATGTCCACCCCACTGTCACCGGCCCGTACCCGGATGGCGTGAACTTGGTCGTGCCCGCGGAATTGGAGGACCAAGGAAGCGCCGCGTTGGGACTGGTCGACGTGACCAAGGGGCCCTTCCACGCCGACCCCACGGGCAGGGCGGACGTCACCGAAGCGCTGCAGGCGGCCATCAACTTCGCGCGCGATCACCAGATGGTCTGCTTCTTCCCGCCAGGCACGTACCGCGTGTCGGACACCTTGGAGTGCGTGCAGCAGCTCTACCGGCGGTCTAACGGCCGGGTGTTGGGCGCGCACTTGTGGCCCTGTGTGCTGAGGGGGTCGCGGGCTGGCGCCGAGCGACCGAAGATCCTCTTGACGCCCAACGCGCCAGGCTTTGGCGATCCCGAGAAACCCAAGTACGTGGTCAAGTTCTGGGCGCGAGGCTACCTGAACAAGACGACAGCCGGTCGCGTCAGCGACGGGCAGAGCCCCGACACAGAGCAGCCGAACATCTCCATGAACCAGATGCTGGTCAACCTCGACCTCGTGGTCGGCGAAGGCAACGCGGGTGCGATCGCGCTCCGGCACCAAGCGGCCGAGGGATCCGCCATCGAAGACTGCACCCTCGACGTGACGCACGGGCTCGTCGGCATCGAGGGCGGCATCGGCTCGGGCGGCGGCAGTGCCAGTGTGACGGTGATCGGCGGGCGGATTGGGCTGGACTTCACCGGCTACTTCTCGGGCACACAGCCAACGCCGACCATCACCGGCTTCACACTCCAGGGCCAGACGCAAACCGCCATCCGCAGCACCAATCGGCAAACACTGGTGGCGGCCGGGCTGAAGATCATCGCCGACAAGTGCGCGGGCCCGCTCATCGACTGCAACCAGAGCGGCAACTGGCAGGCGCACAATGGGCAGCTCTCGATCGTGGACGGCGAGCTCGCGTTCGCGCCGACGGCGGGAACGGACGGCAAACGCGTTGTCATTTCCTCGAACCGCAACGTCTACTTGAACAACGTCTCTGTCCGTGGGGCGGACAGCATTCTGGTGGACACTGACGGCTCAGCCGGATTGGCCGGCAGTCCAACGGGTTGGCTGCATGTGCGGGAGTACGCGCACGCCCAGAAGCCGTGCCGAGTGAAGACCAATGGCATCGAACTGGAGTACCGGTACCCCCTCTATGTGGACGGCGTTCGGCGCCAGGCGGACCTCGCGGACGTGGTGGACGGCGGGACACCGCCAACCGACCTGCAATCGCGCCACGTCTGGCAGCAGCCGTTCCCCAATTGGGAGTCGCCAGGCGCAGCGAACGTGAAAGCCGCACCCTACAACGCCGCAGGCGACGGTATCTCCGACGACACGGCGGCCCTTCAGCGGGCAGTTGACGAGCAGGAGGTCGTCTTCCTGCCGAAAGGCTACTACCGGCTCACGAAGCCGTTGCTGTTGCGGCCCGACACCAAACTCGTGGGTGTCGGTCAGCATCTGTCGGTGCTGGTGGCGAAGCCGGAGGGCGCCTTCGCCGATCCCGCCAAGCCGGCGCCGTTGGTGCGCACGGCCGACGACGCCCAAGCGACGACGGTCCTGGCCTTCTGCGGGCTGTTCGCCGCCCACGACCTGGCTGGTGTGCAGGCACTCCACTGGCGGTGCGGCGGCCGATCAGTTTTTCGCGCAGTGGACCTCTGCGAGCAGCCGATCAATGGGTACGTCCCCCGTAAACGCACTGACCCACAACCCGTGCCCAAGCAGTGCCCGTTGGTCCTCATCACCGGTCACGGCGGCGGCAACTGGTACAACTTCCGCGGCGAGTCTGCCTACAACCAGGGCGCGAACTACCGGCACATTCTCGTGGACGGCGCCGCCGGTCCCCTCAACTTCTACCAGTGCAGCCCGCAACACGTGGTCAGCGACTGTGCAGTCGAGCTGCGCGGAGCGCGGTTCGTGTCCTTCTTCGGCACCAAGTACGAGGGCAATCCGCCCCTGCTGCACCTCACCGACTGCGACCAGATCCGCTTCTTCGGCCACGGCGGCAACGGCAAACCGGTGGCCGGGAGCTCGCTGTTCGTCATCGAGCGCACACCGAACTTCCTGTTCGCCAATGTGTTGGAGGGGCCCACCTCTATCCACCCAGGCCCCGCCACCGTGGGCGGCGGCGACAACACCGACCCGCGCACGTGGTCAATGCTCATCGAACGCCCCGCAACCGGCCCCGAGATCAGGACGCCGCCGCTGGAACGCCCGATGCTGTACCGGCGCGGGACGGTGTCTGGCGTGGAGTAGTGGAGTGAGGCGCTGCCCCAACACGCCAGCGCCACACTACTCCAGCCGCGAGGTCTCTCCGTGGCTCCGTGGTCCCCGCCCGTCTATCCCGCCGCGAATACGCGGAATCGCTCATTCACCCACTCGTCGCCCACCGGCTCCGGTGAGTGGATGAGGACCCGGTACCGGAATGTGGCAGATTCGCCGGCGGCGAGCTTGAAGTCCAGCGTGTCCTTGCCCTCGCTGAAAGCAGCCTGCCCCAACGTGTTCGCGGCGAAGAGCCCGTAGCCGCGGGCGTGCCAGTAGGTCGGGTAGCCGGGGTTGGCCGGGTGGTCGAGGATGACCAAGCTGACAGTCTCTCCCCTCAGCGTGCCGGAGAGCTTCACCCAATCGCCACGCGTCGCCCAGACGGGGTCGCCCTCCAGCCCCGTGCTGCTTCGGTACAACCCGTTCACGCCTTCGCTGTCCGCGTAGTTCTCTTCGCGCCCCGACCCGTCGGCCGCGGTGCGCCGCGTCGGGGTGTCGTCGGGCGCCTCCAACTGCCGGGCGACGCGGATGCCGAGGAGTCCTTCTTTGTCGTTCCTGAACGACACGTCTTCCTCGAGGGCAGTCAGCGTCGCGAGGCGGTCGATCACCCGGGTCGGCTCGTCGCCAGAGAAGACGAGGGTCACGTCCACACGCCGATCGTCTGCATGAGAGAGGAGTTGGATTCTGTCGTTGCTGGTGTCCACTAACGTCACGGCTCCTTCGGGAATGCGCTCCGGACGCCCCAACTTGTTGGGGTACTGCCCGCGCTCAGCCCCCGAACAAGTTCGGGCGTCCAGTGGCAGCGTTCTCATCCGCCGGGGCATTCAAGCGAAACGCGAACATGGATGATTCCTATGTCGTTGGCTCAACTACCCCGCAGCCGGACCTCATGTTATACCCGCGAAGGTTAAGAACACACCGAAGTGGAAGTTCGCGGAACTTCCCCGGCAGGCGTGCAGCAGACGTAGGACAGAGGGTATTCTCCCAGACGGAGCCGAAGTCGCACCGGGACTTCGGTGTGTTCTTAACCTTCGCGGGTATAGCAGGACAGGGCGCGGGCGGTCAACCGCGGCGAGGTCGCCACCCCGCGGGAAGGAGTCAGCCCGTGGACGCGGAACAGTAGGCAGCCAGTGACTCTCGGCGTAGCCGCTGGCCCGTAGCCGGCGGGTCCACGTGCCGGCGCACGCAGCTACGGTTGGGGCCATGGTCCACACAACTCACTTCAGGACGATCCATGACAAGTTCTCACCCCGTCCGTCTTCGGCTCTCTGCCCTGTCGTTACTGCTTGCCCTGGGAGCAACGGCACCGTGCCTGGCCGCCGGGCTGGACGCCGCCGGCAACACCGATGGCGTGCTAACCTGGCGACTCGGTGACCTGGCAAAGGGACAGTCGGTGCGCCAAGTGGTGCTGTTCGCCTTCGACGCGTCGCCCGACGCGTTGGCAAAGCGGCTGGAGGCGGCGCGGCAGCGCTTCGCCAAGCCCACCGAACCAGCCCGCCCCGCGGCTGAAGCTCCGGTCGTGCCCAAGGTGTGGATCAAGAACGACACCACCGACTTCGCTTTGGAGGGACCGGGCTTCTTCCGCTGGCGGCTGGAGCGACAGAGCCTCGCCTGCGCCCAGGGCGGACAGCTCAGCCAGTTCACCTACTACGTGCATTGGCGCGACGGGGAAGGCGAGCATCGGGCGGGCATCCCGAACGAGGGCGACAGTGCGCCAGAGAACCTGCAGATCACCCAGCCCGTTTGCGCACTGAGCGAAACCGAAGCCCTGGGCGTCGTCGAGACGGCAGACAAGGAGTTGCGGCTTCGCGTCCACGCCCTCATGGGGCAGGGGCCCGTGGCGGCAGTGGAGTTCGTACTGACCAACACCCACGCCGGCGCCCTGACCGACGTCCGGCTCTCGGTCTACGGCAACCTCGAAGGCGCCCACACCCACGACGGCGACTACAGCTTCCTGGATGCACGCACTGAGAGCCTGCTGGTCTACGACCCGCCGACGAAGATGTGCGCCGCCATTGCCGGGCTGGAGCGACCTGCCACAGGCTACGTGGGCACATGGAACTCGGTGGGCAAGTGCCTAGCAGCCGACGGGATCCCCTTCGACCAGTGGCAGTCGTTCGCCGGTCTCCCGCCGGAGGTGGTCGAGCGACTCGCCGCGGAGAATGCCGCCTCTCAGGGAATCTACCTGCCGTACCTCGTTGAGAACCCCACGACACCGGAGACGCGAACGCTCACGCCGGCAGAGGCCCAGGAGGCGCTGGAACGAGACTGGTTGTTCCAGAGCATGGGGAGCCCGCTGATTGAGCGCAGCTTCGCGGAGATCGGTTGGGCGCGCGCGTTGGCGGCCCGGCTCGCGACCGACCCGCACACGCCCCTTCTGAAGGACGACCTGACCTCGCTCGACCAGCTTGAGAGGCGCCTGCTCCGGCTGGCGGGCAAGCCGACAGACGACGGGGCGGTCAGGGACCTCTACTTCGCGATCCGCCAAACGAAGCGTCGGATCGCGTTCAGCAACCCGGTGCTCGACTTCTCGTCGCTGCTATTCATCGACCAACCCTACCCGCGCGGCCGCGTCAACGACATCCACGAAGCCATCCACCGAATGGGCATCACCGCCACGCCCGGCGGCCGGCTGTTGGTGCTGACCGGGCTTCACCCCGGTGGCACGCTTCGCCGGCTTGCGCCCGACAGACCCGGCAGCTTCTGGCGGCCGGACCTCTCGTTCGACGGCAAGCGCGTCTTGTTCTGCTACAAGGCTCACGAGGCGAAGAGTTTCCATCTGTACGAGATGAACCTCGACGGCACCGGGCTGCACCAACTGACCGACAGCAACTACGACGACATCGATCCGCTCTACCTGCCCGACGGGCACCTCCTGTTCACCACCACCCGCGGCAACTCGTATGTCCGGTGCGGGCCGTTCATCTACTCGTACATCCTGGCCCGGTGCGATGCCGACGGCGGCAATGTCTACCTCACCAGCTACAACGGCGAGCCGGACTTCGTCCCCGCGTTGCTCAACGATGGGCGGGTCGCCTACTCCCGCTGGGAGTACACCGACAAGCCGCTGTGGCGCGCCCAGAGCCTGTGGACCACCAACCAGGACGGCACCAACACCATGGTCCTGTGGGGGAACCAGAGCGTCTGGCCGGACCACCTCTCCGAGCCGCGCCCAATCCCCGGCAGCCCCCGCGTGATGTTCAGCGGTGTCGGCCACCACGACTGGTGGTCCGGCTCCATTGGCATCGTCGACCCAACCAAGGGGCTCAACTTCCCCGACGGCCTCACCAAAGTCACCTGCGACGTGCGGTGGCCGGAGTGTAGCCAGCCGCCGACCGACCCGGCCGAGTCGGAGGACTACCACGCCTCCGGGCCCTACACCGGCTACAAGACGGCGTACCCGCTTTCAGAGAAGGACTTCCTGGTCTCCGCCCGGGGCGACGGCGGCAAGTTCCGCCTGTACCTGATGGACGTGGATGGCAACCGCGAGCTAATCTACGAAGGCGTCCACAACATCTGGCACGCGATTCCCGTCAAGCCCCGACTTGCGCCGCCACAGCAGCCCGACCGCGTCGTCTGGCCCGGAACCGGCAGGGACCGCAAGCCCGTCGTGGGTGGCACGTTCTACAGCGCCGACGTGTACGCCGGAGTGCCTGACCTGCCGCGCGGCTCCGCCAAGTACCTGCGGGTGTTCCAGTTGGACCACAAGACGTACTCCACCTGGCAGAAGACCTACCGCCACTCCGGGCCGCCGGTCTCGATCATCCAGGAAGAGGGCGTGAAGCGGATCCTGTCCGAAGTGCCCGTTGAGCCGGACGGCTCCGTCTACTTCGAGGCGCCCGCGGGGCACTCGCTCTATTTCCAGCTACTGGACGAGCGCTACCGCTGCCTGCAAACCATGCGCAGCTTCGCCGGGCTAATGCCGGGTGAGCAGCGCGGCTGCGTCGGCTGCCACGAGTCGCACAGCGTCGCCCCGCCGGAGGCGAAAGGCCGGGCGCTCCTCCGCCCGCCCACCAAACTGACGCCGCCGCCGTGGGGCACCGAGAGCCTCAGCTACGAGCGGTTCGCGCAACCGGTGCTGGACCGGTACTGCGGCAAGTGCCACCAGGGCGAGGGCGCCGCGCGCGCGAAGCTGGACCTCACGTTGCGCCCCGGCACCAGCGTGTTCAAGGAGCCCTACCTGACGTTGGTCGGCTCAGCCGGCTGGGGCAACCCGGTCGCGGGTGCCGACCAGCCCGGCTACGGCATCGCCGGCGCCATCCCCGTCGAGTCGATGGACCCGACCAGGAACGACCCGCAGGCATACGGCACGCTGCGCCCGCTGCAGTACCTGTCCGCCAACAGCAAGCTCATCGAGATCGCCATGAACGGCAAGCACCACGGCGTGAAGGTCGACGCCGAGCCCCTCCGCCGTCTCCTCGCCTGGGTCGACGCCTGCTGCCCCTTCATGGGCGAAGAAGAAGTCCGCGCTTTGGGCGACCCCAACTTCGAGGGCATCGACCTGCTGCCCATCCGACCGAGGGTCGCGACGGCGCCGGTGGTAGAGCGGCCGTGAGGGGCGCGGTGGTGGACACTGGCGTCTGTCTCTGCGTGTTCGTGGTGTCACGGACGCTCCCCTGCCTCGTCAGCCGGCAACGACCGAGGGCATAGCCCCGGTCGACCCCGCACGCTGGGAGACGGCCGGTAGTGCACGAACGCCGGCCGCCCCTCACTTTGCCGCAACCTCGTAGCGTTCGACCCCGGTGAGATACGCCACCTGCTCACTGGCGGTCACAGTGGTTGCGCCCTCCTTCAGACCGAGCTTCACGGGGTCACCGAGGTAGTCACAGGCGCTCAGCTTGGGCCCCGACAGCTTGAGCCGGACCGGCGCCACTCCCTCGCTACGCCACACGGCAAGCGTCTTTGTCCCGCCGGCGTCGAAGGCGTAGCAGTGGTTGCCTTCGCCAACGTCCAGCTTCTCCACGAAGCGCCCGGCGCCCAGCGCCTTCGTCAACGCCTGGTAGGCGCGGTAGGCGGGCTTGGGCGACAGATCCAGGTGGAGGATGCCGAAGCGGTGCTCGTTGTAGGTGGCATCGTCGCCGCCGTCGCGAAACTCGTACCAGGTGATGACTTCGACGCCCTCGCCCAGTGAGAGCAGTAGCGCTCGCGGCAGATAGAGCGCCTCAGTGTCGTCGGTGACGCCGCGCGGATTCGTGTCGAGAATGGTGCCGAGGAAGGCGCCCTTGAGGTCGCTGTCATACAGGTACAGGGCGACAGGGCTCCCGACCAGTTTGTCGCCGTCATACGCGTTCAGCAGGGGGACGTACTGGTCTCCGCCCTGCAGCTTCGCGTCGGTCAGCCAGCGCGTGGAGGTCACCTTCGGCGGCAGCTCGATGCCCGACTCCTTCGGCGTGGCCAGCTCCGTGCGATCGGCCAGCTCCGGGACCGACTTGTCGGTCCACCACGCCTTCCAGCCGACGTGCAGCGCGGCGCGACCGGCTTCCCCCGCGCCCGTGCTTTCCCACTTTCCGTCTTTGCGGGTCCACTGGTAGTAGAACGGCACGCCGCCGAGATGTGCTGACAGGCCGCCCTTCCGCACGAAGGCGAGCAGGGCGTCGAAGTAGTCGGCCGGGTAGTGCTCTCCGGTGGGCATTACCAGAATCTGCGTGTCCTGCGGGTCGAGCAACGCCAACTCGGCCAACGTGACCGGCCGCGCCTGCACGTCCGCCCGCTTGTTGAGCGACTCGATAACCGACAGCCCCAGCCTGCCGCAGAACGGCACGTCCTGCTGGTGCAGCACCGCCGCCCGGAACTTGCTCTGCTGGGGGAACCGCAGCTTCGCCGCGTAGACGATGAGCTGTGGCAGGAATTTGCTGTCGTCAACGACAGGCGTGACGTGCGTCGGCCAGCCGTACTCGGTAATCCACACCTTCTTCTCGTCGCCACCGAACTCGTTGAGGAGCACCCGGGTCTTCGCCAGCTCCCCCGTGAGGGCCGATATCTCGGGCACTTGCGGATACTGGTACGGATGCACAGCCAGCACGTCGAACGCCTCGACCGCGCCCTGCTCGAACGTCTTCCGCAGGTAGTCGAACGGGACGCCCGCCGTCCCACCGTAGACGACCCGCAGCGCCGGATCGACCTCCTTAATCGTCTTGTACGTCGCTTCCAGCAGCCGGACATACTGCTCGGGGTTGGGCTCTGGCTTCCAGAACCCGATGTTGGGCTCGTTCCACACTTCCCAGTACTTCAGGTCGCCCTTATACCGAGTCGCCACCGTCCGCACGTAGTCGCACCACTGGTCCAAGTGGTCGTGTGCGGGGAACGCCCAATCGACGTTGTAGCACAGGATCGGTAGCAGCGTGACATTCCGTTGCTTTGCTGCCGCCACGATGGCGTCGTATTGCTCGAACTGCCACTGGTTGTCGCTCCGCTCGAAGTAGCCCCAACTGAAGTCCGCCCGCGCCCAGCGGATTCCCGCCTGCTGCATCAGGCCAAGCTCGCGCTCCTGGTCGCTGTACTCATGCCCGCCCAAGTGGGCGCAGACGCCAAATGGGTTTACGTCCGCGAGCGCGCACCTCGCAGCCAGCAGGAAAAGCAGCCCCCAGCCGACGGACACACCAACGGTTCTCATCTGAATGCACTCCTTCGCAAACGCGTCACCACACGCCGGAAGATAGGTGTTAGCCGGTCCGTCTACCGCGGCGTCGGCGGAGAACGGACCGGCTAACGCCTATCTTCCAGAGGCGGGACGTTTTCCTGCGATGGGGTGACCCCCTCTGGTTCCCGGGCTTCGTCTGCCCTGGCAGGAACGACTCATCTCTCCGCCACCACCATGCAGTGAATGTCCAGTTTCGGCACCGTCACGGTAGTACCGGC
>PEVN01000269.1:2301-7406 GCA_002779825.1 Armatimonadetes bacterium CG06_land_8_20_14_3_00_66_21 | reverse complement strand
GAACGGTGAGCGGCCAACCCAATAGGCCGCTATCCACCAACTGCTTCAGCGGCTTTACGGGCGTGCCCAGGCCGTAGAAGCCGCTGTGTAAACGGAACCACGTGTTCAGTCGGAACATCCGTCCGTTCCGCTGGACGGCGTCGATCACGTGTTGGCCTTCGCCGATGGTCCGCGTCATCGGCTTCTCACACCAAATGTCGCAGCCCGCCTCCGCCGCGGCGATGGAGACCAGCGCGTGCCAGTGCGGCGGCGTCGGCACGTGGACCACGTCGATGTCGCCGCGGTCCAGCACCTCGCGGAAGTCCTTGTAGCCGGTGACGCCCTCCCCGCCAATCTGCACTGCCTGCGCGAGGTGGTTGGCGTCCACATCGCAGACAGCAAGCAGGCGCGCGGTCGGGTCGCCCTTCACATAGCCGAGATGCCCCTGCCCCATGCCGCCGACGCCGATGACGGCGTGGGTGATCTGCTCGCTGGGCGGGGTTTGACCGTTCGCGCCGAGCACGCGGCTGGGGACGACAGTCAACCCCGCGAAGGCGGCGCTCGCTTTGGCAGTGGTGTTCAGGAACTTGCGTCGGTTCATGCCTGTTTGGGGCATTCGGGCACTGCTCCTTTCTGTCGGGACCCGAGACTCGGGTCCCCCTCAAAGTTGGGCACCGACGGGCCGACTCCTGCCCGGCGCGGCAAATACTCGGTCACCTGCGGGCCACTGGCGGGCGACGGCAGCTTGTTGAGGGAGCCGCGTGCGTCCCGGTGCAGACATGGGGCCTTGGCCGGGCGCGTCATTCGAGTTCGGCGTAGTACCCCTCGACCGCTTCGTAATCCACGGTCTGGTCCGGTTCCCTCCCCAGCCGCTCGTAGTGCTTCCGCCGGGCCCGCATGTCAGTGAGGAGGATGGCGCGCGCGTGCACGGCGACCTCGGGGGCGATCCGTTGGGGGACGACAACCACGCCATCGTCATCGCAACCCACCATGTCGCCCGGCGCCACCTGGACGCCGCCGCAGCCGATGCGGGTCTGCGTCTCTACCACCTCGATTCGGCCGGGGATGATGGTGCGGCCGCGTTTGCGGGCGCAGATAGGTGTCTTCTGCAGAGCCACCTCGTACGTGTCGCGGCAGTAGCCGTCGGTGACGATACCGACGGCGCCTTCGGCAACGGTTCCCAAGCTGTTCGCCGAGCCCCAGAAGCCCACCTCCCCCGCCCCGCCGGGGTCGGTAACGACGACGTGCCCCGGCTTGATCAGCCCGCCGGTGCCGACGTGCCCGACCTCCTTGAACCAGATGCCGTGCGCATTAACAATGTCCTCGGTCGTCTCCAGCTTCCACATCGGCCGGTTCGCCGGGACGCACCGGATGGTGAGCGCCACGCCCCAGAACTTCATGCCCAGCCAGAGCGGCCGGACGTCCGGGTCCATCAGCCCGCTGTCGAAGTAGCCGATGCCGTCCATGGCGTCGCAGACGTCGACGACGCGGAGGGGTTGGTAGAGCTTGCGGAGCTCGAAGGGGTCGGTACTCAATGGGATTACCTCCAGCCGTGGCAAGGGATAGCAGCCGCAGGGCTACTGTGTCTCCAGAAACGACGAAGACCACAACGTCACCACGAAGTCGCCGTTTAGCTCCTCGAAGTTCGGCTCGCGGATCCCCGCTTCCTTGCAGCGCTTGATCATCCGCGGAATCCCGGTGCCATCGCCTTCCCCGTAGCCCAGCGAGCGCAGGAAACGCACCACTGTCGGGTTGCGCGTGCTGTGTGCGCCATAGCGCATCTTCTCAACGGTCACGCCGTTTGGCAGCCTTCCGGGGCTACGAACCTCCAGGCGGTCGTCGAAGATGAACACGCGGACATTCGACCCGCGCAGGCTGTAGTCTCGGTGTGCGAAGGCGTTGACCAGTGCCTCTCTCACCACGGGCTCCAGGTACTCCGGGGTCTCCTCCCGTCTGAGACCGGCGATGCGCGCCGAGAGGTTGGTATGTCGTTGGGTGAACTGGAGCGCCACGTCGATCCCGTCAGGGAGCAGCTCAGCAACCTCTTTGCGGTCGATGTAGTCGTCGCCGAGGTCCACGCCTTTGAAGCGAGCCAGCTTCAGCGAGGCGTGTGGCACGAACCGCGAGACCTCGCGGGCGAAGAACAGCATGCCTCCCAGAGTCACCGGTGCGTTGGCCTCGGCGACCGTGAGCACACCCCAGTTCGCGAGAAGCTGCTCGGGGGCGATGTCCACAGCGCTCAGTGGGACGCCACGGATGCTCTGCAGGTAGCGCTCAACCACAGCCATGTCGAGGTCGGCGACTGTCGTTCCGGGAACCGGCGAGGCATCGAAGCGCACTTCCCCACTGTCCTGGTAGAGCCGCCCGATCTCTTCGCGTGCCGCAGGACGCGTGGTGCTGCCGTGCCGGACGTAAACGGTGAACTTGTGCTGTCCCTCCCGTACTGCGTGCGGCTTGGAGGGGCCCGAAGGCACCCGGACCGCAAGCACCGTGCTGCCGACAGCGCGCCCCAGCTCCGGCCACAGAAGGAGCGGCGGCACGATGGTCTCGCTGCCGACGTGCGCGAGCCACTCCTCCAGACCCGCTTCCGGCGCGAAGCCGGCGACGGTGCCATCGTCGCGAACACCGACGAGCAGTGTGCCGCCGCCGCTGTTGGCGAACGCGACGACCTCCCGGGCGACTCTCTCTGGCCGGTCGAGCGTCTCCTTGAACTCGAGGGTCCGCGATTCGCCCTGGGCAATCAGTCCTGCGAGTTCGGACTCGGTCATCCGTGCCTCCTCTCGGCGTCCGGTCTGTGATATGATAGCCTCGCCCGAATCCCACAGCAACACCTCATCTCGCCCGGCGGGGCGATTCGGTTCCCACCGGCCCAGTCCAGACTGGGCACCGCATCGGGCTGGCGCAGCTACGCAAACCGATGGTGCAACTCCTCCAGGTCGAGTCGGCCCGCGACCTCATCCGAGATCGCGTTGTTTCCCTCAACCTCCTCCACCCGCCGCATCCCGACAATCGCCACGTCCACGTAGGGATTCGACAGCACGTAGTTGAGCATCAGCTTGTGCAGGTCCACGTGCTCGTCGATGTCGGGGCAGACGGTGCGCATGAGCTTGGGGAACGTGCCGCTGGTTGCCGGACGCATGAGGACGATGCCCATGCCTTGCGCGTCTGCCTCCACCATGGCGCCGCGCTTGTTGACGTAGTCGCAGGCGTGCTGGTACATGAGGTTGTAGCGAAGCTGCACCACATCGAGGGCGCCTGTTGCGATGAGCTTCGAGACGCCTCCCGTGGGTGCTTCAGCGGTGAAGCCGAGGAAGCGGATCTTACCTTCGGCGCGCAGTTGCCGGAACATCTCCAGCCCGCCGCCTTGCAGGATCTGGTTCACCTCCTGCTCGTCGTACCAGCCGCCGTGGAACTGGAACACGTCAATGGCGTCGGTCCGCAGTCGGCGCAGGCTGGCTTCGCAGCTCCTGCGAATGCCTTCCGGGTCGCGGGCGCCGCACTTGGTGGCGACGACGCACTCGTCCCGCCGCTCGGCGATCACCTTGCCCATGATCTCTTCGCTCACGCCGTCGCCGTAGCCCGGCGCCGTGTCGAGGTAGTTCATCCCCAAGTCGAGCGCCCGGTGGAGCGCTCTCACGACCGTCTGCTGGGAGGCGTCGTCCCACGGATCCCACGCCTCGAGGTAGTTCGGAATGCCGACGACGGCGCCTCCGAAGCCGATCTCGGAGACGCGGAGGCTGGTTCTGCCGAGGGTGCGATACTGCATGTGGTGCCTCTGTTCCAGGAGTGAGTGACCACAGGGATGATCCTGCGTTCTGGTCCACTTGTCAACTGGGGTCTCAGTGACGCACTTCTGCCCGGGCGCTGCCTCAGCTACAATCCGTCGTCATGAACACACGACCTCTCCGTCCCTTCTGCTGTTCGCTTGCACTCCTGTCGCTTCTGACGTTTCGGTGTGTTGCAGAGGACCGTGCCCCTCGACCCGTCGGGCTCGTCGGCTGCTGGAGTTTCGACCGAGACCGGGGTAACGTCGCGCGGGACGAGTCGGGCAACGGCAACCACGGGCTGGTCGTCGGCGCCGAACGCGCGCCAGGAAAGATCGGCTACGGACTGCGCTTCAGCAATAAGCGATCGTACGTGAAAGTGTGGTGCTCCCCGAGCCTGAACCTCGGTATGGCGATTTCGGTCGAAGCGTGGATTCTACCCGGCGGGTCCTGCGAGCAGTCTCGCGTCATCGTCTCAAAAAACGACGAGTACGCCCTGCGGATCGACAAGGCGCCCGAAGGCGGCCGGATCTCCTTCTTCCCCCACATCGGCAGTCCGGCGGTGTCGTGGGAGCCGCGGGTGTCGAGCCAGCAGCCGCCAACTCCGAACCAGTGGCACCACGTGGCCGCAGTGTGGGACGGACAGACGGAGCGGCTTTACCTCGACGGGAAGCTCGAGGCGGAGAAGGGGCGAACTGGGAAGCCGAACCCAAACCCGTACCCCGTCATGATCGGCAACTGGGAGTACCCGAGCTGCCATGGGACATGCTTTGGCGGGGTCATTGACGAGGTGCGGATCTGGCGGAGGGCGTTGAGCGAGGCGGAGGTGGCGCGGCACTTCCGAGAAGGCGGACGATAGGCGCGACCCGACGGGCGTTCTACCGATCACCCGCCGTATTCGCCGACCCACTTGGCAAACGGCAGCTTGCCCTTGATCTTCCCCAACAAGGACCGGTCCGCCGTCCAGTACTCGCACCTGCGCAGCTCCGCCAGCGCCAGGTACGTGGTGTCGTAGACGTTTGGCAGATCTCAGCGTCAGTTAGCATCGGTTGGCACGTTCCTCTCGCAACTCGCGCAAGATCTCGACTGAGTCGCTGGTCATCGGTAGTCGGGAGCGAACCTCGCGCGCTCGGCGCAGCCACTCTCCCAAGGTGAGGGGGCTCTCAGACTCGTCCGACCCCACAGCTTCCTCGGGCACGACGCGGACGAGCGTGCCGTCAGAGATCGCACCGTCCTCGTGGAGCCTTACTACGTTGCCTTCAACAACACCGGTGACAACCATCGGGCGACCTCCTACCGGACGCTCATTGTACCCCGTGATGGGCGCGGCAGGGAACGACCCGCGCGCGTGGAATTATGTTG
>PEVN01000269.1:1224-2281 GCA_002779825.1 Armatimonadetes bacterium CG06_land_8_20_14_3_00_66_21 | reverse complement strand
GCAAGCTAACCCGCGTCGACCTCCGCGATCAGTGGCCAGACGAGGCCGCCTCGTTCACGCCTTGGCTGGCTGAAGAGGCGAATCTGGCAGCGCTGGGCGACGAGCTAGGTCTGGAGCTTGAGCTGGAGGGTACTGAGGTCCAAGTCGGCCCCTACTCAGCCGACATCCTCGCCAGAGACACCGGCACGGGCCGTTACGTGGTCATCGAGAACCAGCTTGAGAAGACCAACCACGACCATCTCGGCAAGGTGCTCACCTACGGCGCTATTCTGGACGCGACCACCGTTGTGTGGATCGCGCGGGAGTTCACTGACGAGCACCGCAAGGCGTTGGACTGGCTGAACGACCACACCGACGAGAGCCTGGAGTTCTACGCAGTCGAGATCGAACTCTGGCGCATCGGCGGCTCGCCGCCAGCGCCCAGGTTCAGCGTCGTTAGCCGGCCGGCGCAGATCATGAAGAGCGGCAAGACGACGTCGGCAGGCGAGCTCAGCGAAGTGCGCCAGCTCCAGTTGGAGTTCTGGACGGAGGTGCGGGATGCGCTGCAGGCTGCGAAGGTGGCTCCCTCGCTACAGACTCCGCGGCCCCAGTACTGGTACGACGTCGCGATCGGGAGGTCCCGCTTCCACCTGTCGCTGACCGCCAACACCTTCGACAACAAGCTGGGAGTTCGCATGTACATGCACCACACTGTGGCAGACAGGGCGCTTGAGCTGTTGGAGCGACAGCGTGACGCTATCCACGCCGAGATCGGGCAGGAGCTCACATGGAATCCCTACCCGGACAAGCAGGACAAGAGCATCGTCCTGGAGCGACCGGGGGATCTGCGCGAACGCGACATGTGGCCGGAGTACATCGCCTGGCTGGTCGAAACGGTGAAGGCGTTCCGCCAGGCGTTCCAGCAGCGGATCAAGAGGCTGGACCTCTCGGGTCTAGCGGAGAGGGGGACAACAGAGGAGGAAGAGCGATGAGTCCAGCGCTGGTCGGTGCTCTCACAGTCCTGGCTGCAGGCGCCCTCGCCTGCAGCGCGGCCGGTGCCGAGGTCGAACGTCGCCCG
>PEVN01000269.1:0-1210 GCA_002779825.1 Armatimonadetes bacterium CG06_land_8_20_14_3_00_66_21 | reverse complement strand
CCCGGACTCCTTCGTGGTCAAGGGGGACGGCCATGCCGTCGCTCTCAGCGCGACGGACGGCTCGATCCTGTCCGTCCAGCAGCCCGGCAAACCCGGCTCCATCTGGCGCAGCGGCGAGCACGGTCTCTGGCACGCCCGTTTCCGCGACGGGAGCGAGATCGGCGCGGCGGCGTTCGGGGCGGGGGAGCGGACGTTCCGCGCGCAGCCGGACGGCAACGGGCTGCGGCTGGAGTACCGGGGACCGGAGATCGAGGTGGTGGTTGCCGCGACCACTCTGGCGCAGGGCGTTGAGTTCGCGGCTCAGGGGACGCCCAAGGGCAAGGCGCTGCTTGAGTTCGCCCTGCCGGCGCGGCTGCGGTTCGCCCCGGAGGAGACCCAGCGGTTCGTCTCCCCCGCGAATGGAAACGCGTCCGTGGGCACGGCGTTCAGGGGTGCGTTCTTCGCGCTGCAGCCGCAGGATCGGCCGACCGGCTGGGAGCGCTCGAAGGCCGCGGGACCGAAGGGGTACGTGGCGCTGTACGGTGGGCCGTTAGACCAGCGGGCCGATCAGGACCCGCCGACGGCGCTGACCGTCACCGCGGACGGAACTCAGTGGCTGGGCGCCTCCTTGGCCAAGCGAGTGACCGGTCAGCAAGCCGTGGTCAACCGGCCGCCCACACGCGCGCAGGCGGACTTGGTTCTGGCAGACTCGGCGAACGGGCCATACTTCTCGGCGAAGCGCCTGGGAACGGGGTCGCTCTGGCGGTTGGGAGGCGCGGTGGGCGACGACGAGCAGCAGAACGCGGCGGACATGGTGTTCGCCGTCCTCCGCCGACTGGTCGAGTCGGCGCCGGCAGGACGGAGGAAGCTCGGTCTGGTCGCGCTGCGGAACGGGCCGAGTGCCGGTGGCTGGGCGGGCGTCGAGGTGCAGGAGTGGCTCCAGGGAATGCGCCAGTGCGCCAACGCTGCCAACGGCCAGGTGGAGTTCGTCGAGCTCTCGACGCCCGGCGAGATGCTGGGCGCGCTCGCAGCGCCCGATTTCCTGGTAGTCCTGAACCCCTACGGCGAGTGGGCGCCAGTGCCCGATAACGGCGGCATGGACGCAACCGTGGCAGCCGTCGGCGATTACGTCCGAGCGGGCGGCAACTGGTTCGAGGTGGGCGGGTACCCCTTCTTCTACGAGCTGCGACCGGTCCGCTACTTCCGCTATGGCACCGACTACCCGGCGGCG
>PEVN01000419.1 GCA_002779825.1 Armatimonadetes bacterium CG06_land_8_20_14_3_00_66_21 | reverse complement strand
ATCCGGAAGCCGCAGAACTCGCCAGTACCTTCCCCCACCACATGCACCTTCCGCCGGACATCAAGCGCAACCGGGTGCCCGCGCCCGGAATCAGTTTCGAGGAACCCAACCTCCCCGGCTTGATCGAGCGGATTCGTCAGGAGTTCCTGCAGACCGAGAGCGCCTGACAGGTAGCCTCCCCGATGGCGCTGTCAGGTCGCACTCGGAACCGCGGCCAGGCTGAACACCAGCGGATACAGCTTCTCGTAGTACCAGAGGCTGGCGAAGTAGAGACCGATGGGGGCGGGGGGCATGTCTGCGTGGGCTGCCAGCCACGCCTGGCCGCGGTTCACCGCCTCGGCATTGGCGGTGGTCGACAACGCTGCCGCCGCCAACGCGGTCTCCTCGACGGAGGATCTCACACCGGGGGCGCCGCCCCACCCCCCGTCGGCGTTCTGGGCAGACAGCAGCCAGCCCACGGCCTTGTCCACCATCGCCGCAGCCGAGCGGAACTGCCGTAGCGCGAGCACGACCTGGGCGGTGCCGTAGGTTGGGTTCGTCTGCCCGGGTGACCACGGGTTGCCGAACCACAGCGGCGTCCACGAGCCGTCGTCCACCTGGGAGCGCGCCAGGTAGCCGAGCCCTCGCCGGGTGGCTCCGTCGAGGCGGGACCGCGTGTCAGGCGACACGTTCTCGCGCCATTCCGACCAGGCTCGGAGCGCATGGGCGGTGAGGTCCGGGCAGCTACGGTCGAACGGCAGCTTCCCCCAGCCCCGGCAGAATGTGGGAAGCCCCCCATCGCGGTTCTGCAAGTCCAGGAGCCAACGGACTCCCGCTTCGCCCGCCCGTTGCGTCCGTTCGTCAACCGGTCCGAGCCGTCGCAACGCCAACAAGGCCCCGGCGGTGTCGTCCGCATCCGGCACGCCGCCCGGCAGATCGGTCCACGCCCACCCACCCGGCGCCGCGTGGGTGAACGGGTGCTCGTCCCGGAACTGCTGCTGCAGGAGCCAGTTGCGGATCGTCTCTCGCTGCCCCGGCGAGAGCGCTTGGCCAATGCCGGCGTTCACGGCGAACGTCGTCAGCCAGGTTGCGAGATTGGTGTCGATGGGCCAGCTTCCGTCGCCACGTCGCGAGTCCACCAGGAAACGCACGCCTCGACGGACGACTTCGTGGTCCTTCCATCCGGACGCAGCCAGGCCCATGGTCACGAACGCAGTCAGCGGCGTCGCCTCCAGGAAGCCCCCATTGCCGGGCTGCATGGACAGGAGAACGTCCAGCACGCGGCGCTTGAGCAGGTTGCGCCACACGCCCGCGCCCGGAGTTGGACAATGGTGGTGCCGGACGAGACCGAGGGCGATCAGCGCCGGCAGGGCGTAGCTGACGACCGGGAGATGGACCCGGTTGTACAGCCGCGGCGGGAAGGCGGCAAGCTCAAGGGGCAACTGCGGAACGAGGCGCCAGGGACTGGCACCCAGGCGCCCGGCGAGGGCGCACATGGTCAAGATGGGCGTGGAGAAAGTGCGGTCGTCCCCGTAGTGGCTGAGCACCGCGCTGGCGACTGCCTGCGGATCGACGGAGCCAACGCGCCCCACGATCCATCGCTCGGCGCCCGCAGCGGCTTCGCGCCCGTAGCTGTCCACGCTGAACGCCGACCAACACAGCAATGTCGTGCTCAGGTTGCTCGGCGCGCGGTCGCAGTCGCCCCAACCGCCGTCGTCGTTCACGTGCCGGCCCAGCCAGCGGAGGCCCTCGTGGATGAGGGGCGCGTGCTTGTCGGAGTCAACTGCCGCCAGGGCGAACACAGCCACGGCGGTGGCCAGCGGACTGCTCGACAGTTCGCCGGTCCAATGACCACTGCTGTCCAGTTCGGCCAACAGCCGGTCCACGACGCGCCCCCGCAACCGCTCCGCTGGGACCTTCACGCCAGACACCCCAAGGCGAGCAGCGCGTAGTAGGTGTACTCGCAGTCGGGGGTGCGGTCCGCCCAGTGGCCGCAGAAGCCGCCGTTCTCGGCCCACAGCCCGGTGACGAACTCGCGGCACGGTCGCCGCAGTGCCTCCAGCGGCCGACCCAGCACCGTCAGCGCGTGCAGTGCCGTGGCGGTCGACAGGAGATCCGGCACCGGAACCAGCGGCGAAGGCGCGAACCCGCCCCGCTTCGAGGCTCGAGCCAGCAGCCAGTCGCCGAGCGCCGCGGGACCGCCGCCCTCCAAGTGGGCCAGCAGGACGGACAACGCCGCCGCAGTCGGCGTGTTGGCGGGCTTGCAGGCGTGGAGGCAGCGAGCCATGCTCTCTCGGCCCGGCAGCGGGACGCCGGCGCCTTCGTAGGCCAGCAGCGCCAGGTAGCATCCGTACGGCGAGCCCTTGCGAGCGTTGCGCCGCCCGTGATAGCCGCCGTCAGGAGTGCGGTACTCGTCCACTCGGTCGAGCACCTCCCGGGCCGGCGCTCCCTCGGTCATCCTCCCCCAACAGCGGAGCAGGCAGGCGAGATGGACGAAGTCCAGACCGTCGCCCCGCCCAAACCCAACCAGAAACGCGCGCAGCCCCTCAACCGGCAGGCGCTGCTCCAGCGCGCAGAGCGCTTCGAGGGCGAACTGGGTGTAGTAGAGATCGCTCTGAGTAGACCGTCCGCGAAAGCCGCCATCCGGGTTCTGTTGCTTCATGACGAACGCCGCAATCTCGGCGGCAGCCTCGTCGGTGAGCTGTTCTCGGCACCGCCGAGCGTTCGCCGCCAGTTGCTGACTGCACGTCTCAGTCATCGAGGATTCTGCCAATGATGCGGCGCAGCAAGCCCTTGAGGTGCGCATTGCGAAGCGGGGACAGCGAGCGGACGGCTTCGTTCTTGTGGTGCTCCAGCAGTTGCCGCGCCTTCTCCTCGACCCGGAGGCGCTCGACGATCGCTCGGAGGTCGTCCGGAAAGGACAGGCTCCGCGGCCCGCGCCGCCACCGCTCGGCCAATCGCTCTCGGGTGCTCCCTTCCGCCATCTCGTGGGCGAGGGCCAGCAGCAGCGAAGGGCGCGTCGAAAGGGCGTCGCCGCCGGACTCCCCGGTCAGGAAATCGTGCAGGTCGTCGCGAATCTGGTAGGCGATGCCCAGCGACTGGCTGTACAGGATCAACACCTGGCAGACGTCGTCACCGGCGCCGGCGCACAGCGCTCCCAAGCGCAGGGCGACCTCGAAGGCCGGCGCAGTCTTCAGCCGGAAGATCCGCAGCACCTGCTGAGACGACAGTGGCGACGGCTCGCGCGTCCAGCACAGCTCTTCCCCCTGTCCGAGGCACAGTGCCCGGTGCCCGTCCGCGGCGACGGTAAACAACGCGGCCCGGCGGTCGGCAGGAAGAGCGCACGCGCCCAGCAGCCGGTAGCCCTCGCCGAGCAACAGGTCGCCGGCGTTCAGCGCGATGGGCACGCCGTGCTGGACGTGCAGCGTGGGGCCGCCGTACCGTGTGTCATCGCCGTCGGCGATGTCGTCATGGACCAGCGAGGCCTTGTGGAAGCACTCCACGGCCAGGGCGACCTTCCTGACACTTTCCGGCAGATCGCCTTCGAGACCGTTCAGCGCCCGGAACACGCACGCCGCCAGAATCGGCCGCCAACGCTTGCCCGACTTGGCCACCCACGACAGGGCGATCTCTTCCGTCTCGGTGCCCTCTGCCGTCAGCACCGCCCGCAGCTCGTCCGCCCCGAACCAGGAGCGCACCTCGTCCCGCAAGTTGTCGAGATCCAGTTGCCCCAGCCAGCGGCCGGCGGACCGCAAGTGGATCGCGTCCCACACCCAGTCGAGGTCCGCCTCAGTGTCTTCGCAGCCGTCGCGGGCAAGGGGAATGGCAAGGCCCGGAATCGCGTCGGCCGCCATGTAGGGGAAGGCGCGCTCCAGCACCCCCATGCAGCTCACGCCGACGACGGCGTCCACCTTCCCGCTCTCCAGGAGCTTGGTGACAACGGTCGTGCCCTCGGCGATCAGCACTACGTAGCCGAGATTCTCAGCAACGCTCTGCAGCTCACCCAGCGAGCAACTGCCGCATTCCTCGCAGAGCAGCCCGACCTCATCCAGTTCCGCCCGGCAATGCTCCCGGTTGCGCAGACACTGAGGCAGGAGCAGGACGCGGCGCTCGTAAGGCACTGCGGCGACAGTGCCCCGCCACACGGCGTTGTTCAGCAGCACCATGATCCAGTCGGAGTGCCGATCGTCGAAGCCCAGACTCCGGCACAGGTCCCTGGCGTGGCCGCGCAGTTCCTCGATGGAGAGCGGCGGAATCAGCTCCTGCTTCGCCACGAACCGCTCGGCGGCGTCGCGAATCCGGTCGCGCTCCGCGCGGCTGAGCGGGACCGGGAACTTGGTGGGATGGGCCAATGTGGCGAGCTGCCTGGCGTGCAAAGCAGTCACTATCCGTACGCTCCGAATCCAAAGAACCAGTGCTTCTTCGCGAACCGGTAGAGCGGGTGCTTCTCGGGGATCTCCCGGCCGGGAAGATGGTGGCTTGGCTGCGGAGACAGGCGCGCCAGCTCATCGAACGCGCTGTCGCGGCCGCTGGTGTCGCGAGCACCCTCCTGCCGGAGGAATCTCAGCAGCACCTCGGGGCGCTCCAGCAGGATGCATCCGCGAGTCGTCTCCGCGGCCAGCGTTCGGAACGCGGCCAGGAAATCCGAGGTGGTCACCAGGCGGATGACGTTCTCGTCGTCAGCCACGTTCTCCTTCGCGAACTGGATGACCGGGCATGGCTCCACGTCGCCCGCCGGGTTGACCAGATGGCTGATGCCCACGGCGGCGGGGCACACGGCGTTCCCGTCGTGGTCCCAGTAGGCGTCCACCAGGATGATCGGCGCCCGGCACCGCGCCTCCACGAGGAAGCGTCTGACGCCCACGATCTGCTCCGGCGTCAGCGCCAACTCGGGGCACGGGTTCGCCCCGACGGGACGGTAGAGGTAGTACCAGAGGTAGTGGACGCCCCGGCCAACCAGCTCGTCCAAGAAGCTGTCGGACACCAGCTCGTCCAGGTTGGACTGGCACACGCTCGTTGCCACCCCGGTGATCAGCCGATGCCGGCGGCAATGCTCGACCCCCTGCATGGATCGCCGGTACACCTCGCTTCCGCCCCGCCGCACGTCGCTCACCGCCTCGTTCCCTTCGATGCTGATGAGCGGCGTCACGTTCCCCAGGCGCTGCATCGTCGCCGCGAGGTCGTCGGTGAGCAGCGTGCCGTTGGTGAACACCTGGAAATAGCAGTCTGGGTGGCGAGCGATCAGGTCGAACAGCTCGGGATGCAGCAGCGGCTCCCCGCCCAGGATGCCGTAGAAGCAGCACCCGTGCCGCTTGGCTTGGCTGATCACGCGGTCCATGGTCGCCAGGCTGAGACTCAGCCGCGGATTCGTGGGCGTGACCCAGCATCCCTGGCAGCGGAGGTTGCAGTCGTTGGTGACCGACAGGAACAGGAACGCCGGCAGCGTCTGCCCCTGTCTGAGTCGGCTCTGAAACCGCCCCACTCCGCGCATGCCTTTCCAACCGCAGTTCCAGGCGAGCTTCCACAGCAGGCGCGGCTCGATCTCAGTGAGCATTCGTTTGGTCAGTGAAGCGATCATGTGGGGTCGCCGGGTTTGTCGGCCTTCAGCAGTCGCGTGCGACCCCCGGCTCGCCGCCGCGCCAACGCGGCATACACATCGTCGCCTAAGATCCGCTCCATGTTCACCTTCACCTTGGCGCGCTCGAGCTCCTCGTCCACGACCTCTGCGCCGTTGATCGGGCATTCGTCCGCCTTCGGGAAGATGAGGGCGACTTCCGGACAGAGGCGGGCGCAGGCCGGGCAGTTGGTCTTGCAGCGCTCCGGTTCTGCGACGATGACTTTGCCCCCTTCGTCCCGCTCGTAAACGCCGAACAGGCAGAACTCCAGGCATTGTCGGCAATGCGTGCACCGGTCGTAGTCGATGACGGGAAACCACGGCACCAGCACGCCAGGCGGCTCGAGGGCCGGCGCGGGTCTGCCGGTTGGTCGGTCGTCGCCGAGCAGGTGAGTCAGGACCTCGTCCGAACTCTGGCAGCGCATGTTCAGAACGGTGACTGCCTTGCCCTCGAGGCTGGCGCCGCCCCAGTGGAAGAGCCAGTGAACGGCGCGCGGATGGCAGGCGACGATTGTCAGCTCGTCGGCCTCCGCCAACTCCTTCAGCAAGGGATCGCGCCGCATGGCCAGCTCGCAGAGGTCCGGAACGGCCACCACGTCGAGGGCCGACGAAACTAGCGCCGGCAAGACCTCCCTCTTCCAGCGGTCAGGCACCACCGGGCTGTATGAGCAGTTGCAGTAGAGAACTCGCATGAGATCGGTCCCGCGGGACGCCCGAACTTGTTCGGGGGCGCCGCGCGAGGAGTCCCCAACGAGTTGGGACATCCTGAGGACGCTTCCAGCCGAGCCGGACGCCCGAACTTGTTCGGGGGCGCCGGGCGGAGAGTACCCCAACCAGTTGGGGCGTCCTGAGTGCATCTCCAGGGGAGGGTGACGCAGGGGCGGCAGGCAACGGAACTGCCATCGCTGGCAACACCGGCGAGAGCGCGGGAACCAAGGGAGCGACAGGGCATCCGCGACGCCGCAGGCCTGTTGCACACCGCGCCCGTGTGATACCATTGGGAGCCGAATCTGTCGAGTGTGCGCGGCGGACTTCCCTGCTGTTCCGTTCGGCGTCGCTTGCGCACGCACCCGGAGGTGTCCCATGTCAGACAAGAAGCTCGGCGTACTGGTCCACGGTGCAGGATGGGTTTCAGGGCAGCACGTGACTGCGTTCAAGAACAACCCGCACACCGATGTCGTCGCCATCTCCAGCCGCAAGCTCGCCAGCGCTCAGGCGCGCGCGGAGGAGGCTGGTCTGGACGACATCAGCCTGTACGACGATTACGAGGCGGCCCTCAAACACGACGGCGTGGACCTCGTCTCCGTGTGCACCCCCCAGCAGCTTCACTGTGAGAACGTGCTCGCCGCCGCGGCGGCCGGCAAGCACCTGGTCATCGAGAAGCCCGTTGGCAATTCCCTCGACGAGCTGCGGCAGATGCGCGACGCCGTTCGGGAAACGGGAGTCAAGACCCTCGTCAGCTTCGTGCTGCGGTGGAACCCGCTCTTCCAGACGATCAAGGCGATGGTTGCCGACGATACCGTCGGCAACGTGTACTTCGTGGAGACGGACTACGAGCACGATATCGCCAGTTGGTGGACCGGCTTCGAGGACGCGCGCAAGGCCAGCACGGGCGTTAGCGCGTTCTTGACCGGCGGGTGTCACGCGATCGACGCCATGCGCTGGTTCGCCGGCCAGGGCGAGTTCGAGGCGGCGCGGCCCGTCGAGGTGTTCGCTTACTCCGGCGGCTGGCGGAAGGGCGTGGCCCGCGAGTTCAACTACCTGACAAATGAGTTTCGCGAAGCGCCGCCCCTGGAATACGACGGGCTGGAAGTCGCGCTGGTGAAGTTCGACAACGGCGCGCTCGGCAAGGTATCCGTGAACTTCGACTGCGTGATGCCCTACACGTTCCCGCTGGAGATCTTCGGCGACAAGGGCACTATCCGCGACAACAAGGTCTGGTCCCACAAGTTCCCCGGGCAGAAAGACTGGGTCGAAGTCCCGAGCATTCTGCCCGACTCGGCCGAGGTCTCTCACCACCCGTTCCAGGCACAGATGGACCACTTCGTCGAGTGCCTGCTGACCGACCAAGAGTCCCACTGCAACCTCGAGGACGCCATCCAGACCCATGAGATCGTCTTCGCGGCACAGCAGTGCTACGAGACCGGAGGGCCCGTCAAGCTCCCGCTGCTCCGTCCATAGTCGCCGGACCCATGGCGCGGGAAGCCGAGTGAGGCGGTGCCGGACTGAGGACCGGGGAAGAGCGACCGGTACTCGGGCGACGCTGCTCGCACGGGCAGTCCTGGGAGCGGGCCGTAGAGCCGAATCTCCTGGCAGACGGTGCCTCGCCGAATCCCCAAGCGCAGAGCCGTGATGGGGCGGGGTGACAACAGCTCAACGCGGTAGCCGAATGCCAGCGGCGCAACCATCGCTTCCGGGAAGACGAAGTTCCCGTTCGCGTCGGGCACCCGCACACGCCCTCCCCCCACGCCCACGCACTCGTACGCAGTGAGCGTCACGGGGCGACTGAACGCGACTACTGCCCGGGTGATGGCGTCCGTCGGGCCGAGGTCAGCGCTGCCTCGAACGGGAGTCCCCAGGTCTCCATCGAGGTACTCCCGCAGGTCCGCCCAGTCAGCGCCACCCGTGAGCCGGGCCACTCCCTCGGCGGCCAGCGCCAGCAGGTCGAGTTCCCCCGCGCTGCGCGTGAGGCGCCGAGACGCACCGAAGTCCAGGGACTCCTTGTTGGCGCCGGTGTCATAGTCGCGCACCTCAACGCGGGAGGACGTGATCTGAAGTGCCCCAAGGTGGTCGCCGGCGACCCCCAAGAGGCGCCCGCAGCAGAGCGGCCGCGAGGTCAGTTGCGCGTCCACGGTCCACACGAACCCTCGATCCTCAAAGGCCACGCAGTTGCGCGCCCGGTCAAAGGCGTGCCGCTCGGCCAACGTACCCAGTGTCGTCGAGCGATCCAGGGCCGGATCATCCAGCACCCACTGGCCGTCCGCCACCACGGCGAGACGGCTTCCGGACCAGGCGGCACTCTCCCCTCGCACTGCGCGCTTCGCCTTGCCCGTCGGGTCGCCGATCCAGTACCAGCCGCCGCGTCTGAACGCCACTCGGCCATAGTACGATCGCAGCGCCGAGTCCCCCACTGCCTGGGAGCTATCCTCGGGATGGAAGAAGCGGTGGGTCGGGAGCGCGGGGAGCACCTGCTTCCCCAGGACAGCACGCGTCCCCACGACGTACGCCGCCGAGGCCGGATTGTCACCCATCAAGTGAACGTCCCCCCCCCCGGAGCGTGTGAATTCGCTTGACCACGGGGGTGCCGTCGGGAAGCTGCGCCACAACCACATCCCCAGGTCCCGCCGGTAGCCTGGCCACCACCAAGGCGTCGCCGTGTTCCAAGGTGGGAGACATGGACTCGCCGTCAACCATCACCACGCGGCACAGCCCCGTCAAGCGCAGGACCGTCAGAGCGGCTACCACCGCGAGCAGCCCTCTGCCCGGACCACTGGAGAACGTAGGGCAGCAACGCTTGAGCGCGGCAAGCGAGCGCCGACTGCCCGCCGCGGGTGCGGCCACCGTAGCAGGCAGACCCGTGCCTTTGCGCAGCAACATCCACTACCTTCCTTGCCTGACGAGTTCGCGGAGGCGGACTTGCAACCGCGAGAGGTGCTCGAGCGGGCGATTGACCTCCGCCGAAAACCATGCAGAGTGTGACGCGGACGCTGCCGGGCTGTGCGGGCGGACGGCGTCCAAAAGGACCGGGCAGCAGCGCGCAGGGCGAGTCTCGACTGAGGCGGCTGTTCTGAGGCACAATGGACCGGCGGAGGTTCTGTGATGCAGATTGCCACCTACGTCCTCTCGCCGCTCCTCGGGCTGCTCGGCCTGCTGTTCCTGATGGCCGCCGGTCAAGGCAACGCGCTGGTGCGGATCCCCATCGGCGTTGTCCTCCTCGGGTCAGCCATTGCGCTGGTCATTGCCGCCCGGTTGCGACCCGTGCAGCAGACGATGGTCCAGAAGATCGACCTCTCGGGCGACGTGGCGGCAGAGCAGCTCAAGTGCAAGTCGTGCGGCGGAACGCTGGGACCCAAGTCCGTGACGGTCCGGGCGGGCGCGGTCTTCGTTCAGTGCGAGTACTGCGGCGCCTCCAACCAGCTTGAGGAAGCGCCCAAGTGGTAGCCTCGCCCTGCCTCCGCACGTACCGGTTTGAGGCGCACGGCGGTCAGGTCTGCCTCCACTTGCGTATTGCTGACTCGGGAACCGGCACGCTCTTCGTGGACGCCCAGGACGCCGTGCACCTCAGCGAGACGGCTGCAGAGATGGCACTGTTCGCCCTGGAGGCCGTGCCCCCAGCCGAAGCCGTGCGGACGCTGAAGGCGCGGTTCCGTGGCGTGCGACCACACCTTCTCCGCCGCGACTACGACCAAGTGGCTCAAGTGGTCCGCCATCTGTCTACCCCGCGGCCCGGGTGCTCCACGTGCGGGCTCGACCTTGAGCAGTCACCGCTGTTCTCCACCCGCCCGGACGCGCCCTATCGAGCCGACCTCGCCCTGACCTACCGATGCAACAACAACTGCACGCATTGCTATAACGAGGAACAGCGGCGGTCGAAGCAGAGCCTCTCTGTGGCGGACTGGCGCCGCGTGCTCGAACGCCTTCATCGCGCCGGGGTCCCGCATCTCGTCTTCACCGGCGGCGAGCCGACGCTGTTCGAGGGCCTGCCCGAGCTGGTCGCCCATGCCAGCCGCCAGGGACAGCTCGTAGGCATGAACACGAACGGGCGTCGGCTGGCAGATCCCGCCATCTTGTCAGCGCTGGTCAGCGCCGGATTGAACCACGTGCAGACAACCTTGGAGGCGGCCGACGCCCGCACACACAACGCTATGGTGCGCGCGGACGCCTTCGACGAGACCGATCAGGGCCTCCGCAATGCCCTGACCGCCGGTCTCCACGCCCTCACCAACACCACCCTAACGCAAGCCAACGCCGCCAGCGCCACGGCCGTGGTGGAGTATGTTCACGGGCTGGGCGTGCGCACATTTGCCATGAACGGGATGATCCACTCGGGGCGCGGGGCATCCCACCCCGACGCACTCCGCCCCGAGGAACTGGCGCCGATACTGGTGAATGTGCGAGAGCGAGCGCGGGAGCTGGGGATGCGGTTCCTGTGGTACACGCCGACGCGGTACTGTGCCCTGTCGCCGCTGGAACTTGACCTGGGGCCGAAGCGCTGCACGGCGGCCGAGTACGCCGTCTGCGTCGAGCCGGACGGCGGCGTACTCCCCTGTCAGTCGTGGTACGAGCCCGTCGGTAACCTGCTGCGCGACGAGTGGGAGGCGCTCTGGAACAGCCCGCTGTTCCGAGCATTCCGCGACCGAACCGCCACTCCGCGCGCGTTCGGTCTCCCCCATGACTGTGTGGACTGCCCCGACCTCACCGTCTGCGCCGGAGGCTGCCCGCTGGAAACGGTCTGCGCCCCGCGAACGGCCTGTAGCCCCCGCCCCCACTGCGGCTGACCCTCCACCCGTCTCGCCGCACCAGCTCGGGGGCCTTGGCAGTTCAGTCGGTCCCGTTGGTCCTTGGTGTCCTCTCCGTCCCTGCGCGCCTACAGCCACGAACAGCCCTCGGCTTGCGGGCAGCGCCCAGTTCTATCCCTGTGCCCTCAACCCCGACTGGTATTGGGCGTGGGCGTCATCCGGCCCCAGAGTTCCGTCCAACACGGCACGGAGCGCCTTGCAGATGAGCAGCGGGTCGTCCTCCTCGAACACGGCCCGACCGAAGAGAATGATCCTCCCGCCGTACTTGACGACATCGTGGGCCAGTTGGAGTGTGCCTCGGGCGTTCTGCCTGGCCCCACCCAACGCGCCGATAATCATGGTGGGGTCGAAGTTGCAGAGGTCGCGCCAGACATCGGGCGTTGTGTAGGCGGTCTTGATGAATCGGGGCCGCTCCCAGCTCCGCAGGTACGCCATGGTGCGGACGATGGAATCGGCGGCGTATTCGCCCATGGCTTGCTCGTCCATGCCGGGGAGACGGACGTTCGGCAGAAAGACTTCCAGCACGTGGTCGAGGTCGGGCGTGTCGGCGACTTCACGAGCGAACCGGAGGTAGGCGTTGAGCGTCTCCTGGTCTTTCTCGACATCGTTGTTCAGGGTGATCGAGTACAACCCCATACCGATCTTGCAGTCCCGGGCGACGCCGGAGGCGACGCGGCAGTAGCGGGCATCGGTGACCGGGATGGTCTGGAAGGGCGCCGAGTAGTTGGCGCGATAGCTGCCGTGCCGGGGATTCCAGATGTTGGTCTCGGCGTTCATGCGGACCATCGGGGTGACGTCAGTCTGCCCGAAGAGCCCCTCCTGCACTGCCAGCACCTCCGCATCCCGCGGGGTCATGAGCAGGCCGTCGATGAAGCCTTCGGCCGTGATGTCGCGACAGAGCTGCAGGAACTCCGGATGCGTCCGTGGGTGCGAGCCTCGCTCTGTCCCCAGGCCGCGCATGCCCCCTGAGCAGAGAGGGTCGGCTGCGAACACGAAGATAGGCGAAGCGTCCAGCGATTCACGGTTTGCCAGTTTGTCGTAGATGCGATTTCCCATTGGAGCGGGAACCTCCTCAATACGCCCCTGTTCAATGAAACCTGATTTTCGGCGCCCCGTCAAGGTCGGGCGGCCGAACCACCTTGTGTGGCTCGGCGGTCGCGCCTGCCTCGGGGCGGGCTTCAGCGAGCGAAGCCTCGTGACCGTCATCGAACCAGACTCGCGAGCGTGCTATACTACGTCAGCCCCGGTGGCACCCCGCGCCAACGCAGAAACGCGCTGCCGACCTTGCCCGCAACGCTCGCCTGTCAGGTGGATTGGCCTGGACCAGCCCCTCCCATGACGCCTCCCCCGACGGGACTCCTGGAGATGACCCCATGAACCCCCCGCGACCGATGTTCCATCGACTCATGGTGCTCTTCAGTCTCCTGGTCGCAGTTCCGCTGACGGTGAGCGGCGCACTGCTCGGGTTCAGCAGCAAGAGTGCCCTGGTCAAGTCCGCAGCCGAAGTGCGCGAGGTCGCGGTGAGTTCTCTGCAGACGGCGTCTCTGCTGATGGCGGACCTGGCCCGTAAGAAGACGCAGGAGAGTGCCAACAGCGTCATCGACATCGGTCTCCGGGAACTGAAGCACCTCAGAAATGAGCAGGAGCAACTCAGCGACCGGGTCGTCGCGCGCGTTACCAAGGGCATCATTTCCGCTGGCGGCCGGGCGCTGGAGACGGCGGCGGACAGGATGCTCACTGCCAATAGCCGCGTGCTTAGGGAGAGCAGCACCAAAGCCCAGGAGGCCCACCGCGCCGCCCTCAAGGATGTCAGCGGCCAGCTTACGGAGGTCTTCACCGACACGTTCAAGCAGTCCGGCAGAGAACTGGCCGAGGCAAACCGCGGCCTCGTGCTGCGCCTGGCAAGCGACCTCAACCTGGAGCGGGCCCGAGGAATGGCCGACCGAGTGGATGCCGTCGTCGAGGAGGCGAAGACGACGCTCTACGCAATCGCCGTTTCGCCCGAAGTGACCGCCGCAAGACCCGGGGAGTTGCCCGAGGTCCTGACCGCCCAATTGGACCAGTACCTGAGCCTGCTCTGGGGGGTCGTGGTCGTGGATGCCGGTGGCACAGTGCTGGCCCGCGTACCCCGGTTCGCGACGGTGCCCACGCCTCTTCTCGACGAAGTGCGCCAGTGCACGGCTCAGGGAAACGCCTACGTGGGGCCGGTGACATTCGCCGGAGGGGGGAGACGGTTCCCCATCTTGCGGGTGGCAGTCCCCATGGCGGCCACAGCCGAACAGCCGGCGAGGGCGCTCCTCGGTCTCGTCCGTGTCTCCGGGTACCCGCTGCCGGTCGGCGGCACGGCGCAGCAGTCGGCGTTGGAGAGCACCGCCCCGCCGGGGACGCGGCTGTCCTTTGTCGCCGACGCTGCCGGGCGAGTGATCGCGTACCAGGGACCTCAGTTGGGTCGCACCCCGCTGACCCTCGGCGAGCCGCTGCGGGGTGAGCTGGCGAACCTGGTTGCTTCCCTACCGCAGACGCCGCGCTATGACATTGCCAACCTCGAACTGCGGTCGGGGACCATGCTCCTCTGCGCCTACGCCCGCCCGCACTCAGAGCAGGTACCGTGGATTGCCGTCGCGGTGGTCCCGAGAGAGGAGGCAATGGCTGCCGCCCGAGAGACGGTCCGGCAGATGGAGACTGCCTCCGACGAAGCCGCAAGGAAGACGGCCGAACGTTCGGCCGCACTTGCCAGCACCGCTCTGGACACGGCCGTCGCCGCACAGGAACGAGTCGCCCGCAGTGCCATGCAGGAGACGCGGGCAGACAGCGAGAGCCTGATGCAGACAGCCAAAGCGAACTGGCGACGCCATCAGAGCGAAGCCGCCAAACAGGCGCGGACGGGTTTCAGAGAGAAGTCGGAGAAGGCCGCCAAGACGGTGTTGGTCAACCTGCGCGAGGATGCACAGGATGCCGCCGAGAACGCTATCGAGGACTTCGACCGGCGCGCGGACATGCTGCAGCGCATGGCCTACCTTCGGGCGACGACCCAAGCGGCCACCAGCGCCTACGATGCCGCCGAGAAGGCGATGATCCGCTCGACCCAGCTAATCTGCGTGTTCCTGGTGCTGGCCGCCGTGCTGGCGGCGGTGACCGCCCGGTCAATCGTCCGCCCGATCGGGGAACTGGCCAGCGGCGCGCAGGCCCTCGCCGCCGGCGACTTGGCGCAACGGGTCCCGGTCCGGTCGGGGGACGAACTGGGGCGGCTGGCCACGAGCTTCAATGACATGGCCGCGGCCCTGCAAACCCACCAGACCCAACTGGCCCAGTCCAATGCAGCACTCGCTGAGGAACGGGACCGCATCCGCACCATCGTCGCCACCAGCCCCGATGGCTTGGTCATGCTGGACGAGCACGACCAGATCAGCTTGGTGAACCCAGCCGCGCGATTGTGTCTGCAGCCGGTGGGAGAGAAGGTCGACCTCCACACCATGTCGCCGGAGCTGCTCCCGAAGTCTGTCCTGAGCGCGGTCGGAGCATGCCTGGAAGCGGCAACAGACGCCCAGCCGTCCCGGGTGGACGTGGTTCTGGAGGGGCCGCCCAAGCGGGTGATCCAAGCGTCGTCGCTGGGGATGAGTGGCCGCAACGGGACCCTCGGAGGCCGCCTGCTTCACCTCCGCGACGTCACGCGAGAGCGCGAGATCGACGAGATGAAGTCGAGCTTCATTTCGTTGGTCTCCCACGAGATGCGGACCCCGATGACGTCGATCATTGGCTTCTCCTCCTATCTGCTCGCCGGGAAGCTGGGCGTCCTTGCCGACCCGCAGAAGACGGCGGCCGAGTCGATCCACCGACAGGCACGGCGGCTGTCGGCCATCATCTCCGACTTCCTGGACGTGTCCCGGATCGAGTCTGGGCACCTTGAGCTGCGCGCCGAACCGCTGTCGATGCCCGACTTGGCCGCACAGGTGCTGGACGACCTCCAGCCGCAAGCGGACGAGCATGGTGTCCAGCTCTCGGTTGAGGCCACCGGCGCCGCCGCGGAGCTGTTTGCCCTGGGCGATGTGGCCCGCGTAAGCCAGGTGCTCACGAACCTGGTGGGCAACTCGGTGAAGTTCACCCAAGCGGCCGGCCGCATCACCGTCCGCATTGCCCGAGAGAGGGACATGATCCTGACCGAGGTGGAGGATACCGGTGCCGGCATCCCTCCCGACGAGTTGCCTCGGATCTTCGACCGCTTCTACCAAGTGGAACGAGTCGTTGAGCGCAAGACCAGCGGGACGGGACTCGGCCTGGCTATCGTCAAGAACATCGTCGAGGCACACGGCGGCGAAGTGGCTGTGCGCAGCGAAGTCGGTCAAGGAACAACGTTTCGCTTCACGCTTCCGGCAGGCAGCATGGCCGATTCGTAGTTCGTCCCGTTGGCTCCGCACAACCTCCGCCGGGAAGCGCGAGGCTGCCCCTCAACCTCGACACCTGACACTTGACACCCGACACTCGCCCCCCCCATTCCCCCAGGAGCCCGCAAACCCATGGAAGTCCTCCTCATCCGCCACGCCGACCCGGACTACGCAAACGACACCCTCACCGAGAGGGGCCACACCGAAGCCCGCGCGCTGGCGGAGCACCTGCGGGACACGCACCTCGACTGCCTGTATGCCAGCCCGATGGGGCGCGCGCAAGCGACTATGCGGTACACGGCCGAGTTGAAGGGACTGGCCGCCACCACCCTTGACTGGCTCCACGAGCTGGATGGCAACTGGGAAGCAAACCGGTGGAGCTGGAACGTGACCGGTTCAGAGAACCTGGCCAGCGGCCAGGTCCCGACTCTGGACGGCTGGCCCGACGCCGTGCCCTACGGCCCACTCATGTTGCCTCAGTACGAGCAGCTCGCCGCGTGCTTCGATGGACTGCTCGACCAGCATGGGTACCGCAGGGAGGGGCCTCGCTACCGCGTGGTGTCGTCCTCAGGCGAGGTGGTTGCCTGCTTCTGCCACGCAGGGACCATTCTGACGCTGCTCGGCCACTTGCTCCATTGGCCGCTGCCGCTGGTGTACTCGCACCTGTCCTACGACCCGACCGGGGTGACACGTCTGCAGTGGGTGGAGCACGACGGCTATGCAGTTCCCAAGGCGCGGACCCTCAACGACCTCTCCCATCTGACCCGTGCCGACCTGCGGCTGACGTAGCGCTGTCAGCCCGTCCGGCTGCGCTGGGCGGAAGGTGGCGCGGTGAGGCCGGCCTTGAACTCCCGCAGGGAGCGCTCCATCTCACCCGACTCGACCAACTCGGTCAGCCAGAGGCCGATCCGCTCGACGTCATGCGTCTCGATGTCGACGACCTGCACGCCTCCTTGGCGGTGGGCGTTGTCGGTCCACATGACTTTACCCGTCGCCCGCACCGGGGCTGGGTCGTCTGGAAGGGCGAACTCAATGTCCAGGAGCGTGCCTTCGGGAACCGGCTTGGGCATGAACAGCAGCAGCCCCGTCGGCGAGAGGTCTTGGATGAAGCACCCTCGCGCAGGGCCCAGCAACGCGGCCTCGTTCTCCTTGGGCAGTACTCTGGAAGGCAGACTGACTTTGATGCGGTGGTGCTTTCTTCGTTCAGGCACAGGTCTCTCTCGGCAGCAGCGCCTCCGGGGGCGCTGGCGTGGGGGAGCGGAGGGTCCTCTTGCGGCCGGCTAAATGATACCGGAAACACACGGGGGGCGTCAAGCCCGGTCGCGCCGACACCTCAGGAGCAGCAGGCCGCAGAGACACATCCCCGCGGCCACCGTCACGGTTGCGAGGGCACGCTGACCGAGCGGGCCTCGAGCGGAGAGGACCTCCCGCCATTCCTTCATGCTGATCGAGATCGGCTAGCAGAACGGGAAGCCGAAGGGGACGCCGCCGGTCAGCACGACTGCGTGGATGATCGCCGGCGCAAGAGTGGGTCTGCATTCCCTGGTCTTTGCACGGCCAGTCTATTCCCTCCCTCTGGGAAAGAAACAGCCGGTCGCCGACATGTGTCAGCAACCGGCAGCAGAACGCCGTGCGACGAGCAAGCTACTCAGACAGCTCGCTGGGCAGGATGACCGAGGTCAGCAACTCCTGCGGAGTCTCGTCAAGCAAAGCCCCCTCCCCTGGGGGTTCCTCCGGTTCCACGATCGAGTACGCGAACATTGTCGGCACCGCATGGTCGGGGCAGTCGTTGAACCCGTCGCAGTCGTGGTGGCCCTCCACGTTGCCGTCAGCAACGTAACCGTAGGTCGCGAGGGCCATCGAGTTGCACTGGTAGTCGCCCACGTCGTCCGGCTCCGTCAAGTGGTCGGCGCCCACGAACAGCTCCTCGCCAACGACGCTGCCATAGGCGAATCCGGTGAGGGTGGCGGCACCGTACACTTCGACGGCGTCAACCCCCATCAGTGGGGCGAAGTACGCCGCGTGAGCGTTGCCTCCCGCTTCCCCAGACTCGGTGCACCACGCCTCGGCGTGCCCGGCGGCCGTAGCGCCGATCGAGATCCATTCACCGACCACGTACTGGCCCTGCGGCGCCGACACCGCTGCCCCGGCACTGGCCGTACCGCCTGCCATCGCGGGGACCGGGAGCACGCACAGCGCCAGCAGGATGCCGGCAGCCACCTCCAATCGCTTCTCATGCATTTCAGTTCACCTCCGTTCCTCTGACGTTCGGGTGCAACGAGGTAGTCTGGCAGTCAGCCGGGCGGACCAGCCACCAAGTCCTCACGGAAGTCACCCGCAGGGGTGCGCAAGCGCAGTCGGCTGCCCGTCTGCGTTCGCGTGCCATAGTCCGACCGCGAGGCTGAGTGCGAAGTGCGCGGCGGGTCGTTTCGTCTCGGCCCAGGCTTGCGCGCGAACTCCAAGGCACGTTCCATCGCGGCGCTGTCCCGCGCCTTGAGTTGCGCAAACCATTCCTTGAACGGCGTATCCTGAGGCGCCTGAAGGGTGAGCGCGTGACTGGACGAGGGACCCGTTGATACCGAAGCGCCGATATCCCCGAGGCGACCGATGCGGAAACGGCCGGTCAGTTCCTGCCGCGCCAGCACCCATTCCACGTCGCCCAACTTCTGGCAAAGGACGGCGAGTCCAGAGGCGCGGTCCAAGTTCCAGAAACGCTCCTGGCAGTCCTGCGAGAGGGTCTCCAGCGGCACGTCCGGAGCCGCTGGCGGCTGCTCCGTCCGCAACGAACCCGGAAGTGCCGTGTACAAGAGGTCCCGCAACAGTCGGCCGTTCTGGCGCCACTTGTACAGGAGCAGCCAGCGGACCGAAAGGGGGGCGAGCGCGAAGGCGGAACTGACCAACGTCCTCTCCGGACCATCGAACCGGTATCGCTCTGCGTCGACCGGCGGTCCCCACAGCCGTCCGGTGAGCACGCTCACAACGTCCAGCACGGCCCAGAGCGGGCAGTCGACGAAGCTGAGTCCAGCAGGCGACCAGCCACTCACGTCAGGCGGCACCACCTCGACCCCGCACTGTTGGGCCGCCACCGCAAGCGCCGCTCCGAGGGACTCGGCCCCACCCACCGTGACCCGCAGACCCAGCACGGCGGACGGCCAAGCAGAGCGGGCCGAGTCGGGCGCTCCGGCATCCTCCCTCGGCTCCTTTCCGCGCGGGGCCTGACGGAGGTAGCCTGCAGGAAGCACTGTGGCGGAAAAATCCTGTTCGCCTGGCCCTGCAGCCACGAGCGCCCATCGCAGCCTCCGCGCCTGCGAAACTCGAGGTCTCGCCATCCCCTGCACCTGCGGGATGACCTCAGCCACGAACGCCGCCTGCACCGCAGCCACACGAGGGGCATCGGTCAGGCGGTAGGCGAAGGAAAGGTCGCTCTCTCCGGTAGCCTTCGGGGGATCGCCCCCGCAAGTCTCCTTGAGCACCTGCCACGAGGCGGAACGCAGGTCCCCCTCCGGGCGCCGCTTCGCCTGCAAGAGCTCCACCAACTTCTCCACGCATCTCTCCGAAAGCGCCTCAGATGCTTCCGGTTCGTCGAACGCCAAGAGCGCAGGGCCCACCGCCGCCATCCGGCACCCGTACGCCGCCGCCACCTTCGCCGCCAGTTCCAGCACTGAGTCAGCGGTGAACTGGTCGGACAGGCGTCGCGTGGCCCTGCTGACGCAGACGAAGCTGACCCGATGCACTTCCTGCAACTGCTGCAACGCGTCCGCGAGGGAGGCATCCCGGACGTCCAGCACCAGCGCCCCATGGGAAGGTGCGGCTGCTAACCAACAGGTCGCCAGGAGAACCAACCCTCTGCGGGCCAGACTTCCGCCCCTGTCAGTCCGCCCGGTGCGTGGGCGGCGCCCACTCTTTGGCGTCCTTGTCAGGCTCAACGAAAGTCACCTCCTTGCCGGTCAACTCTTTCTTCAGGGCGGCGTACAACTCCCCGCCAACGTACTCGCTCTGCCCGGGAGCAGCCAGTTCATAGCGCCCGATCTGCTGGTTCTCGTAGAGCCAGAGCGGCACCCGACCGGCGCGATCTGGAAGGTTCTGCGTCCAGCGTTCGTACAGCCCGGCTACGGACACGCCCGCCAGGCAGCGCGCGAGGGTGCGGGCTTCGGGAGGCAGTGCGCTGAGGGGCTGCGGCCGGTACGCCAAGGCCTTCGTCTGGTCGGTGACCCCTAATGCCGCACAGAGCCTGGGGATCAGCTCCTGCCGAGCCAGATCCCGTTCAACCCCCGTGACGGCGACCCCTGCCCGCCAAGGGAGAGGAAGTGCGGCGAATACGAGCTCCAACGCGGTCCTTGGGTCGTCGAGTAGGACGCTTGCTTCGCCCGGCGCCAGCGGCAAGCCGCAAACTATTGCCAGGGCCAGACAGAGGTCCGAGGCTTTGACCCGCCGAGCAGCCACCATCACAGGGATCCCCGCGGCAGCCGCCGCACACTCCACCGCCAGGCCCTGCTGGCGAAGAGCGGTCACGACCGTTTCGAGGCCGGCGATGGTCCCCTCGCCCAGATTGGTCTCTCGGGCCCAACCGGGAGCGGCTGTCCACGGGCGCAGTTCTCTCTCGGATGCTTCCACCAGCCGCCGCTGGTACGTCTCAAAGGCAACGGTAGCCTTCAGCTCCACCAACTTCTCGCGGAAGGGATCGTAGGTCGGTCCGTGGCTCTGGAGGGCCAACGGCTGCTCGTCATCGCGGTCTCCACCAGCCGGGGCCACCAGACGTAGATGGTAAGGACAGGGATCATCGGGCGGGATAAGTGAGTAGCCGTCTAGCCCGGTTCGGCCGAAGAACGTGACCCGCATGACGCCCCGGTCGGCCGCATCCCACCGCCTGAGCAGGCCGTGAAACTCCGGCGCGGCCATCCAGCAAGCGGCGCGGAGCAGCGCGGGTTGGCTCTCGGGGGAGGCGCGGACCAGGGCGCGAATGGCGTCAGGGACTGGGTCCGACGCTGCCTTGGCCGGATCCTCCTCCCGAAGGAGCATCCGCGCAATCTCCGCCGACAGCGACGCTGCGAGCGCCGCCGGGACTCCGGCTGTGGTTTGACGAGGTCCCGCCAGTACAAAGCCGCGCCAAACCACGGCCGACAAACCGTACGCGTCCGCGACCTGCGCCAAGACATGCTCGCGGGAAGACGGCTGGACGGACAGGTTCCGCTTCTCCGTAGGAAGGACCCGCGCCACAACGCCGAGGCCACGGGAGGTCGCAAAGGTCCTCAGTGCCTCCGCCGCGTCGGCGTTCGCGACCTCGATCCCAAGCGGCAGCGGAGACCCGACCTCAGGCTGCGCCCCCGACTGGCAAGCAACCATTGCGCCAAGAACAACAGCTGTCAGCAGACGACGGGCCATTCCCTATCACCTTGAGCGTTACTCACGCCCCCTCACGCTTCACGTAGCATATCCCCAATTGTCCCAGGTGTTAACGACGGGATTGGAGCCCCAGATCGCCGGTTGGAGCGCCCCCATGCTCGCGGGTCGAAAAAGACCTCCCGCTGCTCATGTGTGCTCGTGGTGACCGGCCAGAAGATGCGGAAGCCGAACAGCACGCATCCGCCAAGAAGGACTCCGTGACGGCTGCGAGTTTGCGCGGGTGCGCTTGCGTTTCATGGGCTGCTTTGCGCACGGACCTGTCCGCGTGCACCGCACAGGCAGGCGCCGCGCTACCGCAGCTTCACCAGCCGCTCACGGAGCCGCGAGAGATCCGCCTCGAACTCGGCGACCTTTGTCCGCTCCTTCTCCACCACGGCTTCCGGCGCCTTACTGAGGAAACCTTCGCTCGACAGTTTCTTCAGGGACTTGGCGAGGTCGCCCTCGATTGTCGCGATCTCCTTCCCCAGCCGGGTCACCTCGGCGTCGAGATCGATCAGTCCGGCCAGCGGCACGAAGACCTCCACCGGTCCCGCCAGCGCGGACAGGGACTGCCCGGGCTTCTCCGCTTCAGCCGTCAGGAAGGTCACTGCGCCAACCCGCGCAATGTGCCGCACGTAGTCGAGACAGCGCTGCAGGCACCGCTCTGCTTCGGGAGTCGTGGGGAGCACGATCAGGTCCACCTGGCGCTGGGGCTCGACGCGCCCCTCCGCCCGCAGGTTGCGAACGGCGCGCACCACCTCCATCACGAGCCCGAGCTCCGCCTCCGCCGCTTCGTCGACGCGCTCCGGCCGAGCCGCCGGCCACTGCTGCACCATGAGCGACTCGTCGGCCCGGGACACGTTGGGCAGGGCGGCTTGAGGCTGGTGCGGCAGTCGCTGCCAGATCTCTTCTGTCACGAACGGCATGAAGGGGTGCAGCAACCGTAGCGTCTCTTCCAGCACCGACCAGAGCACGTGCTGGGTCGTCTGCCGGCAGGACTCCTGCGCGAGGGACTCCTTGGACAGCTCCACGTACCAGTCGCAGAACTCGTTCCACAGGAACTCGTAGACTGCGCGCTGCGCCTTATCCAGCTCATACGCTTCGAGCAGGTCGGTGACGAGCTGCACGGTTTGCGCCTGTCGGCTGCGGATCCAGCGATCGGCGACGGTCAGTTGCATCTGGTCCAGCGGCTGCGCCGGGTTGAAGCCCTCCAGGTTCATCAGCGTGAACCGGGCGGCATTCCAGAGCTTGTTGGCAAAGTTCCGCCCCATCTCGGCGATGCCGGACCGCTGCACCCGGTTGTCTTTCACCTCGGCATCGAAGCGCACGTCCTGGTTGCTGGAGCACTGATGGATCAGCGAGAACCGCGTCGCGTCCACCCCGTACATGGCGGTCAGCTCCAGCGGGTCGATGCCCGTTCCCAGGGACTTGCTCATTCGCTTGCCGTCGCGGGTGAGGATGGTCGGGTGCACGTAGACATCGCTGAAAGGCACAACGCCGCGAAGCTCGAGACTGCTCATCACCATCCGCGCCACCCACAGATACAGGATGTCGCGCGCAGTGATAAGCACGCTGGTGGGGTAGAACCGCTTCAGGTCGTCGGTCTCCTCGGGCCAGCCCAAAGTGGCGAACGGCCAGAGCGCCGAGCTGAACCACGTGTCCAGCACATCCGATTCCTGCTCCAGGTTGGCGCTGCCGCACTTCCGGCACGTGTCGGGCGCGTCAACCGCCACGTTCACTTCCTGGCAGTCCTGGCAATACCAGACAGGAATGCGGTGCCCCCACCAGATCTGCCGGGAGAGGCACCAGTCCCGGATGTTGTCCAGCCAGTCAACGCCGAGTCGCTTGAAGCGCTCCGGCACAAAGCGGTACTGCTCCGTCTCGGTCGCCTCGCGGGCGGGCTTCGCCAGCGCTTTCATGTCGGCGTACCACTGCTCTGAGAGCAGCGGCTCGATCACGCAGCCGCAACGGGCGCAGCCGCCAACTGCGTGCTCGTAGTCGTCCACCTGCACCAGCCGCCCTTGCGCCTCCAAGTCCCTGATCACCGCCTCGCGACACGCATAGCGGTCCATGCCGGCGTACTTCCCGGCCGCGTCAGTCATGCGGCCGTCTTCGCCGATGACGACGAGCTGGTCCAAGTGGTGCCGCAGACCGATCTCGAAGTCGTTGGGGTCGTGCGCCGGCGTCACCTTCACAGCTCCGCTGCCGAACTCCGGGTCAACGTAGTGGTCAGCGACGACCGGAATCTCCCGGTTCATCAGCGGCAGCATCAGCGTCTGGCCGACAAGGCGCTGGTACCGTTTGTCGGAGGGATGGACCGCCACGGCGGTGTCGCCGAGCATCGTCTCCGGGCGGGTCGTGGCCACGATGACTGAGGCGTCTCCGTCCTTCTCCGAGTAGCGGAGGTGCCAGAGGTGCCCGCTCTTCTCCTCGTGCTCGACTTCCAGATCGGAAAGCGCCGTCAGACAACTCGGGCACCAGTTGGTGACGCGGTAACCGCGGTAGATCCAGCCCCGGTCGTACAGGTGTACAAACACGGTGAGCACGGCGCGTGCATAGTCGTCGTCAAGCGTGAACCGCTCGCGCGTCCAGTCGTACGAACAGCCGAGCAGCCGGAGCTGCTTCAGAATCTGCCCGCCGTGGTGCCCCTTCCACTTCCACATGCGCTCCAGGAACTTCTCTCGACCCAACTCGTGGCGAGACGTCCCTTCCGCCTGGAGTTGCCGTTCCACCAGCATCTGCGTCGGGATGCCCGCATGGTCCATCCCCGGGAGGCACAACGTGCACCGGCCCTGCATCCGGCGCCAGCGCACCAGGAGGTCGTGGATGGCATGCTGAAGCGCGTGCCCCATGTGCAGGGAGCCGGTCACGTTGGGGGGCGGGATGGTGATGACGAACGGCTCTCCGACACCCTCGGTCGCCGGCTGGAAGTAGCCTCGCTCCTCCCAGTACGGGTACCACCGCTCCTCGGCCTCGCGAGGCTCGTACGTCTTGGGCATGTCCATGGCCATTAGGTCACTCCCTCGAAAATGCTCTCAGGACGCCCCAACTGGTTGGGGCACTGCCCCAGAATCGGCAAAGCCCCTCCACCTCCTCGCGGACGGAAGGGGCCGGTTCCGCGGGGCCGCCCTGCGGCTGCAACGGGCAAAGCTGGGCTTGGTCTCCCCGAGGCGAGAGGCGCCTACGCCTCGCCGCCTTTGGCGGGCCGGCGGGAGACTCTCTTCGAGGGCTTCCGAGGCGGTTGCGGCTCCGGTTTCTCGAGCGTCAGGGCGGCCTCGAGGACTGCATCCATGTGGTCCACAAAATGGAACCGGATCGCCCGCCGCACGTTCTCCGGGATCTTCTGCAGGTCTTTCCGGTTCTCCTTGGGGAGAATGACATGCTTGAGTCCGGCCCGGTGTGCCGCCAGGATCTTCTCTTTCACCCCACCGACGGCCCTCGCCTTTCCGCGCAGGGTGATCTCGCCGGTCATACAGACCTCTTTGCGCACCGGGTGGCTGGTAAGGGCGGAGATCAGCGCCGTCGCCATAGCGATGCCCGCGGACGGGCCGTCTTTCGGGATGGCCGCCGCAGGCACATGCATGTGGATGTCGACCTTCTCGAAGGTCTCCGGATCCAGCTCCAGTTGCTCCGCGCGCGACCGCGCGTAGCTGATTGCGGCCCGGGCGGACTCCTGCATCACCTCGCCCAGTTGACCGGTCAGGATCATCTCGCCCTTCCCGGGCATGAGCCCAACCTCGATAGACAGGATGTCGCCACCCTCTTCGCTCCACGCCAAACCGGTGGTAACGCCGATCTCGTCCTTCTTCTCCGCCTGGCTGTCCAGGAACTCCCGCGGACCGAGGGTGCTCCGAATGGACTGGGGGCTTAGCGTCACCTTTCCCTTGCGACCGCCTGCCACTTGCTTGGCATGCTTCCGACACACCGCGGCGATCTGCCGCTCGAAAGTGCGCACGCCCGCCTCGCGGGTGTACCCCCGGACCAGTTCTCGGAGCGCGGTGTCGGTAAACTCGAGCTGAGACTTGCGCAGGCCGTGGTTCCGGAGTTGCTTCGGCACCAGGAATTGGCGGGCAATGCACAGCTTCTCCTGGTCGACGTACCCGGGGAACTCCACGATTTCCATGCGGTCTCGCAGTGCGGGCGCGATGGGGTCCGCGATGTTCCCGGTGGCGATGAACACGATCTCCGAGAGATCGAACGGCACTTCCAGGTAGTGGTCGCTGAACTGGTCGTTCTGCTCCGGGTCGAGCGCTTCCAGCATCGCCGCCGTGGGATCTCCGCGGTAATCGGCACCGACCTTGTCAATCTCATCCAGCATGAAGACGGGGTTCCGCGACCGCACTCGGCGCAGGCTCTGAATCAGCCGCCCGGGCATGGAGCCGATGTAAGTGCGCCGGTGACCGCGGATCTCCGCCTCATCGTGGATGCCGCCCAGCGAGACCCGCACGAACTTGCGGCCCAGCGCCCGGGCAATGGACCTGCCGATAGAGGTTTTCCCGACCCCTGGCGGGCCGATGAAGCAGAGGATCGGTCCCTTGCTGTCTTTCTTGAGTTTGCGCACGGCAAGGAACTCGACGATGCGCTCTTTGATGTCCTTCAGCCCATAGTGGTCTTCATCCAGGATCGCTTCCGCGCGCTCGATGTCCAAGCGGTCCTTGGTACGCCGATGCCACGGCAGCGAGACCATCCAGTCGAGGTAGTTCCGAATCACGGACACCTCGGGCGCGATGGGCGGCATCCGTTCAAGCCGCTCCCACTCGTGCAGCGCCTTCTCTCGTGCTTCCGCGGGCATCCGCGCCTTCTCGATCTGCGTGCGCAGCTCGTTCAGCTCTTCGGAGTACGCATCGCGCTCGCCGAGTTCTTCCTGAATGATCCGGAGCCGCTCGCGCAGGAAGTACTCTCGCTGGCTCTCGCCAACCTCCTTGCGCACCCGCCCGTCGATCTGCTGATCGATCTCCAGAATCTGGATTTCCTCAGCCAACAGCACGCACACCTGCGCCAGCCGGTCCTTCGCTGACGCGGTTTCGAGAACCCGTTGCTGATCGGCGAGGCGCAGGTCGAGATACGAGGTCACGATATCGGCCAGGCGGCCGGGTTCCTCGACCCGAGTGGCGCTCTCCAGGGCTTCGGGCGGAATCGTGCGTCCCAGCTTCACGACTTGCTCGAACTGCGAGAGGACGCGCCGCACCCACGCCACGGTCTCGGTGTCCGAGTCGGCCGTTTCCGGCACGGGCTCCACCCGTACCCGGAAGCAGGGGTCTTCTGCCACATACTCGACGATCCGAACCCGGGCTCCCCCCTCGACCACCAAGCGCACCGACTCGTCCGGCATGCGGAGCACCTGCATGCACTCTCCGACGGTGCCAACCGTGTACATGTCCTCGGGAGTCGGGTCGTCTTGGTCCAACTGCTTCTGGGCGACGAGCACAATCTGGTGCTTGCCGTGCATCGCCTCGTCGATGGCGCGCTTCGACTTGTCGCGCTCCACGAACAAGGGAGCAATCATGTGCGGGAACAGGACCATTCCCTTGAGGGGGAAGAGGGGCAGTGCCTCGTCCTCGACGTCTCCCGCGTCCAGCACTTTCGCGGCTTGGCTCAGGAGCGTTCGGCGAAGCTGCTCGGCCACTTCAGGAGTGAGAGTCAATCCCGCGGGCTCGTCACCGTCTTCCGCGGGCTCCGGCGCGGGGGTCTCCAGAACCGGGGTCTCTTCCGACGCCGGCAACTCGTCCTCGAACAGCGCGTCCTCGGGCGGTGCCTCAGCGGGTGGGTTGTGCGTTTGCTCTTCCATGTCGGCAGGTGGTTGGGGCCTCAGCCGCAGTCGTGGAGGACGGGCGCCGCCGGTGCTGTCGTCCCTCTCCCACGCGGCCGGCTCGGTACTCGTCGCAGCAACGTTGGTCGGCGGGCGGGCGCCTCAGCGTGACCCGGCCCCGGGCTCGCGCCGCTAGCCCTCAAGCGGTCTTCCTGGTCTCCCGCTCCACGTCGTCGTGGGTCAGCAGCACGGGAGGCTCACGCTTGGTGATCGTCTCCGGATAGACGAGGCAGCGCGCCAGGTCTTTCCGCGACGGAATCTCGTACATGATGTCCAGCATGATCTCTTCCAGGATCGTGCGTAGGGCCCGCGCTCCGGTTTTCCGCGTCTGCGCTTCCTTGGCGATGGCCTGGAGCGCGGACTCCATGAAGATCAACTCCACCCCGTCTTGAGCGAGGATCTTCTCGTACTGCTTGGTCAGCGCGTTTCTCGGCTCGCTGAGGATCCGGACCAAGTGCTCCTGCGATAGGGCCTCCAGCGTGGCCACCACCGGAAGCCGACCCACGAACTCAGGAATGAAGCCGTACTTCAGCAAGTCCTCGGGCATCACGTTGCACAGCAGGTTGCCGACGTTTTGCTCTGAGCGACTCACGATGTGCGCCCGGAACCCCAACGGCTGATCCTGGGTGCGCGCCCCAATAATCCGGTCCAGCCCATCGAACGCCCCACCGCAGAGGAAGAGGATTCCTGAGGTGTCGAGCTGGATGTACTCCTGCTGCGGGTGCTTGCGGCCGCCCTGCGGCGGGACGCTGGCAACGGTGCCTTCGAGGATTTTCAGCAGCGCCTGCTGAACTCCCTCGCCCGACACGTCGCGCGTGATGGAGGGGTTGTCGGTCTTCCGAGAGATCTTGTCGATCTCGTCGATGTAGATGATCCCGCGCGAGGCTTCTTCCGGGTCGCCGTCTGCAGCCTGAATCAGCTTGAGGAGGATGTTCTCAACGTCTTCGCCTACGTACCCGGCCTCAGTGAGCGTGGTCGCGTCGGCGATGGTGAAGGGAACATTGAGAATCCGCGCCAACGTCCGCGCCAGGAGCGTCTTCCCGCTGCCGGTCGGACCCACGAGCAGGATGTTGCTCTTCTCCAGCTCGACATCGTCGATGGTGCTGCCCAGCGCCACCCGTTTGTAGTGGTTGTAGACGGCGACGGAAAGGGTCTGCTTCGCCTTCTCCTGCCCGATAACGTACTGGTTGAGGATCTCGTAGATCTCTTTGGGCTTGGGCAGTTGGTCGATCTCGCTCTGGTCCGGCGGCGGCGGCGCGGGCTCTTTGCCGATGATGTCGTTGCAGAGCTCGACGCACTCGACGCAGATGTAGACGTTGGGGCCGGCAATGAGGTTGGCAACCTGCTCCCGTCGCTTCCCGCAAAACGAACAGCGCAGGTTCTCTTTGTCTTCTCCGAAGAGGGCCATGCAAATCCTCCCGCGCCGTCAGAGCTGCGGATGCTGGGGTGATGAAGGGGCGAGGCTCAACGACTATCTTTTATCATGATCTCGTCAATAAGTCCATAGTCTTTCGCCTGCTGTGCCGACATGAAGAGATCCCGTTCGGTGTCCCGCTCGACTTTGTCGAGAGGCTGACCCGTGTGCTTCGCCAGAATCTCGTTGAGCGCGCGGCGGATCTCCAGGATTTCCTTCGCCTGAATCCCGATGTCCGTCGCCTGCCCCTGTGCGCCACCCATCGGCTGATGGATCATGATCCGGGAGTAGGGCAACGCGTACCGCTTCCCGGCGGCGCCGCCCGATAGCAGCAACGCCGCGGCGCTTGCGGCCATGCCCATGCAGATGGCGGCCACTTCCGGTTTGATCATCTGCATGGCGTCGTAGATCGCGAGTCCCGCGCTTGCCGAGCCCCCGGGGGAGTTGATGTACAGGTCAACATCCTTGTCAGGGTCGTCCTTCTCGAGGAACAGCAACTGCGCGATGACCGTATTGGCGACCTCGTCGCTGATGCCCGACCCGATGAAGACGATGCGGTCCTTCAGGAGCCGCGAGTAGATGTCGTACGCACGTTCGCCGCGAGGGGTTTGCTCCACAACGATGGGAATCAGGGCCATTGCGCAATGCTCCTACGGGAATGCAGATTTCAGGTCTCAGGTTGCCGCTTGGGGACCGGTAACGCGGGTGGCCTTCGCGGCTTGACCGACGGGAAGACGAACATGAGAGAACTCGACGCAGCGCCCTGGCGCCTTGTTGCCGGCGCTGGCCGAAACGGTCACCACGAGGCCGGCGGCTCCTACTGATCTTCCTCGGGCGCCGGTTCGCCTTCCGGGCTGTCTTCGGTCTCGGGGGCCACGGGCTCTTCCTCGGCGGGGCTTGCCGCCTCGTCCTCGCTCTCCTCGGCCGGAAGCAACGTCTCCTCGATCTCGGCACCGGCCACCAGCAGGTCGGTGGCCTTCCGGTGGAGGATCGACTGCTCAACTCCGTCGAGCATGCCGCTGTCCTCCAGGTGCTCCCGGAAGGCGTCAGCGGGCACCCGCAACGCCTGGGCCATCTCCGCGACCCGGGCGTCGATCTCCGCTGGGGTGGCAGTGAGATTTTCGGCCGCTGCGATGGCGTCCAGCACCATGAGCTGCCGGAGGTGTCGCTCAGCCTCGGGCTTGAACTGCTCGCGGAGGTCTTCCGACTTCTGCCCCGTCATGGTCAGGTAGTCGTCGAACTCGACCCCGCGCGCGGACACTCGCCGTTGCAGTGACTCGATCTGAGCGTCGAGCTCGCGCTCCAGCATCGGCTGCGGAACAGGCACGTTGATCCGGCCGACAGCGATCGCGACGACTTCCTCTGCGACCTCTTCGTCTGCCGCTGCGCGGTTGCGTTCTTCCAGCCGCGTGCGGAGATTGGCCCGGAGTTCGGCAAGCGTGTTCACGCCCTCAAGCGGATCCCGCTGCTCACTCGAACTGCCCTCTTCCGCGTCGCCCGCGTCGGCCGCGCCCGACTCGTCGCCGTTGGTCTGTTCGGGGGAGTCCTCGGGCTCGTCCGAGCTATCGCTCTCCTCGATGGCGACCGCAGCGTCGGGGTCTTCCCCTCGCTGCTCAGCCAAGTACCGCTGGAACTCCTCCAGCGATTTCTTCCGCTGGTCTCGGATCCGTTGCGGCAACTCATCGTCGAGGGCAGGAAGCTGCTCCACCTGGACCGAATCGATCACAACCTCGAACTCGGCTTCTTTGCCGGCAAGGGACTCTTCGTCGAAGTCGTCGGGGTGGGTCACGGGGAACGTCCGGGTCTCCCCAGCGCGGATCCCTTCGAGGTCAGCGTCGATGGGCGGCTGAATCTGGCTGCGGCCCAGGATTGCGTTAACGTCCCGCTCTTTGCCGTCTTCCGGGATCTTGCCCTCGACGCGAGCCGTCAGCTTCCCGATCACTCGGTCGCCAGGCTCGGCCGGATGGTCCGGCATGTCCACCCACTCGGCGGCGCGCTTCTGCATGCCGGCGAGAATCTCGTCGATCTCTTTGTCCGGCACGGCGCGTACGCGCCGCTCGGCCGGGATGCCCCGGTAGTTCCCCAGCTCCAGTTCCGGGCGAACGGCAACCGTTGCCTTGAAGTGCAGCGGTTTGTTCTCCTCACACTCGACGACGTCCGCCTTTGCCTCATCCACCGGCTGAACGTCGGTCTGCTTGAGCGCGTCGCGATAGGCGTCGGGAACCAACCGGTCAGCCACAAGCTGCTGGATGGCCTCTGTGCCGAACCGCTGCTTCAGAATCATGGGCGGCACTTTGCCCCGGCGGAATCCGGGAATGTTGACCTCGCGGGCCAACTGCCGGTACACCTCGCCCTGTGCCTGCTGGACGTCGCTCTGCCCAACCTCGATATCCAGGGTGACTACGTCTTCTTCTTCCGAACGCTCGACTTGTACCCGAGTGACTTCCATGGGACCTGCGATCCGCCCTCCTGAGTGGCGTTTGGGCCGGGGAAGCAGGCGCCTGAGTGGGGAAAAGGAGAATCGGCCAACAGCCATCTCCCCGGCCGCCCCCCGCCGGTAGCCAACTTGCCGACCGGGTGGGGGCTCTTTACATGAAAGAAGCTGAGGGGCAACGTGTGACTCCCTCAGCTTCCTGGATTCGGTATGGAGCGGGAGACCGGATTCGAACCGGCGACCCCCACCTTGGCAAGGTGATGCTCTACCAGCTGAGCTACTCCCGCGCTCCGTCGAGCTCGTTGTCGGCAGTTATGGTGGGCGAGGGGAGACTCGAACTCCCACGGGGATTACCCACATGATCCTAAGTCATGCTCGTCTACCAGTTCCGACACTCGCCCGAGCAAGTCGGTTATTATGCGCCAACGGCCGGCGCTTGTCAACGTGCCACCCCTCCCTCGAAAGCGGGAAGGTAGGCAATGGTGGGCCGTGAAGGATTCGAACCTTCGACCTTGGGATTAAGAGTCCCCTGCTCTACCAGCTGAGCTAACGGCCCCTGGCTGACGAGTCGGGTCGGACGAACAATGTTGTGGCACCAAATGGCGCGCCCGGAGGGACTCGAACCCCCAACCCCCAGATCCGAAGTCTGGTGCTCTATCCAATTGAGCTACAGGCGCAGTCAGGTTGCGTGAACCGGCAAGAAAAGTGGTCGGGACGGCCGGATTCGAACCGGCGACCTCCTGCGCCCAAGGCAGGCGCGCTGACCAAGCTGCGCTACGTCCCGATTGATGGGGTGAGCGAAGGGATTTGAACCCTCGGCCTCCAGGGCCACAACCTGGCGCTCTAACCAACTGAGCTACGCCCACCATCAACTGGCGCGCCCAGCAGGACTCGAACCTGCGACCCTCTGATTAGAAGTCAGATGCTCTATCCACTGAGCTATGGGCGCATGCGCTGGACGCACACTTGAGGGAAGCATGGAGCGGGCGACAGAACTCCCGGTGGAGCGGGAGACGGGACTCGAACCCGCCCCTTCAGCTTGGAAGGCTGATATGCTAGCCGCTAACACCACTCCCGCCAATCCGGGTGAGTTGCTGCTGCGGCCGACAGCGACTTCTCACTGCGCGGCCGGTTCGGCGAGTCCTCGCCTGCTGGCTTACCACTCACGCAAACGTCAAGGTGCAACAAACAGGTAAGTGTACACGATGACAGCCAATGAGTCAATGATTCGCCGCCGGATGGGGCACATTTGACACGCGCAGGGCCCTGGGCTACAATCCGCGTGTTCTTATCTATCCAGGAACGGGCGTTGCCGCCCACCTCGCTGAAATGACGCTGGACTCTCGCCGGACGAATCGGGACCACGATACCAACGCGCGGTAGGCGCGCGCGTTGCCCTACCGTGCGTCGCGGGCCGCGGCGCCCACAAGCGCCCCAGCTCCCCCGATTCAGCCCCGTCTGAGCGAGGTTCCGGCGTTTGCTGTTTCTGGGGCAGGTCGGCGGGGCGGGCGGGCAGCAAGAGGAACCCTCCATGAGATACCAATCGCCTCGCGGAACTCACGACATTCTGCCGGCCGAGACGCCCCGTTGGCGCGCGCTCGAACGCCGGTTCACGGCGCTTTGCCAGCGGTACGGCTACCGGGAGATCCGGACGCCCCTCTTCGAGCAGACGGACCTCTTTGCGCGCACCGTCGGCGAGACTTCGGACTTAGTCACCAAGCAGATGTACACCTTCGAGGACCCGGGCGGTGACCGCTTCACGCTTCGGGCCGAAGGCACCGCGCCTGCGCTCCGGGCGTACCTCGAACACAGCCTGGCAGGGCAGTCCCCGCTCGTCAAGCTGTCCTACGTTTGCCCCATCTTCCGCTACGAGCGACCACAAGCCGGGCGCTACCGGCAACACCACCAGGTTGGCATCGAGGTGCTGGGCTCCCAAGATCCGGCCGTGGACGCTGAAGTGATCGCCTTCGGCGCCGCCTACCTCGCCGACCTGGGGATCACCGGATACACGCTGAAGCTCAACAGCGTCGGCTGCCCCGCTTGCCGGCCCAACCATCGCGATGCCCTCCGCAGCGCCGTGCACCAACACCTCGGCGACCTGTGCGCCGACTGCCAGCGGCGGTTCGACGAGAACCCGCTCCGCATGTTGGACTGCAAGCGGGAGCGGTGCGGGGAGCTGCTCGCCAACGCTCCAGGCTCCGCCGAGTACCTCTGCGAGGAGTGCGGGACGCACTTCGCCCGGCTGCGTGAACTGCTCGACGCGCTGGGCATCGAGTACGAACTGGACGCTCGCCTCGTCCGCGGGCTCGACTACTACACGAAGACGGCCTTCGAGTTCATGCACACCGCCGGTCTCGGCGCCCAGAGCGCGATCATCGGTGGCGGCCGGTATGACGGGCTTATCGAAGAGTGCGGCGGCAAGCCGACACCGGGGATCGGCTTTGGCAGCGGCATTGAACGGGTGTTGCTGGTTCGCCAGGCGCTCGGTGTGGACGACGGGCTGTCGGACGAAATCGACGCGTTCGTCATCACGCTGGGAGCGGGCGCGCGCGTTGCGGGGCTGCGCCTGCTCGCCGAGCTGCGAGCCGCCGGCTTGTCAGCCGACACCGACTACCTCGGTCGGAGCCTGAAGTCCCAGATGAAGGAAGCGCACCGCCAGAATGCGCGCTTCGCCCTGATCGCGGGAGAAGACGAACTCGCGAGAGGCGTCGTGGCTGTGCGGAGTATGCAGGACAGCGAACAGACCGAGGTTCCTACTTCGGCCGTCGTTGAGCACGTGAAGTCGGCGAAGCCCGACTCGGAGGTTGACCCCAGATGATGCGCACACACCACTGCGGAGAGTTGCGGCCCGAGCACGTCGGGCAGACCGTCACGGTGGCCGGTTGGTGCCACAGTTCCCGCGACCATGGCGGCGTGATCTTCCTCGACCTGCGTGACCGGTCGGGGCTCGCCCAGATCGTGTTCAACCCCGAAGACCAGGCCGACGCCCACCAAGTCGCCAGCGCCGTCCACAGCGAGTGGGTGCTGAAGATCGACGGGCTGGTGCGCAGACGCCCCGAAGGCACCGAGAACCCCAACCTCGCCACTGGCGAGATCGAGGTTGTCGCTGCCGCCATCGAAGTGCTGAACGAAGCCAAGACCCCGCCCTTCGGCATTGCCGACACACAGGACGTCAAGGAAGAGGTCCGGCTGCAGCACCGTTACCTCGACCTCCGCCGCAAGCGCATGCGCGACCTTCTGGAGCTACGCCACCGGGTCGTCAAGTCCGCGCGCGACTACTTCGACCGCGAGGGCTTCTGGGAAGTCGAGACGCCCATGCTGTGGAAGAGCACGCCCGAAGGCGCGCGGGAGTTCGTCGTGCCCTCCCGGGTCTACCCTGGGCGGGGCTTCGTCCTGCCGCAGTCGCCCCAGCTCTGCAAGCAACTGCTCATGGTCGCCGGCGTCGAGAAGTACGTGCAGATCGCCCGCTGCTTTCGCGATGAAGACCAACGCGCCGACCGGCAGCCGGAGTTCACCCAGATCGATGTGGAGATGTCCTTCGTCGAACAGGACGACATCCTGGCCACCCTCGAGGAGATGTTCAAGACCGTCATGAAGGAGTGCCTCGGCGTCGACATTCCCACGCCGTTCCCACGGCTCGGGTACAGCGAAGCCATGGCGCGGTTCGGCGCCGACAAGCCGGACATGCGGTTCGGCATGGAACTCGTCGATGTGGGCGATGTGGTGCAGGACAGCGGCTTCCGCGTGTTCGCGGACACGTTGGCCAAAGGCGGCCAGGTCAAGGCGATCTGCGCCAAAGGCTGCGGCGAGTACTCTCGGAAGCAGGTGGACGATCTCACCGCGCTGGCTCGCCAGTTCGGCGCCAAGGGATTGGCAACCTGGGCCCTTGGCGAAAGCGAGATCAAGTCGCAAGTCGCCAAGTTCCTCACTCAGGAGCAGATGGCAGAGATTTTCCGGCGCACCGGCGCCACCACCGGAGACCTCGTCCTGGCTGTCGCCGACACGCCCGCAGTGGTCGCCGACGCCCTGGGTCACATCCGGTTGCACCTCGGCAAGGAACTCGACCTGATCCCCGAAGGACTCTGGGACTTCCACTGGGTGGTCGACTTCCCGCTCTTCGGTTGGAACGAGACCGAGAAGCGCTACGACCCGATGCACCACCCGTTCTGCATGCCCCAGCCGGAGGACTTGGCGCTGCTGAAGGAAGGCTACGACACGAAGGAAGAGCCCGGCTCGCCCGACCACCCGTGGTCGAAGGTGCGCGCCAGTCTCTACGACCTGGTGCTGCGCGGCTACGAGATCGCCGGCGGCTCAATCCGTACCCATCGCCGCGACATCCAGCAAGACGTCTTCGGCGCCATCGGGCTCGACCTGGAAGACGCCAAGGGCCGCTTCGGCTTCCTCCTCGAAGCCTTCGAGTACGGCGCGCCCCCCCACGGCGGCATCGCTGTCGGTCTGGACCGAGTCCTCGCAATCCTCGGCAACTGCGAGAACATCCGCGAAGTAATCGCCTTCCCGAAGACCGCCAGCGTCACCTGCCCCCTCACCGGGGCCCCGACGCCAATGGACGAGGCGACGCTCAAAGAACTGCACTTGGTCAGCGTGGCGCCGGAAGTGGATGAAGACCAAGCGCAGTAGCCCTGCCGGTAGCACCGGCCGAGGCGGTGGGCGGTCCGCCTGACGGTCCCGCTTCCATCCGAGCCGCGACCGTAAAGGAGCGGCCGCCGTGGGCGCTTGGAGTCAGGCAGCACGCGTGCGCCGTGCCCAAACGCCTCCGAGACCGCGAGGCGCCCCCGTTCACCAGCGCTCGAGCAGCGGGAACCGTCGTGAGTCGCCAAGGAAACGGAGTTGCGCGGCGCAGAAACGCCGTGAGGTCGCGAAGAAATGTCGTCAGGTGGCGAGGGAACGTCGTGAGGTCGCGAAGAAACGTCGTGGCGTGGCGTGGAATAACGCTGACTTGACCCGGGCTTGGGGTGAGAAGTGTGCCGCAGGAGGGGAGGAAGTCAAGCGCCGGCAGGGCATTCCCGGACGCGGCGGACCGGTAGGGCGCGAAATCCATTTCCGCCCTCCCCCGCGTCTTCCGCCGGGTCGGTGGTGAGCGCAAGGCGGAGCGGAAACGGATTCCTCGCCCTACAGGCCCCAACGGCGCGGCGGCCCGAGGCTACAGGCCCCAACGGCGCGGCGGCCCGAGGCGGCCACCCCAGACCTGCTCGCTGTGTCGCGGTCTCCCGACCGCGACACCCCTTCGACCGAAGGTCTCCCGAAGACCAGGAGACCGTGCGGTCCGGCGGGCGGCGCGGTCAGGAGACCTGCGCCGAGCGAGGACCCAAGGTCTCCACGACATCGCAGCCGCTGTCGGCCTTGGAGACCTGCGGTCGTGCTCAGTGCGCGGTCAGGAGACCTGCGCACAGCGGGGTCAGACCGTCGACCTTGCCCCACTCAGTTCCGGTGTAGCCGTAGCCGTAGCCGTAGCTCTCCTTCTCAGCCGTCGTCTTGTAGCCAGTCGCTTCGACGAACTTGCGGAACTGGGCGACGGTTACTTCGTATTTGCCGATCTCGAACGCGGCGACGCCGTTGCCGGCGGGGATGCGGACGAATACCAGCTTCGCGCCGTCTTTCGGGTTCACGCGCTTCGCGGCGGGCTTGGGCGCTTTCGGGTTCACTTGCTTGTCGCCGGGCTTGGGCGCTTCCGCAGCGCACCCCGACCAGACGTTTGCTGCGACCACCACCAAGACGACCGACAGGGTTGCCAACGTTCTCAGGTTCCGACTCATTGTCGACCATCCTTTCGTCAGGGCAATCGCCTGTGATCGCGACGCCTGCGGGTCCAGTGCGCCGGGCGAGCGCCGGAAACGCGCGATGCCATCAGGGGCCGTACAGACCAAGCAGGCCGGCTGTTGCGAGATGACCGTCCCAAGTCCCCCGCTACGGTGCCGTGATGCCTGGGCTCAGCTCTTCAAGATCTTTCTTGATGCGGTTCAGATAGCGCTGTTCGAAGTCTCTGACGTCCTGCTCGGAGAATGGCACGCAACTGTACCGAGCCTCTCGCGAACGGCTATCGAGGGACTTGTAGGGTGTGAGGATGCGTGCGCAATGATTCAGGATCGCGCTCTCACGCTCCGCGTGACTGCCGATGTCTTTCAGCCCTGCCTTGGCCGCCAAGTAGGCATCAACATGCTGCAGCGCCCGGTAGAACAGCACAGTGACGGACCAATCAGCGAAAGACGGCTCTTGGTCAAGGTAAGCCTGTGCGGCCGCGTTATGCTCCGCCTGCTTCCGGTGTTCTCGGGTCTTTGGCATGGCCGTGGCTACCGCACGAAGAGCATCGTTCGCGAGCCGATCATCTCCTCCAGCGCTTGGCCGCGACGCAGGCGCGTATGGACTCTCGCGAGGAGGTGTCCAGGCAGGTTCACGTCCTGCACCTCCGCCCAAATGGCCTCCTCGGCATCGAAGTCCATGTCGGCAAGCACGATTTCGACCTCGCCGTCCGCGGATTGCAGGATCGCTTCCACTTGGTCCACCGCTGACACAGAATCGACCAATCCCCTCAGACACTCGGCAGTCGGTAGCCCCCGCGATTGGAGCTGTTCGCGCAGCATGTCATTCGCTTCCTTCAGCGCACCGTTCTCGCGTCTTAGCCGCTCGTTCTCCGTGTACACATCGAGTTCCACCACGGGAGCGGGAAGTAGGTAGTCATAGCCAGCGCCGACTGTCTGGTCCTTCAGGTCGACGTGCACAATGCCAACTGGCCCGTGTGAGGACTGCTTACTGGCCATGTGTCCGCTCCTCCTCGGGGAATGCGTAGCGTCTCACGGCTCCACCCCGGGGTGATGCCCTTGGCGAGATCGCACACTGTCCGGGCGCGGTGATTATACCCCGCTTGCTCCTTGGCGCACAACGCGTGGACTGGTCGGCAAACCAGTCCACAGCGGATCTTTGGGTGCGGCCCTGCCGCGATGGGCTCACGCCCTGTCGAAGCTCGGCACGGCGAGCTGCTCGCCGCCTTTGCGCGTCGAGTCCATGGCGACGATGCCGGGCGCGGTCATTGCCAGCGACTCGTACACGTCGACCGCGGGCTCTCGGTCGCCGACGAGGGCGGCGATGAACTCGTGCGTCAGGAACCCGTGTGAGTTCCCGTGGCCGGTTGAGGCCCGCATGGGCTCGGGAAGGAGGTGGAGGAAGTCGGGCAAGGTGGTGATATCCGCTTGCCCGGGGGCCTTGATGACGAAAGGCTGCCCTGCCCAACTGTCCATGAACAGCGACAGGTTCTCGCCGAGCCACTGCGCGCGCTCGCCATGGGCCCAGACCTTCCAGAACACATTGCACCGGCAGATATTCCCGCCGCTGGTCTGGAACAGGGCCGACTGGTTGGCGTAGGGGCAGCCGTAGACGTTGTCCTTCCGCGCCGGGTCGTCGTCGCCCCAGCCGAGGCACGAGACCT
>PEVN01000079.1 GCA_002779825.1 Armatimonadetes bacterium CG06_land_8_20_14_3_00_66_21 | reverse complement strand
TTCACGAGTGCCCGTCCGCTTCTCCGGATTGACTACGTCTGGGCCTCGAGCCAGCTCCGGGTGCAGTCGTGCCGCGCTCTGGACACGCAGGTGTCCGACCACAGACCGGTGCTGGCCGAACTTGCGCTGCAGTCCGGCGCGCGTTGACAGCGCCTCAAGCCGTGTGTGACAATCCAGTCGGGGCAAGCCTTGCGGGGGCGAACCGGTTGAGGAGCCGAATCATGAGCGTAAGCGCCCGAACTGCGGGCCTGCTGTTGGCGCTGAGTGTCGGTCTGTGTCCTGTCCGTGCACACAGCGCACCTGCCGAGCCGGACCCAACTGAGCGCCCGGAGACTGTGAGCCTGGTGGAGGGGCTGCTGCGTCGGGCGGCCCTTGACCGTGGGGTCTGCGTTGTGCTCGGAGAGAACGCGGCGGCGCTGGCTGCGGCGGTCGCTCGGCGGACTCGGTTGCTGGTTGAGGTCGTTGAGGCGGACTTCCGCACGGCGGCCGCCTCCCGCGGCGTGCTCGACGCCGCCGGTCTGTATGGGACCCGAGTCACCGTGACCACCTCGCCGCCGGGCCGGCTGCCATACGCGGACAACCTCATTGACGCGGTGCTCTGCGGGTCCGCCTCGCCGGCCGCCTTGGGGACGATCCGGGCAGAGGAGGTCCTGCGGGTCCTCCGGCCGGGCGGGTGTGTGGTCCTGCGGAACGCGGCACCCGCCGACGGCCTTGCAGCTTGGGCCGGCGACGCGCAAGGGCAGCAGGCGCCTGTCGAGCGGGACGCTCTCGGCTCGTGGGTGCGACTCGGCAAACCGGTGCCTGCCGGCGCCGCCGACTGGACGCACTGGCAGCACGGCCCCGACAACAACCCCGTGTCGCGGGACTTGCTGGTCAAGCCGCCGTTCCTCACTCAGTTCTTGGCGGAACCGTGGTTCACTGCAGTCCCGTCCGTGTCGGTCATTTCGGGCGGCAGGCAGTTCCGCGCCTCGGGGCATCTGACGGCACACGAGCGTGAGAGACCGTATCTCAACACACTCTACGCCACCAGCGCCTACAACGGCTCGCCGCTCTGGACGCGGCCGCTCCCCGAGGGATTTCTCACGCAGCCTTCGCTGTTCGTGGCGACGCCGGAGGCGCTGTTTTTGGCGGACGGGCGGCGCTGCCTCGTGCTCGATCCCGCCACCGGGGCGCAACGGGGCGAGATCGTCGCCCCGAATTCTCCCGCCGACGGCGGCTACTGGAAGTGGCTGGCAGTCGAAAACGGCACGCTGTTCGGTCTCGTTGGCAACGGTGAGGAGGGGGCGCGGTCGGTCGCCCGGACTCGTCGCCGGGGCGCGACAGAGCCGGGCAAGGGAGCGGGGGGCGCCGGCGGCCCCGGGAGCGGCGACCTCCTCGCCGCCATCGCGCCGCAGACCAAGCAGTTGCGGTGGACGTACGCGCCGCAGGCGCCCATTGCGCCGCGGTCGCTGTGCATGGCGGCGGGGCGGATCTTCCTCCATTGCGAAGGCGTCTCCGTCGACTGCCTCGACGCGAAGACCGGCACCCGCCTCTGGCGCAACAGCGACCGCAGAGTGCTGGCAGGCATTTCGGTGCCGTTCGCGCAAGGGGCTGCGTTTCAGCTCAGCCCGTACGCGCTTTGCACGGACAAGGCGGTGTACTTCGGCGGGCAAGGGAGGCGGAAGGTGCTCGCGCTGTCTGCCACCGACGGCAAGCTGCTGTGGACAGTCTCGGGTGCCGACAACGCCACCAACTTGGTTCTTGTCGACGGCAAGCTCATGGGCCATGTGCCGAGCTGCACCATGCTGGACGCCTTAACGGGTGTGGTTGTGAAGGACCCGGGCATGCAGAAGCAATCCTGCGCTCGGCTGACCGGCTGTCCCGGTTCGCTCTTCTATCGGGGCAGCTTCCCGAAGGACAAGGCGGGCGAGGGCGCTGTGCGGTACGACCTCTCCACCGGCAAGTCCGAGGTGAGCCACGCCTTCCGCCCTCCGTGCAACGACGGGCTGCTGGCCGCGAACGGGCTGCTGCAGGTGACGCCGTGGGACTGCGACACGAACATGCAGTTGGTGGGTGCGCTGGCGCTGGCACCGGCCGCCACGGTGAACCCGCGCGGAGAAAGGATTCCCGGCAAGCCGCTCGAAGCGCTCGTCGCTGACCCCGCCGAGGTGGCGGCCTTCGGCGGGTCGCCGAGCGACTGGCCGACCTACCGACATGACAGCCTGCGAAGCTGCTTCTCCTCGGTCTCGGTTCCGCGCGGGTTGAAGCAGGCATGGAGGTGGACGCCCCGGCAGCCCTTCACTCCGACGCCTCCCGTTGCCGCTGGCGGGCTGGTCTTCGTCGCCGGACTGGACTGTCGGGTCCGCGCGCTGGACGCGGCCACCGGCGAGGCGCGCTGGCAGTTCCTTACTGGAGGACCGGTTCGGCAGCCGCCGACGGTGTGGCAGGGGCGGCTCTACTTCGGCTGCGCAGACGGCTACGTCTACGCCCTAGAGGCGGCCACGGGTCGCCCGTTGTGGCGGTTCCGGGCGGCTCCGTGGGAACGACGGATCATCGTCTACGGTGCCCCGAGTGCCACCTGGCCCGTCAACAGTGGTGTGCTGGTTCAGGAGGGGACGGTGTATGCCGCTGCAGGTCTCATTGACAATGACGGGACTTACGTTCTCGCACTGGACGCTGTGACCGGCAAGCCGAAGTGGCAGAACGCCACCTCCGGTCACCTCGACCCGGAGCGTCGCGCGGGCGTGTCGGTGCAGGGCGACCTGACCGTTGCCGGCGGCAAGCTCTGGCTGGCCGGTGGCAACACCACCTCGCCCGCCGGCTATGACCTCGCCACGGGCGAATGCCTCAACGCCCCGCCTGGCACCGCCGGACCCGCCGCCAACAGAGGGCGCGAAGTCACGGGCTTCCTCGGGAAGTACGTGATGGTTGGCGGGCCGCGCCTCTTCACCCAGGAGGATGAGTCGCTGCTCGACTGGATCGCCCCCTACGAGATCGTCTCCGCGGACGCACACCTCACCAAGTCACCCGCACGGTTCCGAGGAATGGCGCCCCCGGCGTTCGGCAACGGGGCTTTCGTCATCGCCGGCAAGGGGCCGCTCGTCTGCCTGGACACCGACGCTGGCGACGACTGGATCGCTGACCCGCAGCGTGCCGCCCGTCGGCTGCGGTGGAAGGCCGACGCGCTGACGAACTGCGTCGCCCTCGCCCTCACGACCAACGCCGTGGTGGCAGTCGGCACGGACGGAAGCGGCTCCTCGCAGTTCCTGCAAGTCCTCGACCTCAAAGACGGCCGAACGCTCGCCAGCCAGACCCTCCCTTCGCCGCCACTCCCGGGCGGCCTGTGCGTTGACGGGGACGGTCGGGCAATCGCCGTCCTCAAGCAAGGCGCCGTCGTGTGCTACGCCTCCGGGTAGTCTATCGCCCTCCATGTTTCTGCCCTCCAGCTTCCTGCCAAGGGGGCCTTCTCACAGCAACGCGACAGGCACCCATGGAGCCCGGCCACCGAAAGGACCACGCCATGAGCAGGCGTCATCACCCCGCGAAGAAGCACCCGAGACGCAGACGCGCCAACATCCAGCCCGGAGCTGTTCCGGGACTGGTGGTGGCCGATCCCCAGTCGCCGCCACCGGTCGTCACCGTGCTTGCGTACGGCCCCGACGGGTACGAGGAGAAGCGCCTCGAGCAACCGGCGGAGGTGCGCGACTTCCTCGGAAAATGGCCCGCGACCTGGGTGTGTGTCGACGGGCTGGGCGACGCGGAGGTGATCTTGGAGCTGGGACGCCTCTTCGGTCTGCACCCGCTCGCCCTGGAGGACGTCGTCAACAGTGGCCACCGGCCGAAGCTGGAGGAGTACGTTGACCACGTGTTCCTGATCGCCCCCATGGCGCCCTATGGCGACCAGACCGCCACCGAGCAACTGAACCTGTTCCTGGGCAGCAACTTCGTGCTGACCTTCCAGGAGTACCCGGGCGATTGCCTCGGCCCGGTGCGCGAGCGGATCCGGAAGGGCGCGGGCCGCGTGCGGCACGAGGGTCCCGACCACCTTGCCTACGCGCTGTTGGACGCCCTCATCGACGGCTATTTCCCGGTGCTGGAAGACTACGGCGAGCGTCTGGAGCTGCTGGAAGACGAGATCATCCTGCATCCCGACGATGAGATGGTGTCGCACATCCAGGACACCAAGCGCGAGTTGCTGGGCCTGCGGCGCGCGCTCTTCCCCCTCCGGGAGGCAATCAACGCCCTGATGCGCGACGACACTCAGTTCGTCTCCGACTCGACGCGCGTCTATCTACGCGACTGCTACGACCACGCCATTCAGGTCCTCGACCTGATCGAGAACGACCGCGAACTGGCGTCGGGGCTGATGGACATCTACCTCTCCAGCCTCAGCAATCGCATGAACGAAGTCATGAAAGTGCTGACGCTCATCGCCACCATCTTCATCCCGTTGACCTTCATTGCCGGCGTCTATGGGATGAACTTCAACCCAAGCACGTCGCCCTTGAACATGCCCGAGCTGAACTGGAAATGGGGGTACCCATTCTGCCTGGCGCTGATGGCGGGCACTGCTGGCGCGCTGTTGGTGGCGTTCCGCAAGATCGGCTGGCTGGGGTCGAAGCGGCGGCGGTCGCTGCAAAAGGGCCCTGAGCGCTAGCGGCTCCGGCAGCAGGATCATGGTGAGCGAACAGCCGTGTCCCTGGGATACAATACTGCCTCCGGGTCCGGTCGGTGCGGGTGAACGCGGGTCTCGGACAAGGAGAACACCCGTATGCAGAATCAGCGACGCAGGCCCTGGGGCTGCCGCCCTGGCCGGAAGTTCGCCGCCGCCTTGCTCCTGTTGATAGCCACTTTGGCTGGCAACCTTGCGGCCGCACAGGACGCGGCGCCCAAGGCAGCGCCGGAACCGAAGGCGCACCGGTCGTCTGCCGGCGGCGAGGAGACGCCGCCGCCATCGAAACCGGCAACCTAGGGCGGCAAAGCCAAGGCGGAGGGCTTCCGGAAAGCCCGCCCGCACGCGCTCGACGCCGATCCCTCGCCCGCCGAGCCTGCCGCTGAGCCGCCGGTGGCGGGGGGCGGGCAACCGGAAGTTGACACGCCTGCCAAGGGAGAAGGCGATCGCCCACCTGGGTGCGCAAGCGGCCGAGTGGGAGGGGCAGTTGACGGAGGTGGCCGCGGACCGACAGACTTGGGCTGGCCGGCGCGACGAATATGCCGTCCTGGCACGGTCCGGCCGAGACCAGACGGCCGCCCGCTGTCAGCTCCAGTGCGACGAGCTGCTCGCCGTGCTGGAGGAGCTGCGTGGCGCCGTGGCCAACAACGTCGCTATGGCCGGCACGCGCTCCGAGCAGTTGGCCTTGGGCCTGGAAACCTGCCGCGCCAACGCCCTTGGGCGGCGGAGCGACTCGCGGCTCTCCGTGGACACGCTGGGCGCTGCCGGCGCCGACTTGGCCGGCTGGCGCGCGCCAGCAGCGGAGCAGCTCTCAGCGTGGCTGGCGACTCACGCGCGCTCGTACTATACTCGCGAAGGTTAGGAATACACCAAAGCTATTGCACAAGTTCGACGCCTCTGCGTGCACAGCAGTGTGTTGGGTGCTCACCACACGCCCACGGGTGAAGTTCTGCGAACTTCCACTTCGGTGTATTCCTAACCTTCGCGAGTATACCTGCTGTTGGTCCTCGCCGTCCTGCTGGCCATAGGCATTGCCACTCAGGGCAACAAGAGCATCCAGACCGTGGTGCTCCGCCGTCGCGGCGAGGGCACACAGTCCGGGACGGCTCTCCCGGAGGCTGGCGTCTGGTACGCGCTGCTCCGCCCTGCCGGCACGGCGGGCGGAGCGCTGCTGGCGCTGCCCTTCTTGACCCTCGCCGCGTCTGCGCACTCCGCGGCCGTTGTGGCGGTGGTCATCCTCCGTGCGACTGGGTTCTACAACCTGTCGGTCTACATTGGCCGGAATCTGCCGTTGACGGCGGCGCTCCTGCTGGCCACCGTGTGGGCACTCCGCCACGCGCTTCCCGTGCTGGAGCGGGCAGCCGCCCGGGCCAGTGGCATTGCGGCTGGCGACGAGGCGCCGATTGCGCCCGGCGCCCACGGCGAGTTGCCGACTCCCTCCCGCTTGCTGCAGGTCTCGTTCGGATTTGGGCTGCTGATGCTGGCTCTTTCCGGGCTGTTGGCGCTGTGGGGACGAGGGGATCTCACCGACCGGCTGACCGCGGCCAGCCTCGCTTTGTCGCTGGGTACTGCGCTGGGGGGGGTCTCTGCGGTGGCGGTGCCGTGGCTGCTTCGGCCACTGCGCTACCTCGGCGGCGGCTGGCATGAGGCACTTGCTCGCGTCAGCGCCACGCCGGTGGTGCTCTGGGGGGTGCTGATCCCGCTGGGCTACGGCGCTGGCCTGTGCGCGGGAGCGGCCCACCAAGTCCTGGTTGGGCGGCTCTACCACGGCGCGCTGGCGGCGCTGGCAACCTACGCGGTGCTGCGGCGGACCACGGGGCTGACCACCCACTACCTCGCCCTGGCAGCGGAGCAGGAGCGCACCGACGCTGTGCCGGCGGTGTTGCTCGGGCGCAAGGCCGGCAACCTCGTGCTGCTGGCGCTGGGCATCACGTTCATCTTCAGCCAGTTGGGGCTCAAGATCACCCCGATCCTCGCCAGTCTCGGGGTTGCCAGCCTCGCGGTGGCCCTGGCGCTTCAGGACACGCTCAAGAACCTCTTTGCTGGGTTCTACATCATGATGGACCGCTCAATCAAGCCGGGAGACTTCGTGTCGCTCGACTCGGGGGAAGCGGGGTTCATCGACGACATCGGCTGGCGCAACACCAAGATCCGCCCCTACGCCAACAACATGATCGTGATCCCCAACTCCAAGCTGAGCGAGGCGGTGGTCACCAACGAGAACCTGCCGGCCCAGGAGCAATCCGTCTAGGTCTCCTGCGGAGTCAGCTACGAGAGCGACTTGGACCACGTAGAGCAGGTCGCCGTCGAGGTCGCCGTGGAGACTCTGGCGCGCGTCGAGGGGAGCGCGCTGGACTGGGAACCGGCGGTGCGCTTCAAGGAGTTCGGTGACTCCAACATCAACTTCGTGGTGGTCCTGCGGGTCAAGGATCGTGGCGCCCAGTACCTGTTGGCCCACGAGTTCATCAAGGCGTTGTTCCGCCGGTTCAGGGAAGAGGGCATCGAGATCAACTACCCGGTGCGGAATCTCTACGTGCGCGGACAGGGGCAGACGCCCCTCGCGGCGCTCCCGTCGCTTGCCGGGGCGCCGGAGAGGGTCGCGCCCACTCCGGCGGACCGGGGGCTGACGGAGGCCGAAAAGGACGACAGCAACTGACTCTTCGCCACACTCATTTGACACTCGACCGCACAGCGTGTCATAATCTGTTGGGCCGCGAGCAATGGGAACCTCGCCTTCCGCCGTTCCGGCAGGTCCTGAAGCCCAAGTTAGCGTGGCGCAGAGAGAACGGCCCAATTCACAGACGTGCCAACAGGTACAGTCAACACTCATGGAGGTCGTGCAGTGAAGGTAGCAAGAAGCGTAATGCTCGGGGGGATGGTGTTGTTGGGATTGCTGACGGCAGGCGTCTCGGCAGACCCGTCCTATTTCGGGTACACCGGTCTGATTGTTGTGCCGACGGCCGAGACCGTTGGGAAAGAGCTGTGGAACGTGGCCGCCTACGCCAAGCTGCACGACATCTCTGACACGAACCAGTACTCCGTGAACTTCGGCGCTGTTGACGGGCTCGAGATCGGGCTGGACCACACCAAGACCGGTACGCCCATCATGACCGACACGCGCGTCAACCTCAAGTACGCCATGCCCAAGGTCAAGGCGGAGGACGCCAGCATCGCCATGGGCGTCATCGACGCGACGAACGAGAACAAGACGCTGGTCTACGGCGTCGCCAGCAAGAACCTGATTCACCGCAAAGCCATCGAGTCCGACGCAGACCCGCGCACGCTCCAGGCGCTCCGCCACTTCCGCGACATCAGCCTCGACGGCCATTTCGGTCTCATCGGCGGGGTCGACAGCAACTTCTTCGTCGGGCTCGAGCTGAAGCTCGGGAAGTACGTCAGTGTGCTGGGCGAGCACTTCAACAACTCGAAGAACGCCGGCATCCGCGCCCACCTCACCGACAAGCTCACTGCCGACTTCGGGCTGGTGCACTTAGACAACACCACTCACCACCGGGTGGGCGTCAGCTACAACCAGCGGTTCTAAGTCTGCTGCCTCCGTCGGGCCGGCGAGCGAAGACGGCTGGTAGCGTGGTTTCACAGCCCTTCCGTTTGCGCCGCCCCGCGGCGCCGACGGGAGGGCTTTTTCGTGGCTCCGCTGCGGTGGTGGCTCGCCCTCGGCGCGTCGGCGCTGCGCCCTACGCAGCACTGGGGGCCTGTGTCACACTCTCCAATAGAGGCGGGCCGATCACGGAACGGCTCCGTTTACGGGCAAGAAACCGAACGAAGGGAGGGATTTGCGCGATGAAAGCAGTTCAGCCAACTGTGAAGAAGAAGCGGGTGCCATTCAAGGCGTGCGCGCCGGAGGCCCAACAAGTCATGCTTGTTGCTGACTTCAACGATTGGTCCGATACTGCACGGCCGCTGAAGAAGGATGCCAAGGGGGTGTGGAAGACGACCGTCACACTGGCGCCTGGACGGTACGCATACCGCTTCCTCATCGACGGCGAGTGGGTCAATGACCCCAACTGCGATGAGGAAGTGCCCAACGACTACGGTTCGCATAACTGCGTCAAAGTCGTTGCGTAGCGAGTGTGGCACAGGACGCCGGGCCGGAGGCGCTCCGGATCCGGCAGAGCCATCGCGCCGACACCGGCCCCACGGTGTCGGCGCGCCAGGCAGTGGCTACTGAGAGGGAGCGCCCGATGAAATGGTCCTGGAAGATAGGCGAACTGTCCGGCATTGGGATCTACGTGCATGGCACGTTTCTCATGCTGCTTGCGTGGGTGGCGCTAAGCCACCTGATGAGCGGGCACAGCGTCGCTGCTGCGATGAGCGGGTTGCTGTTTGTGGTGACGCTCTTTGCCATCGTCGTCCTGCATGAGCTGGGCCACGCGCTGATGGCCAAGCGGTTCGGCATTGCCACCCGCGACATCACCCTGCTGCCCATCGGCGGCATGGCCCGTCTGGAGCGGATGCCCGAGGACCCGAAGCAGGAACTGCTGGTGAGCCTCGCCGGACCGGCGGTGAACGTCGTGCTGGGGGCGGGCCTGTTCGTCATTCTCACCCTCATGAAGGGCGCTACTGCGTTCACCGGGCTGACGCTGGTCGGGGGGGCGCTGCTGACGAAGTTGCTGTGGGTGAATGTGGCCCTGGCCGGGTTCAACCTGCTCCCCGCCTTCCCCATGGACGGCGGCCGCGTTCTACGGGCCGCGCTGGCGACCCGTATGGACTATGTCCACGCCACGCAGATCGCCGCCAGTGTCGGGCAGGCGATGGCGCTGTTCTTCGGCTTCGTCGGTCTGTTCGCCAACCCGTTCCTGCTGTTCATCGCGTTCTTCGTGTGGACGGGTGCGCAGCAGGAAGCCGCGATGGTGCAGATGAAGGCGGCGCTGGGCGGCATTCCCATCAGCCGGGCGATGACCACCGACCTCCGGACGCTGGCGCCTGGGGACACGCTGGAACGCGCCATCCAGCACGTACTCGGCGGCGCCCAGCAGGATTTCCCCGTTGCCGACGGTGACCGCTTGGTGGGCGTGCTGACGCGGAGCGAGTTGATGCGGGCCTTGGCCGAACGAGGTCAGCAGGCGCTGGTCACCGACGCGATGTACCGAACGTTCGAGACCGCCGACCCCGCAGAGATGATGGAGACGGTCTTCGGCCGCCTGCAGACCTGCGAGTGCCACGCCCTGCCGGTCGTTCGCGACGGGCATCTGTTGGGCATGGTGTCCCTGGACAACGTCGGTCGGTTCCTGATGGTTCAGGCGGCGCTGCGGAAGGCCCGTGCCTGAGTGGCAACTCGGCAGGCCGGTTTCCTGAACGACGCCAAGCCGCCCCGCAAGCGACGCCGTCGCGCGATTGTCTTGGCGGCCGTCGTCCTGGTGGGCGTCGCCGCCTGGCAGGTCGATTTCGTGCGCCAGGATGTCCGCTTCGTGTGGGAGCAGGTCTTTGGGGCGAAGATGGCAGGCACGACAGAACTGCGCTCGTTCGACAGTCGGGCGCTGCATGAGAAGCGATCCTACTATATCTATCTGCCACCGTCGTACAGCCGTCGCCAACGGGCCGGGGAGCGGTACCCGGTCTACTATTGCCTGCACGGCATGCCGTGGGGCAAGGCCCTTGACTGGCTGCGGTACGGGCGGATCGACCGGCAGACCGACGAGATGATCCGGCGCAAGCAGATCGCCGAGTTGATCCTCATCATCCCCAGCGGCCGCGGCAAGGGATTCCAGGGGGACAGCGAGTACGTGAACGCCAGAAACGGCTCGTGTGACATGGCGGACTTCCTCGTCCACGACCTCGTGGAACACGTGGACCGAACCTACCGGACGATTCCCGACAAGTGGCACCGCGGGATCGGCGGGATCTCCGCCGGTGGTTTCGGCGGCATCAACCTGGGCCTCAAGCATCCGGACGTGTTCGGCCTGCTGGTGAGCAGCAGCGGCGTGTACCGGGCCGAGCGCGACTCCCGGAGCCCGGGGATCTGGGGCACCGACAAGGAGTTCCTCCGCCGGAACAGCCCGCTGGACTATCTGGGCAGCGTGCCGCTCCCGGACGTTCGCGTGTACCTGGACGTCGGGATCCGAGGGCGGGAGATCCGTTACATCCGGGAGACTCGGCAACTGCGCGACCTGCTTACTCGGCGCCACCTCCCGCACGAGTACCACGAGTGGGACAGCGGGAGTCACACCTGGGACACGTGGCGAAGCCATGTACCGGACGTGCTCCGGTTCCTGTCGGCGAACTGGGGTCGCAACCCCGGGGGCCGCCAAGCGGAAGCGCGGCAGCCGGGGTTGCGGCGCTGGGTCGCCGCAGCAGGTGCGCCACCCGCTCCCACCACTCGCCCAGCCTTGAGCCCACCCACTTCCTCCCGAGGAGGCTCCCTTCCGCGACGCGCCGTGTCGCCTTCGGCCTGCTGATCATCGCCGCGGTGTGAATCGCCGTCAGCCGGCTGACCGAGCTGGAGAAGCTGAGCCAGACGCTGGCGCGCGGACAGCTCTCCTGGGTGGTGGTGGCGGCGGCGCTACAGTTGGCGTACTTCCTTTTCTTTGCGGGGATGTACCAGCTCTCCTTCGCCACGGTCGGGGTGAAGAGCCGGTTGTGGGAACTCCTGCCGGTGGTGTTCGCGGCGACCTTCCTCAGGCTGGCGACGTCGGCCGCGGGGGCCGCGGTGTTCGTGGACGAAGCCGGTCAGCGAGGGGAGTCTCCCGCCAGGACTGCAGCGGGCCTGGTGGTGGCGCAGATCGTTGACTTCGTGTCGTTTGGGGCGGTCCTGATCGCGGGCATGGTCTACCTGTTCCTGCGGCACGACCTCAAGTCGTACGAGGTGGTCGCCGCGTTGCTGCTGCTGGCAGGGACGGTAGCTCTGGGGGGCGTCCTGGCGCTGGGCTTCTGGCGACCGGTGCTGCTCCGCCGGTTGCTCTCCTGGCTGCAAAACACGGTCAACCGGGCGGCCGGTTGGATCAAGAAGGCGCCGCCACTGACGGATGACTGGACAGCCCGCAGCGCCCACGAGTTCGCCGCTGCCGCGGGCGCCGTCGCCTCCCGGCCACTCCCCGCCATCCTGGCCACTGCCGCCGCGCTGGTCGGGCTGTTGCTGGACCTCGCGTGCCTGGGCGCCCTGTTCCGCGCGTATCACCAACCCGTGGCGTTCGGCGTGCTGGTGGCGGGATTCGCGATGGGCGTCTTGTTCTGGATCGTCTCGTTCACTCCGCAGGGCGTCGGGGTGGTGGAGGGGATCATGGCGCTGGTGTACACGTCGCTGGGCGTGCCGGCGGCGACGGCGACGGTGATTTCCCTGGCGTTTCGCGGCCTGGCCCTCTGGCTCCCGGTGGCCGTGGGGTTCGTCATGCTCCGCCGAGTGAAGTCGTTCCAGGCGAAGCGCCGCTGGCAGTGGGAGAGCTGGAGCGTCCGGACCGTCGCCCTGCTGGCCGGGCTGATGGGCGTCGTGAACGTTTGCTCGTCCCTGACGCCCGCTCTCGCGCACCGCCTGGCCTTGTTGGACCGGTTCTCGCCGCTGGAGGTTCGCCACCGCAGTCACCTGACCGCCACGCTGGCCGGGTTCGCGCTGCTGCTGCTTTCCCGCAGTCTGTGCCGGCGCAAACGGGTGGGGTGGAGCGTCACCGTCGCCGTGCTGGTCGTCTCGGTGGCGAGCCACCTGCTCAAGGGACTGGACTACGAGGAAGCGCTGTTGGCGGCAGCGCTCCTTGCCTGGCTGCTGGCGCTCCGGCCGTACTTTTGGGCGCGGTCCGACCCGCCGTCGGTGAGGAATGGCATCGTCGTGCTGGGCGCGGCGCTGTTGTTCACGCTGGCATACGGCACCGGTGGCTTCTACCTGTTGGATCGGCACTTCAGCGTGAGCTTCAACCTGATGGCGGCACTCCGGCAGACGGTCCTGATGTTTGCGGAGCTGTACAACCCGGGGTTGGAGCCGGTGACTGGATTCGGCCGCTATTTCGCCGACTCGATCTACGCGGTGGGCGCCGCCACCCTCGCTTACGCGCTGGTGTCCCTCCTGCGCCCGGTGCTGTTGCGCGGTCCGGCGACGCGGGAGGAGCGGGCCCGGGCGGAAGCGATCGTGCGGGTCTACGGGCGCTCCTCGCTCGCCCGGTTCACCCTCTTCGCCGACAAGGCGTACTTCTTCACGCCGGGCGGCTCGGTCCTCGCCTACGCCGTGCGAAGCGGGAACGCAGTGGCGCTGGGTGATGTCATTGGCCCGTCAGAAGACGCGCCTGCGGCCATCGAAGCGTTCAAGGGACACTGCGCCCGGAACGACTGGAAGCCTGCCTTCTACCAGACACTCTCGGATTACCTGGAGCACTACCAGGCAGCCGGCTTCCTGACGCTGCGCGTCGGCCACGAGGCGATCGTCGAGTTGAAGGAGTTCTCGTTGGAGGGCAAGCAGGCGAAGGCGCTCCGCGCGGCTGTGAACCGGCTCACCAAGCGCGGCTACTCGGCGCAGGTGCACCAGCCGCCACTCGCCGACGCGCTGCTGGAGGAGCTGCGGTCGGTCAGCGATGAATGGCTGAACATGATGCATGGCAGCGAGAAACGGTTTTCCCTCGGCTGGTTTGACGAGGACTACCTCCGGAACGGTCCCGCCATGGCCGTCCACTCCCCCGAGGGAGCCGTCACCGCCTTCGCCAATCTGGTGTCGGAGTACCAACGCAACGAGCTCACCTGTGACCTCATGCGCCGCCGCAACGACCCCGAGCCCGGCACCATGGACTTCCTGTTCGTCAGCTTGATGCAGTGGGCGCGGGAGCAAGGCTACGACTCCTTCAACCTGGGACTCAGCCCGCTGGCTGGGGTGGGCGAGGACCCCGGTGACCCGACTGCCGAGCGAGCGATGCACTTTATCTACGAGCACCTCAACCAGTTCTACAGCTTCAAGGGGCTGCACCAGTTCAAAGAGAAGTTCCACCCCACGTGGTTGCCACGCTACCTGGTGTACGCCGACGCCGCCAGCCTACCGGGGGCGGCGTTTGCCATCGTAAGCGCCGACTCCGGCGGCAACCCGGTGACCGACCACCTCAGAGACCTCTTCCAGAAGCGCGGTCGGAACTGAGGGCGCCCCACGCTCCCGTCCCGGCGGGGTTTCGAGAAAAGACGGGGCTGCTGTTGGCTCCAGAAGAACTGACGACCAACGCCGGCATACCGGTTCGTGACGGTGCCAGCGAAGCCCACGAAGTGAGTCGGGGCCGCAGCAGAGGAGGACCGCATTGAAGAAGAAGCGCGAGACCCAGTTGCTCGAGTGTCAGCTCTGCCACCAACGCAAGCCGGGGACGGCGATGTTCCCCGCCGACATGGTACGCGACTCCGTGGTGGCGACAATTCAGGCAGCACATCCCGACTGGAATCCGGACGGGTACATCTGTTCCGACGACCTGAACCACTTCCGCACCGAGCACGTCGAGGACCTGCTCGAAGCGGAGAAAGGCGAGCTTGACGAGCTGGAAGCGGGAGTCATCAAAGCGCTGCGCAAAGGCGACGTGGTTGCCAGCAATGTCGCCGAGGAGTTCGAGGAACAAGCCACGTTCGGTCAGCGCGTGGCGGACAAAGTGGCCGAGTTCGGCGGGAGCTGGGCGTTCATGGGCAGCTTCGGCGCCGTGCTGGCTCTCTGGATCGCCCTCAACTCAATCCACCTCCTGCACAAGCCCTTCGATCCCTTCCCCTACATCCTGCTCAACCTCTGCCTCTCGTGCCTCGCCTCCATCCAGGCGCCGGTCATCATGATGAGCCAGAACCGCCAGGAAGCCCGCGACCGGCTGCGGTCGGAGAACGACTACCAGATCAACCTCAAAGCCGAACTGGAAATCCGCGCCATTGACGCCAAGATGGACCAACTCTTGACCCATCAGTGGCAGCACCTCCTGGAGATTCAGCAGATCCAGACGGAGATGGTGGAGGAGTTGGCGCGGCACACGCGCCTGGAACTGGGGAGCAGATAGCCGCCGACGCGCTCCGCGCCACGCGAGACCGGAAGCGATCATAATGACAATACTACTCCGGGAGACACCCTTTGTCAGCCGCTACTGCTCGGACCGCCGGACCCATACAGCCACCAGCGACCTTCCTTCCGACGCTGCTGCTCGTGCTCGTCGCTTCGATCTCTCTGCGAGGGCTGGTGCTGTGCTCTTGCGCCCAAGGGCCTGCTCCCCCGCTGGCTTCCGTCGGGGCGGGGGGAAACCTTCTCAGCGCGCACTGGTTGAACGCCCAGGAGTCCGTGCGTCAGTCGGTCATGCCCCTCCTGACCCGGCGCGCGGCGGAACTGGCGAAGGCCGGGCGGCTGAACCTGGTGCGCCACGGGGACTCCAAACGCAAGGAGATCGCGCTCACCTTCGACGACGGCCCGCACCCGGATTATACGCCCCGGCTGTTGACCGTTCTCGCGGAGTGCAAAGTGGAGGCAACGTTCTTCGTGGTTGGGCGCATGGCGGAGGAGTACCCAGACCTGGTCCGGGCGGAGCTCGCTTCGGGGCACACGGTCGGCAACCACACCTACCACCACCTGAACCTCAACCGCCTGCCCAGCGCGACGGTGGCGGTGGAGCTGAAGGCGTGCGGCAATGTGCTGGCAGAGATCACGGGGGCCGCGCCCCGGTTCTTTCGGCCGCCGGGCGGCGACTACTCCGCGCGCGTGGGCCAGGTGGCGGCGGCGTTGGGGTACTCCACCGTGTTCTGGACGGTGAACTCCCGCGACTGCGCCAATGCGAGGGCCGGAGCGATCCAGCGGCGCCTGCTGAGCCACGCCACGCCGGGAGGCGTCTTTTTGCTGCATGACGGTCGCCAAGCGACCCTCGACGCGCTCCCAGGGCTGATCGAGGCGCTCAAGTCGCGCGGGTACCGGTTTGTGACGCTCGACGAGATGCAGGCACACAGGTGACGGTGGACCCATGAGCAAGTCCGCAAAGAAGGCTCCGGCAAAGCAACGAGGCGATGCCGGCACTTTGATCGCGCGCACGGCCGCGGAAGTCGAGGCGGATCTGGTGGTGTTGGGCACCCATGCCAAGGCAGGCATGGAGGCGTTCTGGTCCGCCAGCGTCGCGCCCAAGGTATCGAGCTTGTCGCACGTGCCACTTCTGCTTGTCCCCGCGGTCCCCGGCTACCCGGACCGACGGACTGCGCCGAACAGGGCCCCGCGAGGGACGACAGGTCCATGAAGCGCTTGGGCGTTCTCCGCACCCTCTTCGAGTTCGTGCTGGTCGCGGCCATCGTAGTGCTGCTGGCCCGGAGAACGCAGCCGGGCGCACCGCTCTGGGGGAGCGTGGTTCACTCAGTGGCGTGCCGGGACCGGGTGGTGGCCCTGACCTTCGATGACGGCCCGCACCCGACGTTCACGCCTCAGATTCTGGACCTCCTCGAGGAACACCACGCGAAGGGCACCTTCTTCATGATCGGCCAGCGTATGGAGAAGTACCCCGGCATTGTTCAGCGGGTGGTGGCACGCGGGCACGTGATTGGCAACCATACCTACACCCACCCGGCCGACATCGAAGCGGTGACCGAAGCAACAGTAACCAATGAGTTGGACCTGTGCTAAAACGTCATCGAGCGGATGAGCGGAAAGAGGACGCACCTGTTCCGACCGCCGCGCGGGCTGATCGATGCAACGGTTTTCACCATTGCAGCCGAGCAAGGTTACCAGACCATCCTGTGGACCGTCTGTGCCGACCACCACGATGCGCCGACGCCGGAAGACATGGCGCAGCGAGTGCTGCAGCGCCTCCGGCCGGGCGCCATCATCCTGGCGCACGACGGGAGAAGCCCGGCGCGAGCCAAAGACGTGACCGCTACCCGACTGATCATCGCGGAGCTGGCGGAGCGCGGGTACCGGTTCGTCACCGTGCCGGAGTTGCTGAAGATCGCTGCCGCCGGCTCCGCGAACACCTTCCCGCCGAAGTGGTGGCTACCCGCAGCGACATGGCTGCACAGCGGAGCAGACCCGCGCTGACACGACCTCCGTTCCCGCAGGCAGCCCGACCGATGAACGGAGCGGCAACTGTTTTGAAGCCTCTCTATCAAAGATCCCCTCGGCCGACCCAAACGGGCCTCCATTGCGTGCGCGCCGCCACGATGCCGCACGCAACGCCCTCGCGCACAGGTGGAGAACCTGGGAGAACGGAAAGGAGTGAGCAAGAGATGACGAGACTGCACTTGGAGGGTGAGCCCGATGATTACCACCCTCGGGAACACCGACCGAGGGCTGGAGGAACTCCAGCAGCTCACTGACGGATGCTGGGTCAACCTGGTTGATCCCAGCGCGGAAGAGATCGCCGAACTGCAACGTGCGTACGGCATTCCCGCCGACTACCTGACCAACCCGCTGGACCCGGACGAGCGGGCACGCATCGAGAAGGAAGACAGCGCGTTGCTGACCATCCTCCGAGCGCCGTACTCCTCGGGCGATAGCGCGGACGTTCCCTACACCACTATCCCGCTGGGGATCGTCATCACCGATCGGGTCATCATCACCGTCTGCAAGGTCGCCAGCGGGGTCCCGGAGGAGTTGATCCGGACCCGCTCGCGCAGCCTGAACACGGCGAAGCGGAACCAGCTCTTCCTGCTGCTCTTCCTGATCGCCGCCAAACGCTTCCTCCAGTGCCTGCGCGCCATCAACAAGGATGTGGACCTCTTGGAGGACCAGCTCCAGGCCTCCCTGGGGAACCGGGAGGTGCTCGCCCTGCTGAAGTACCAGAAGTCGCTGACGTACTTCACCACCGCGCTCCGAGCGAACGAGCTGATGATGGGACGGCTTCAGCGCGGCACGCTGTTCCAGATGTACCCCGACGACGAGGAACTGTTGGACGACGCCCTGACGGAGATCGGCCAGGCCGTCGAGATGACCAACATCGCCAGCGGCATTCTCAGTCAGATGATGGACGCGTTCGCCTCGATCATCTCGAACAACCTGAACGTGGTGATGAAGTTCCTGACCTCGATCACCATCGTTCTGGCGCTGCCCACCTTGATCGCCAGCATCTACGGCATGAACGTGAAGCTGCCGCTGGGTCCGTATCCGCACGCCTTCGCCATTGTCATGGGCGGCTCCGCTGTGCTGGCGTCCGTCGTGATGGTGGTCTTCCGCCGGCTGAAGTGGCTGTAGGGACCTCGCCAGAGCAACGTCAGCGTGCGCGTGCAGTGACGGGAATCGCATTCTGCAGCAAGCCTTCCTGACTTCCGGTGCGGCACGCGTCACCATAGACCGCAAAGGGGCGGCACTGCAAGGAGGTAGGACATGGCACACGACGTGCGCTTCATCATGATCGGTGGGTTCCTCGGCGCGGGGAAGACGACTGCGCTGATCGAGACTGCGAAGAGGCTTGCTGAGCGAGGCAAACGGGTAGGTCTGATCACCAACGACCAGGCAGAGGACTTGGTGGACACCGGGCTTGCGCGCGCGCAGCAGTTGAGCGTCGAGGAGATTCCGGGCGGGTGTTTCTGCTGCCGGTTCAACGACTTGGTGGGTGCTGCCGACCGGATTCTGGCGCAGCAGCCCGACGTGCTCCTCGGCGAGCCGGTAGGTAGCTGCACGGATATCTCCGCGACGGTCTTCCAGCCACTGAAGGATCTCTACGGGGACTGGTTCCGCATGGCGCCGTTCTCGGTGCTGGTCGATCCCGCGAGAGCGCGGAAGCTGCTGCTCCGTACGGAGGACACGACGCTGCCGGAGAATGTCGCCTATCTCTTCCGGAAGCAGCTCGAAGAGGCGGACCGGATCCTGCTCAACAAGACCGACTTGCTGTCCGCCGAAGCGCTCGCCGCGCTTGTCGGCGAGCTGGAGGCTCGCTTCCCAGACACCCCTGTTTGCCCGGTCTCCTTCAAAGAGGGCACCGGCGTCGGCGAGTGGTTGGACCTCGTGCTCACCGAAGACCGCGCCGGCGAGCGACTGCTGGACATCGATTACGAGCGTTACGCGGACGCGGAGGCAGTGCTCGGGTGGCTGAACGCCACGCTCGTGCTTCGGGCAGAGACTCCGTTCGACTCGCGCCAACTGGCGACGCAGATGCTGGGCGACCTGCAGAGCGAACTGAAGAGCCGCGACGCGGAGATCGCCCACGTCAAGCTCCTGGTTGCCACTGGGTCTGGCACGCTGGTCGCGAATGTAGTGGCCCTCGAGGGGGCACCCACTTTCAGCGGCGACGAACTCGAGCCGGAAGAGCACGCGGTGCTGACCCTCAATGCGCGCGTGCACTTGGCTCCGAGCGAACTCCGGGCGCTTGTCGAGAAATGCACGGCGCGGATCGCCGCCTCCGGGAACGTCGAGGCTGGCATCCGGAACATGCAGTGTTTCAGCCCGTCACCCCCGAACCCGACCCACCGCTACGACCACGTCGTCCAGCAGAAGGCAGCGTGACGGAGCGGCGGCGGTAGCGTCGGGGACGGGAGGATTCCTCGCGGCGTGGGACAATACGTACTCCGGATTCAGCCTGCGCCGGTACTTCGCCGACGAAGGGATCCGGAGGGAACGTCGTGACTGACCACCATTCGTCGCCGAAGTGCTTCGCTTGCTGCGTGGGGTGGCTGGCGCTGCTCGCCGCCTGCGCCGGTGCTCAAGGGAACCTGCTGGCCAACCCCAGTTTCGAGCAGCTCGGCGAGCAGGGGTTCTTCGCCGACTGGGGGCGCGGCGAGTTCGGCAAGGTGGGGAAGACGGCCTTCGTCGAGACCGACGGCGCGCACGAGGGCAAGCACTGCCTGCGGCTGGTCGGCACGCCGAACACGTGGACGACGTGCGCGGCGACCAACCTCGCCGTCAAGCCGGAGACGAGCTACTGGGTCACTTGGTGGTTCAAGGCGGAGCAGCCGCTCAGCAGTCGAACGTATCTCTTCTTGCAGACGAACCTCGCGCAGCGGGTCTTCCCGCAGACGGATCGGCGCGGTGCCCTCGGCTGGGCGCTCTGCCTGGCCCAGTACCGGACGCAGCCCGGCGAGACGTCTCTCCACCCCGTGCTCACCATGCAGACCTCCCAGGACGAGGTGGGCATCTCCTGGTGGGACGAAGTGGGCGTGTGGGAGAAGCTGCCCCCGGCGCTCGAAGCCCTCTACCGGCGCGACCATCCGTGGGACGACGTGTCGTCGAGGACGGCGCAGCGTCTTGCGCAGACTGACCCATGCGTGGTCTGGGGCGACCGGCCCGAGGTCCGGGTCTACCCGCAGACGCCGGTGCCCCACGACGCTACTGAGACGGCCGCCATCTCGCTGACGGCACCGGGGAACGGTCACGATGTCTTCCAGCTCGTCGTCACCCCGACTCGCGAGCTGGCACCCGTCTCTCTGCAGTTCTCCCCGGCGACAGGCCCCGGTACGATGCCGACAAGCGCCTTGACCTGCCGTGTCGCTCGCTGTGTGCCCGTCCAGGAAGTTCGGGACAAGTCGTTCCCGCTGGGACCGACGCCCGACCCATTAGTGGAAGCCACCGAACCGGAGCCGGTCGCGCCGGGCAAGAGCGCGCTCTTCTGGATCGAGTGGGCGCCGCCGGCCGGAAGCAAGCCTGGCGAGTACAAATCGAGCGTTACCGTGCTCTCGGGCGGAAAAGACATTGCCACCGTTCCGTTGCGGCTGCGACGGTGGGGCTTCGACTTGCCTGCAGTCCCGCACTACCGCTCGATGGTGCTGGTCTCGGCATCGCTCATTCGGCAGTACTACCCCGGCATGTCCGAGGAGGGCGCCTACCGGCTGGCATGGGACGCGCTGTCTCAGCACCGGCTGAGCGGGTTCAACGTGGCGCTGTGGCCGACGCCATCGCTGAAAGACGGCAAACTGGAGGTCGACTGGACGCGCTTCGACCGGATAATTGCGGCTGCGAAGGAGTACCGAGCCACAGCGCTGACCCTGGGCCCGATGTTCGGCGGGGGCTGCGGCGAGGGGTGGAAGCCTCGGCTCAAGTTCGTCGGGTTTGAGGCGCTCGCGGATCCCGGGTTTGACGCGCCGTATGTGGAACTCAATCGCCAGGTCGCCGAGCGACTTCGGCGAGCAGGGCTACTGGACAAGGCATACGTTTACCCGTATGACGAGCCGGAATCCGACTACATGGACAAGATCGCCCGGCTCTGCGACCTCATCCACCAGGGCGCGCCCGACCTGAAGACGCTGATGACCACTGACCCGGCCACGGGGAAGCCGCTGTGGGGAAAGGTGACCGCGTGGATCATCCCGAGCTCTTCGCTCCAGCCCGACCTCATTGCTGAACGCCGCAAAGCGGGGGACGAGGTTTGGGTCTACAACATGACTGCTGCCATCGAGGCGTCGCCGCTTGCGCACAGGCTGTACATGTGGCGTGCCTTGCGCGTGGACGCGGCGGGCGGCTTGCTGTGGAACTCGTGCTGGTGGAACAAGATCAACCCGTGGGAGAACCCCACCTCGGCGCCGGTCGCCGTGGGGCGGGACGGCAAGGGGCTGTACCACTACCAAGCGGGGCAGGCGTCGCTCTTCTACCCGGCCCTCGACGGCAAAGGACCGCTGGTTCCCGCCTTGCGACTCCTGCTCATCCGTCAGGGCGTGGAGGATTTCGACACGCTCACTGAGCTGACCGCAGCCTGGCGGCGGGCACTGTCCAAGCTGTCGGCAACGGCGAAGGGAACAGACCTCGTAGCGAAGGCGCGCGCCGCGTACATCGCGCCGGTCATGCTCGATCTCACCACCTCGACCACCAGCGTGGCGCGCGTCGAGGCGATCCGCGAGATCGTCGGCAATGAGTTGGAGGCAGCCACAACAGCGCCAGCCGTCATCGCGTACCCGATCCGAGCGGACGCTAACCTGGCTGTCGCCGGCTACGCCGAAGCTGGGACGAAGGTGACGGTCAACGGCAAGCCGGTACCCGTTGACGGTGCGGGGCGGTTCCAGTTGCGCGTGACCGAACAGCAACTCGCAGCCGGATTGAGATGGCAGGCCGTGAAGGGCGCTGCCAAGAAGACGTGGGCGTGGTGCGGCTTGCGCTGAGAGAGACAGCGCTCTCGACGTACACCAGGAGGGAACCTCATGCACTCCGAGACCGAGAGGCTGTCACGACATGCTCGGGCAGGTCTGGGAGTGGTGCGCAGACTGGGCCGACCCGGAATACTACGGCAACTCCCCGCGCGAGAACCCACGCGGTCCTGACCTCGGCTGGTCGCGCGTTCTGCGTGGCGGCTCCTGGAAGAGCAACTGCCTGGAGGACCTGCGGCTGACCGACCGCAGTTGGAGCTACCCGGATGTCAGGAATGAGGCTGTGGGGTTCAGGTGTGCTGGGGAGGTTGCGTGAGCCGCAGAGAGAGAGGCTCTCTCCGCCGCGCCACTGGCGCCGACGCCACGGAGTGCCTCAGCCTGCGGCGACCTCCGCGGTCCATGTCGAGCCACGATGCTCGCCTAAGGCGTCCTTCCTGGGGCGGGCACTGACGGCTTCCCGCAGCCACAGGTTCACCAGCGTCTCACAGGATACGCCCCGCGTCCGGGCGTAGGCGGCGACCTCGCCCAGCAGCCCTGGCTCCACCGGCACCATCCGACTGCGTCGAAGCAGATTCACCTGACACTCGACCGGCCTCAAATGGTCTTCGTAGTCGGCCAGACTGTGGCTGTCCCAGAAATCCCAGAACGCCTCCAGCGTGCCGAAGTCCTCAGGGATTGGGTCGCGCTTAGCCGTGCGTCCTGGCATAGTAGCGTCGTTCCTTATCAGTCATGTCTCGCGCACTGAGGACGAGCGCGTCTCCCGCAAGCTTCCAGATGAAGAACGCAACCACGTAGCGTCCTGCGTCAGTGCGTCCCCAAGCTGCGTACACGTCCTCGCCCTGCACCCTCCCCCTCTCGATGAACGTGATCAGCGGGTTGCTGGCGAATGCTTCCTCCGCCTCATCCGTGCTCAGGCGGTGCTTTGAGGCCAGCTTGTCTTCGACGACCGGAAGCCAGATGATCTCGCTGATGTCCACTGCAGGAGCGCTCCCAAGGAGGGACAGCCAACGCTGTTCACCTGCATTGTACCTCACCGGCTGGTTACCGCCCAGCGGCGTGTCGCCTCGGCCGACCGGATCGGCGTCAGAACGGCTCAATTCTGACCGGCCCCAGCAACCCAGCCACAAGCCCCGCCGCTCGGTTCCGGTTGGCGGGTGGGTTGCTGACTTCGAGGCTCAGCTCGTGAATGCCGGGCGTGAGACCGGGCAAGACGCAGCGGTAGGGCAGCCACGGCAGCACGGCTGCAGGCTGTTCGTCCAAGCTGACGGCGACACAATCCTCAACCCGGCCCAGGTCGAGCAGGTAGTCGCCTGGTTCCTCAATGCGGAACTCGCGCCGGTAGGTCGCGGAACCGGAGAACGTCGGGTAGCCCAGCGTGTCCCAGGGCAGCAGCGTGTCCAGACAGAACTGGCCGGAGCGCCCCTTGAGGAATGGGAATGAGAGGTGTCCGTACCGGTATTCGCACGCGAACGAGCCGTAGAGGTAGGGGACCTCATGAAGGCCACGGCCGGGTCCTGCGGCCGTCACCGTCACCACGTTCAGCGTGGGCGTTGAGCCGGTCCGCAGGGCGTGCCCGACCGGAGCTTCGAGGTTGCGGCAGTCGAAAACCACAGCTCGGTTCCAGCCGTTGATTGGGATGCCGTTGACGTAGACCTGGAAGTCGCCGGTGACGGTGCTGTCCTCGATGACCATCCGCGCGTCCGGAATCTGCCCGGTCAGCATGAAGCGACAGTCGTACCGGACGGCGTTGTCGCCCGCGCCTGCGGGGTCGGCTTCTCGCCGCATGAGGTCGAACCCGGTGCCGGCGGCGAAGTTAGTTGGCGGCTCGCCGGTGGACGGGGACGAGTGCCAGAACGACAGCGGAAGCTGGTTCTGCACGAAGGTAACTCGCCACCCGCCCGAGAGCTCCAGGGCTCCCTCGCCTGCCGGGGGCAGGGCAGTGGCCCGCTCCGGGTCAGCCGTCGACAGAAGCAGGCTGCTTCGCGGTGCAACCATCACCGGCTGGTTGCCCACGCTTCCGTGGAAGTAGCCCTCCCGACGGTTGAACAGGAAGGTCTTCGTGACGCCGGCCTTCTCGCGCTGGAGGACGAACAGATCGCGCGCACCGTCTCCGGTCACCTCGACCCCCGGGAGGCTGAGTAGAGCCTGCGCGTCCACCGACTGCCAGAACTCGACGCAGTCCTCGGCCCAGTCGCGCAGCGGCTGCGCCAAGTTGTCGGTAATCGCCTTGGGCATGGTGCCGACGGCGATCACGCGGCCGCCGCCCTTGGCGAACCGGAGCAGGCCGTCGGCGGTCCTGGCGTCGAGGTAGCGCAGGTGCGGCAGGAGGATCACCCGGTAGCATTCGAGTGTGTGGAGAGAGCCGTCCTCGCCTACCTGCTCTTGGACCGCCACCTCGTCAATGAAGTCAAAGTCGCGCTGGTGACTCAGGAGCTGCTCGGACAGCGCGTGGATGTGCGCCTCGTCCGGCAGGTTGCGCCAGTTGGCTCCCGGCTTGAGCTGACAGCCGAGGCTCGTGGAGGGGTAGAGCACAGCCAGTTCGCACACGTGCCGGCCGCCGGTCAGCGCCTCCGCTGTTCGGCTGACGTGGTCCAGCAGCACGCCCATGTGCTGCCACTGCGTGTGCTGGTAGAAGATCGACGGCGGCACTTCGTCCTTGCGCGGGCCGTCGACTGAGTAGCTCAGCCCGTGCACTGTGAAGTGGTTGATGCCAAGGACCAGCTGGTAGTCAAAGTGGTACTTCAGGTCTCGCAGAGAGGCTTCGTCGCCGATGACCGCCACACAGTCGCTGCCGGCCTGCGGCTTGCCGAACAGGTGCGCCGCAGAGGAAGCCACCTTGAGGCCCGTGTGGTAGGCGGTGGCATCCGCCCAGCCCTCGCTGGCGCCCAGCGGGTCGCAACTCGGGATGTCCATCGACTCGTAGCACCGCAGCTCGTTGGGCCACCAGGCGGCGACAAGCGACAGCCACTCGGTCCGTGTCAGGTGGCCGGCGAACCGGATGCCGTGCGCGCGGCACCAGTCGGCGATCTGCGCGACGTAGTTCGCCTTCTGCAACCGGTGCTGGGTCAGCCGGTAGTGGTGCCGGACCATGGGTGTCCGCTCGTCGATGTCGAGGGCGAGGTGCGGCAGGTGGTCGAGGAGGCTGTATCCATGGTCGGCTCCGAACTCATCCGGGAAGCGCGCCGTCCAGGGGAAGCAGTCGCAACCGGGAGAGGGCTCGTCGGTGAACGCCCCCTTGAGGAGCTTGCCCATTTCGGCGGGATACCGGTCGGCGTACGGCTGGTAGCTCAGTTCGAGGAATGACCGGATGCCCTCCGGGCGAAGCAGGTCGGGGTGTGCGCCCGGTCGGTTCTGCAGGACGGCAGCACAGATCGTGTACCGCGCTGGTGCCGGCGACTGCCAGACCAGCGCGAACCGGTTGTCATCGAACGAGGTGCGCCAGTGTGGGTGACCGATCGGGTCGATCAGCGGCGAGTACGCCCGCTGCGCCAGGTACCGGGCGCCCCAACGCTGCCGCCGCGTGCCGCAGAACCGGGTCACGTCGACTGGCGGGCCCAGCGTGCCGTCGTCGTGCTCCTCCAGCGCGAAGGCGCGCAGCAGCAGGCCGGGCGCAAAGTCGACCTCGACAGGGCGGGCGCCCTCCCCGCTGGCGATCGTGAACGTGAGTTCCCGCGCCATCAGACCCGGGTCCGTCCACACCACGCGGCCGCCGGCCAACCCGCTGGGATAGTAGTCTTCGTCCCAGATCCAGAACTCCAGCCCGACGCGCCGGCAGACTTCCATCATCTTGTCCAGCGCCTGCCACCATTCGTCGGACATAAAGGGCGTCAGCAACCCCGGTCGGGCGTGAGCATACACGCCGTGGTACCCCTGCTTCGCGAACTCCTCCATCTGCCACTCGATCTCGTCGAGGTCGAGGCGGTGGTTGAGGAAGTACTGGGCGATGAGTGAGGACATGGGTTCTCTCCGTTCTGCCTGATCGTCCCGCTCTCCGCCCGCAGGTCCGCGATGAAGCCTCTGCCCCGGCCCTACAGACCCAGCGCGTCCCTCAGGCAACCGTGTACTGCGGCCTCCGCGGCTGGCGACAGACGACCCAACGTGCGCAGAACGAAGGCTTTGGGGATGCTCATCAAGGCTTCACAGCGCACGACCGACGGGGTCCTGATTCCGGTGCGCGCGATCTCGTCGCCCTCGATCAGGTACTGGGTAGCCTCATGTGCCCTGCTGGTGTTCGAGGTGCAGGGCGCCACGATGAGGTCGTCCAGACGCCGGTTGTTCGGGTTCTTCGATACCACGACTGCCGGACGCAGTTTGTGCTGCGTGCGCCCTGTGGAAGGAAGAGGCAGGCGGCACAGAACCACCTCACCGCGTTTCGGGGGCATCCGCGAATACCTCGTCGTATACGTCGTTGTCGGCCCCCACCCAGTCCCTGTAGGCGGCCGACTGTGTCTGGGCGTGCGCCCAACGGTCGTGGTCCTGGCGCTCCGTCAAAAACTGGACGAAGTCGTACACCGTTGACACTGTGGCTTCCGGCATTCGGTCCATAAGACCGATGACCTCCCGCTTCATTTGCGCGACAGACATCTGGTTTCCCTCCCAATGCGAGGTGCCTGCAGGAGCGCGGCGCAAGCTGCGGTTCGTCCGGCAGCTCGTGACGGAATTGTACTGCGCTTCGCGCCGGTGGAGCAACCACACGCTGGATCTGGTGGGCAAGAGGTATCGGCTACGGGACGTGCAATGCTTCCTCAATGCTCACTTCCCCAAAGCCACCCAGTTGCGTCGTCGTCCTCCTGCTCTGCGTCTCCTCCCTTGCTGCAGAGACGCCGCGGACCATCGCCGTCTTCGACGAGCCGCTGTTCCCGGTGTTCGCCGGGGCGCAGGGGCTGATGCCCGACGATGTTCGGGCGGCACTGACGGAGGCCGGACTCGCGGCCACGCTTGTGGATGCTGCTACGGTGGCTGATCCGGCGCGCTTCAACGCTCAGGCGTTCCCTGTGTTGGTGCACCTCTACGGCAACACCTTCCCGTTGGTGGCTATCGAGGCGCTGCGCAAGTTCCGAGCAGCAGGCGGCAGTGTCGTCGCGTTCGGCGTCCCGTTCTGTCATGCGTGCGTGGAGAAGGGCGTTGCCGGTTGGAGCACGACTGGCGAAGAAGTCGATCTTGTCACCCGCACGCTGGACGGTCGCAACGGCACGCCCGGCGTGCTGATCCGGCGCACGGGCACGGCAGACCGAATCTGGACCGGTATGTGGTCGCCTAAGGTCCGGGCGGAACCGGGGACCCGGTGGCGAGTGAGCGCCTGGGTTCGCGGACGCGGGGAGCGGGGCGAGGCAGACCGTCTGTACGTCCGGTTCTGGGACCGAACCGGGAAGTTCCTGGGGCAGCAAGGCCCCGGCTTTCCGACGGACGCTAACGACTGGGCCGAAATCAGCGAGGAAGTGACGACCCCGGACGCGACCCGCGCAATCGACGTCTGCCTGGCGGTGTTCCGTCCCGGCGAGGTCGTCTGCGATGACCTCGCGCTTGTCGAAACAGCCCAGCCGGGCCGCAACCGTCTCGCCGACTCGGGCTTCGACCACCTCCCGGCGCAGCAATGGCACGACACCGGCCACGTCAGCGATTACCTCGGCCACGACGGCCTCGGCATGGGCGGCTTCCGGATTGTCGAGAGCAACGGGCAGTTCCGGTATGCGCCCCCGCGTGGCGATCCGGTAGGGCTCGACGGCGTCGTCTTCCCACCTGTCGCGCCTGGTAACCAGGCAGTGCTGGACGAAACCAGCCTCCCAGCTCAGGACCGTGTCTTCCCGCTCCTGGCGACCCTCGGTGCGGACGGCGACCCGGGCGGCTACAGCGTCGGCTTGATCGAGCACCACTGCGACCAGTTCCGGGGCGCCGTTGATATGTGGGCTGGATACCCCGCGCCGCCGTCACGGCAAGCACTACAGGTGGTTCTGACCGCCTGTGCGACTCTGCTGGAGAAGAAGGCGCTCCTATCCGCGGCGGCGGCCGAGGTGGTCCGACGCTACGCGCGCTCTCTCCCCGAGGAGACCGATCGCATCTACCCCCTCGTGCCCGCGCGACCCCGCGACAGCGTGCTGCCGAAGTCCCCGCCGCCGGGGAACAAGCTGGTGGTTGCCTCGCTGATGGGGCTGTCGTGGGAGGAGCAGATTCTACTCCGAGCGCTGCAAGGGCTGGTGAACCGGCGCGAACCGACCGTCTACTTCGACGACGCCTGGACAGAGCAGGTAGCAGAAGGGCGGGAACGCGAACTGGTGGACGACCCGTTCGACCTCCTGGACCGATACCGGGAGGCGGCCGCCGGCGCGGTGCTCTACGATCCCGACTTCCCGCCGGGCATCAACGTGGCTGTGTCCATGGCGGGCGCGCGTGACCTGCTGCCATGCACGGCGGAACTGGCCGAGCGGTTCGGCATACCGGTGAAGGAAGACCTCCGCGGGCGGTGGACCACTCTGGCCGACGCCTACGCGTGGGCGTCGGAGCACGTCCTGCCTGAGTGCACGACCGACGTCGTCTGTCACATCAAGCAGGGCGAGCCGCTCTCGCCCACGGCAGCGGAGATGTCGGCTTCCATGGTCGATTACCTCGTGGTGCACCGGGTCTTCTCGTTTCACCTCAACCGGGCGTACTCTCGCCGCGAGCGCCAGGTCGTGGAGGCACTGCTTGCGAAGTACCCGGCGCAGACCCCGGTCATCGGCTATTTCGGCCCAGAGCCGGGCGGCGCGCCCAACCTGACCAACGAGTGGGATTGCGTGGACATTACCTCACGCCTGGGCAAGCCGTTCATCTTCACCGTCAACGGCAACCTGAGCGTCCACTCCGGCTTCCCAAGCCTCCACGGCAGGCAGACCCGGCGGGAGCCGCCTCGCTACGACCCTTCCAAGGTGTACGTCGCTTTCTACCTGTCCGACGGCGACAGCCCTACCACCTACTACAACACCGCCTGCCGCTGGAACGACGCCGCCCGGGGCCGCGTGCCCATCGGCTGGTCGTTCCCCGTCGCCGCGCTTGATGTGTGCCCGCTGGTGGCGCAACGCTACTACGGCGAAGCCACTCCCCTCGACGAGTTCGTCATGGCGTGTTCGGGCCTCGGCTACTGCTACCCGCAAGTCTACGGCAGCCGAATCGAGGGCGGTGACGCGCTACTGGGCGGCTTCTTCGCCGACACCGCGCGGGGTGTCGAGCGAGCGGGGAGGTCGGTCGTTCACGTTCACCAGCAAGGCGGAACGACCGACGCTACCCTCCGCCGGTATGCCACGGAGATCCCCGGATTGCGCGCGGTCTTCGCCGACTACGGCCGGACCCGAACCGACTACGCGACTTCGCACTTCACTGCCGGCGACGTGCCCGTCTTGCACTGCCTGACAACTGGCGGGAACCGAGACAGCACCGACGAGAAGGCCGCCGACGAGATGCTCGCCCAGATCCTCGAGGTGACCCCGAAAGAGCACCCGGCGTTCATCGTCGCCTTCGGCATCTACTGGTTCATGGGCCCGGACGAGGTCGAGAGCGTCATCAAGCGCCTGCCGAGCAACTACGTCGCCGTCCGCCCCAGCGAGTTGGCGGAGTTGTACCGACAATGGCAAGACACGGCGCCGTAGAGCGGAGCAGCCTGCCCGCTCACACCTCGGAAAGTGAGAAGCCCATCCGAGCCGCGACCGTGAGGGAGCGCGTGACCCGGCGGCGTCGCGGACCAGGGCAGCGGGTCACGCGCTCCCTCACGGTCGCGGCTCGGATGGACAGCGCGTTTCCGTAGGAGGCAATTATGAAAACCCGTCGAATTGCACTGTATACGCTCGCAGGAGGTTGGTTGATGATGTCCGCCGCAACAGCACAGCAGAGGCAACTCAAGCCCCTCGCGGGTCTGCTCTACAACGAAGACGACAGCCACCGCTTCGTGATGGACCCTCCCGGCAAGATGAAGCTGGAGCGACTCGACCAGCTTGTCGATGAGTTGGCCGACTCGCAGGTTACGGTGATGCTCATCAACTGCAACGCCAAGAAGACCAACTTCCCCAGCAAGTCATGGGAGCCGCACAGCGAGGGCTTCGATCCGGCGAAAGGGGAAGACCAATGGGCGCACAACCTGAAGACGATGCTGGATCAGGGCGTCGATCCGACCGGGCGGATGCTGGATCGCTGTCGGCAACGGGGCATCAGCCCCTGGGTCAGCATGCGCATGAACGATGTGCACGACGCCGGCAACCTGAAGTCGCGACTGCACAGCAAGTTCTGGCTGGAGCACCCGGAGTACTGGCGCTATCCCGACCGCTTCAAGGCCTGGAACGACCGCTGCCTCAACTACGGCCTCAAGCCGGTGCGCGACTACGCCATGTCGCTGGTGAAGGAAGTGCTTGGGCGCTACGACCTCGACGGCTTCGAGCTGGACTGGAACCGCTTCCCGCTCCACTTCCGCGAAGGCGAGGAGCAGCAAGGAGCCAAGCTGCTGACCGAGTGGATGGCTGACGTCCGGCAGGTCGCCTTCGCCGCCGAGAAGCGCCTCGGTCACCCGATCACGCTGGCCGCGCGCGTGCCCGCCCTGCCGGAAGTGTCGCTGGGCACCGGGCTCGACGCCGTGACGTGGGCGAGGCGCGGCCTGATCGACCATCTCATCGTCGCGCCGTTCTGGGCAACGACCGACTTCGACATCCCGGTGGAACGCTGGGCAGAACTGCTCAAAGGCACCGGCGTCGGCGTCACAGCCGGCCTGGAGATCCGCATCCAGCCCTGCCCCGGCGGCCCCACCCTCGCCAACACCCCCGAGCGCCGACGGGGCGCCGCCAGGGCCATGCTCGCCCGCGGCTCGCAGGGCGTCTATCTGTTCAACTACTTCGACATGGGCAGTGCGCACCCGGATCTCCTTCGCGAGATGGGCTCCCTGGAAACGCTCAAGGGCAAGAACCGCAGCTACGTCGTCACCTACCGCGACATCCAGGTCCCCGGCAAGCCGCTCCCCGCGCCGCTGCCCAAAGCGCTCGCCCCCGGCGAGTCGGCAGACTTCCAGCTCTTCGTCGGCCCGGTCCCGGCCGAAGGCGCCAGCGGCGAAATCAGCCTGGGGCTGGAAGGCGAGCACCCGACCGTGACGGTGACGATCAACGGCAAGCCGACAAACGTCGCCGACGAAGCCGCCCGCTTCGCCTTCGCCCGCGGCGCCTTTGCGGACGGCTACAACACCGTGCGGGTGGCCAACGCTGGCGCCCAAGCGGTCACGGTCAACCTGGTGGAGCTGTTGGTGCGGTTCGGATCCAGATAGCGCCACCAAACCAAGGGCGGATCGTCGTGCGCACAGCGCTGGCGAGAACTCAGCTCCGGCGTGTGCTTCGGAGCCTTGATGGCATCCCCAATACCCGGTACGCTTACGCCCAGCCATTGACCGAACTGGCGAGGAGCAAGACCGTCGTGCCAACAGCTCTCCAACTCACCCCTGCTGAACTTGAGCGCTACGTGCAGGCGGCGTGTCGTCGGGCCAGGGCTGCGTCTCCGGTTTCCAGTGAAGCAGCACAGCGAGGGGAACTTGTAGAGCAGGCGAGGGAGGCGGCTGCCCTCCTCAAGGGGCGCTTCCGCGCCGCGCGTGTCGTGCTGTTCGGGTCATTGGCGCACGGTGCTTGGTCTGGACATGACTCCGACGTGGATCTGGCGGTGGAGGGTGTGTGTGGTGACGACTACTGGCGGGCGTGGGAAGAGGTGGAGGCGATCTTCGGTCGCCGAAGCGTGGACCTGATTGCGCTGGAGACAGCGTCCAGCTCACTACGGGCCGCCGTCGATCGGTACGGAGTGACCCTATGACGACCTCATACGGGGAATTGGCTGAGCGCATTCGTGGCGAGCTGACTGATCTTGAGTCGGCTGTGAACCGCAGCCTTCGTTCGTGGGACCAAGCGTCGAGGGCCGGCGATGGACCCGACGCCTATCTGGACTCGGTTGCGTTGAACCGCCACAGCTTCTACACCGGCCTTGAGCGCCTTTTCGAGTTGGTGGCAAGACACGTCGACCACGCTTCCCCCTCCGGAGATATACCCGCGAAGGTTGGGAACACCCCGAAGTGGAAGTTCGCGGAACTTCCCCGGCAGGCGTGCAGCAGACGTAGGACAGAGGGTATTCTCCCAGACGGAGCCGAAGTCGCACCGGGACTTCGGTGTGTTCCCAACCTTCGCGGGTATAACTGGCACCGCGAGCTGGTATGCCGCATGACCGGCAATGCCGACGGGGCTCGCGCCGCCGTGATCAGCGCCGGAGTGGCCGAGCGGCTCGGCGAATTCCGTCGCTTCCGCCATGTCGTGCGCAATGTCTGTGCGTTCAACCTCGTGTCCGAGCGGATGACCGGCCTGAGGTCGTGGTTGCCGGAACTGGGGGCGGACCTGCAGCGGGAATTGTCGGCGTTCGCCGAGTATCTGGGGCGTGTCGCGCACGCGCTGACAGACGGAGTAACGGCACGAGAATGACGCTCGCATGCGACCTACGAGCGCCGCGACCTCGGAGGACTCTCCCATGAACGGTCACTCGCCCATCGCCTCCGACACAGTCGGTAGGGCACCTCTCCTCGGTACCGTCCTTGTACTCACCTTCTGCCCATTTGCGCGCGCAGAAGGCGACGTGTCCAGCCTGGCCTTCGTCGAAGATGGCAAGCCGACCGCCACGGAAGTCCTCGGCAAGGCGTGGGAGCAGCGGGACGGCTACCTCGAGTGCGTCGGCGGGAACACGATTGCCGAACGGTTGCTCGGCCGGTGCTCCCTCGGCGCGGGCGACTTTCGGGTGGCGGCGCGGCTGGCGCTAGTGAAGCTCGCCAGTAGCGCTGCTGCCTTCACACTGGGCGACAACAACTACTGCGGCTTCGCGGGCGGCCACGGCAAAGTGTTCGTGACCGGGCCATGGTTCAACGATGCTGCGGGTGCGGCGATTGGGGAACCTACCGACTTCATGCAGGACGGCGTGCCGTTCGACTTCGAGGTGACCCGGCAGGGCGACCAGCTCAGGATCCTGATCGACGGCAAGCAAGCCTACGAGCAGAAGGTGACCACGGGCGCGTTGGGAGCGCCGGGCTTCACTCCCGTTCGCAGCACGATGCGGATCTACGGCTTCTCGGCGACGGGCAGTCTTGAGCCCTACAAGGCGCCGAAGCCGCCCGTCCCTTTCAAGGACAACGTCGTGCTCGACCCGCGCGTCACCCCTCTACCTGGACTGCCTCACGGTCCGTTTGTCCGCCTTGGCGACGGCGGCATTCTGGGCGTTGACGAGATGAACGCCGTCGTAACCCGCGACGACGGGAAGACGTGGGAACAGCACCCGCTCTTCAAGCCAGGCGAGGCGTTCAAGGTCCGGCCGGAGCGGGCGCTGCTGCGGACGCGAAGCGGCGCGACCATCCTGATCTTCGCCAACGACGCGGTGCTGAAGTACTCGTGGGACAAGGACGCCAACCTGCCCAAGCCGGACATGCACCTGCCGTCCTACTCGATCCGTAGCCTGGACGACGGGAAGACCTGGCAGGACCTCAATCTGCTCCAGGACGGCTGGTGCGGCTGCATCCAGGACATTCTGCAGACGAGCAACGGCAACGTGGTTGTGCCCGGGCAGGAGTTGCTCTACAAGGAAGGGCGTCACGCGACGATGCCCTACGTCTCCGCGGATGACGGGAAGACCTGGCAACGCACGCGCTACCTGGACATCGGCGGCCAGGGCGACCATGCCGGCGCCATCGAGGGCACGCTGGTTGAGCTGCGCGATGGTCGGTTGTGGCTACTCCTGCGGAGCTATGACGGCTTCTTCTACGAGTCCTTCTCAGGGGATCAAGGCATGACCTGGACGGACCCCAAGCCATCGAAGATCAAGTCGACCGGCTCGCCCGGCAAGCTGAAGCGCCTCGCCAGCGGGCGACTGGTGTTCCTCTGGAACGCCATTCCCAACGAAGGCTACGTCCGCCGCGAGCAGCTCTCTATCTCCTTCTCAGAAGACGACGGCCAGACGTGGACGCCGCCGCAGGTCATCGCCACCAACAAGGGCGGCCGCGTTTCGTACCCGGACCTCTTCGCGCACAGCGCCGGCGAGTGGTGGATCACCACGATGCAGGGCAGCATGCGTGCCAGTCTGAAAGAGAGCGACTTCATGGAGAACTGGACGAAGATCGTTGCCTTCGGCGACTCGACGACCGCGCCTCGCGGCGACCTGCCAATCTACGCCGACCTGTTGCAGCAAGAACTGCCCGCCAAAGGCGTGGACACCCGGGTCATCAACGCCGGCGTGGGCGGCAACACCACTGACGACGCCCGGAAGCGCTTCCAGCAGGACGTCCTCGACCGCAAGCCACAGGGGGCGATCATCCAGTTTGGCATCAACGACTCCGCCGTCGACGTGTGGAAGACACCGCCGGCAACGGAGCCGCGTGTCGCTCTGGCGCGGTATCGAGAAAACCTGGAGTTCTTCGTCGGCGCGCTTCGGCAGCAAGGCGCGCGCGTGATCCTGATGACGCCCAACCCGCTCCGCTGGACCGACAAGACGAAGGCGCTGTACGGCAAGCCGCCGTACAGACCGGACGACCCGACCGGCTTCAACGCCTTGCTCCCCAGCTACGCAGAGGCCGTGCGTCAACTCGCCCAGAAGGAGCAAGTCGAGCTGGTCGACGTCGCTGCCCAGTACGAGGCGTTCGACAAGCAGGAAGGCCAGTCCATGGAGGACCTGCTGTTGGACGGGATGCATCCGAATGAGAAGGGCCACCGCCTGGCGGCGGACCTTCTCCTCGAGAAGATTGTGGCAGCGGCCGGGCACTGAGAGGACACTGCGACGATGTTTGACCGAAGCCTGTTGAACGACGCCCAAGTAACGCAGCTCACCGACGCCGTGCTAACGGTGCTGGACGAGTTGGGCGCCGTCTACCAGAACGAGGAGATTCTGAAGGCGCTCGAGGCGGCTGGCGCGCGGGTCGACTACGGCCGAGAGGTGGCGACGTTCCCCCCGGAGCTGGTTTGCCGGTTCGTTGAGGATGTCCGCCGCGAGCAGCCCTCGCCGGGGGAGGACGACGGTCACCGCGCGTTTGTTGCGCCTGGCGCGGGCCGGCTCTTCCACCAGCTCTCGCAGTACTACTACGACGGCGCGGAACGGGAGCGCCGGCTGGGCAACTGCGCCGACTACATCCAGTTGCTGAAGTTCGGCGAAGTAGTGCATCGCGACGCGGGGGTCGGGCACTGCCTGCTGCTGGCCGACGTGCCAGCACCCCTCGAACCGCTGATGGCGACGCTGCTGCAGTTCGAGCATGTCACTCGGCCGGCGGGGGCGTACGTGCAAGACGTGCGGCAGATAGACTATCTGGTCGAGATGGAGGAACTCGCGGGCGTCGAGGGGCTGCACTGGCTGGCGAATGTGGGCTTCTCCAGCCCCTTGCGCCTGGGGCGGGAGGTGGCCGAGCGGTTCGTCTGCGCCCTCAAGCGCGGCCGACCCAACAGCGTCTACGTCATGACCGTCAGCGGCGCCGGCACACCGGTGACGGTGGCGGGCACCGCTGTGGTCGCGGCGGCGGAGCTGCTGGCCAACTGGATCGCCGGCCGGGCGCTGAAGCCGGGCGTCCCGCTGGGAGGGGGCGTGTGGATCGCGACCATGGACATGCGGAACGGGGAGTCGAGCTACTCGGCCGCCGACGCCGTCGTCCGCAACCTCGCGGTGCGCGAGTTCCTTCGCCGCTGGACGGGCACTGTGGTTGGCGCCGGGGGCGGCGGGTACTCGCCCGCCAAGACGCCGGGTCTATACGCCCTGCTGGAGAACGCCTACACTGCGATGACCCTTGCAGCCTACACCGGCAGCCACCCCGGTGTGGTTGCCGGGCACCTCGACGGCGGACTGACCATCAGCCCGGTGCAGTTCCTGCTGGAGACGGAGTTCACCGAGTCGCTCGCGCACTTGGCGCCGCCTCTGGAGATCAGTGAGGAAACGATCGGGCTCGACACGATCCTGTCGGTGGCACACGCGGAGCAGGGCGACTACCTGCAGACCGAGCACACGCTTCGCCACTTCCGCTCCGCCCTCTGTCTGCCGGAGTTGGCAGGACGCGCCGGCTGGACGGGCCGCGACAGCGAAGAGCAAGTACTGCGCCGGACACAGCGGAAGGTGGACGAGCTGATCGCTTCGTATCGGAAGCCGGACGTGGACGAGGGGTTGCTCGGGAAGTTGCGCGCTGTGGTGGAGCGGGCGCGAACGGAGCTGTGCGGCTGAGGACCGTGTCTTGGAGCGCCGCCGCCGTCCCCAACCGGGCTCTTGGCGGCCGGCCTCCTAATTCCCAGTCGGCGGCTTTCCGTCTACAATCTGGAGTTCCGCTGCACGGGGGGCCTTGCTTCCGTCGGCCGTTGAAGCACAGCACCCGTTTGCCACTGCACCAGACATGACATTAGTCGACGCCAATGGCCGTTTGAGCGCCCCGCCCCGCCTCCCCAAATCGCACCGCCTGTTCACCCCCATCCGGCTGGTGGTGCTCAGTTTTGGTTCGGTGATCGTGGCAGGGACGGCATTCCTGTCGCTCTCGGTCGCGACCTCAGATCACCACGCGATCTCGCTGGTGGATGCGCTGTTCACGGCCACGACCTCGGTGTGCGTCACCGGTCTGGTCGTCCACGACACCGGCACGCGGTTCTCGCTATTCGGACAGGTGGTCATTCTCTGCCTGATCCAGTTGGGCGGCCTTGGCTACATGACCCTGGCCACCATGCTGTCCGCTGTGCTGGGGAGGAAGGTCGGCGTTCAGCGGCAGTTGGCAGTCCGGGAGTCGCTGGGGCAGTTTGGCATGCACGAGGCTCGCCCGCTGCTCCGGCGCGCCTTAGCGTTCACGATCACTGTCGAGGGGTTCGGCGCTCTGTTCTACGTCCTGCTCTTCCATCGGTACCTGCCCTGGCCCAAGGCCGCCTGGTATGGGGCGTTCCACAGCGTCTCGGCCTTCTGCAATGCCGGGCTGGATCTCTTCGGGCAGCGGTTCGGCCCCTTCGCGAGTCTGGTGCCGTTTGTGAACGACCCCGGTGTGGTGCTGGTGACGGCGGCCCAGATCATCCTGGGTGGGCTTGGGTTCCTGGTAGTCAGCGAACTGCTGGCGTTCCGCGGCTTCCGCCGCGCTTCGCTGCATACGCGGGTGGTCTTGCGCTGTACGCTGTTATTGCTTGCCCTCAGCACCGCGATGGTCTTTGTGCTGGAGCGGCGTCCCTCGGGCACGGTGGCGGGGCTGCCCGTCTACCAGCAGCTCCTGCACTCCTACTTCACCGCCGTCACCTGCCGGACGGCGGGGTTCAACACGCTGACCTTGAGCCGTATGCAGGACGCCACGCTGGTGTTCATGTGCTTCCTGATGTTTGTTGGCGGCTCGCCGGGGGGCACGGCTGGCGGCATCAAGACCACCACCTTGGTCGTGGTGCTCTCCGCCATCTGGGCTACCGTTCGCGGGAACGAGCATGCCTGCCTCCACGAGCGCACGCTTACCCATTCACTGGTGTACCGGGCGTTGGCGCTCTTCGCCATGGCGGTCGGTGTCGTCTTCTTTTGCACCTCCCTGCTGCTCGTCACGGAGGAAAGCCACCTGGCGTCGCCGTCAGCGTTTCACTCGGCCGCGATCTACGTCTTCTTCGAGTCGACCTCGGCTTTTGGGACAGTGGGGCTGTCCACCGGCATCACGCCCGCCTTGACGACCGTCGGCAAACTGATCATCATTCTCACCATGTTCCTCGGTCGCGTCGGGCCGATCTCCCTGGCAGCCGCCCTGGCAGCCCGTGAGCGCCCCAGCCACGTCCGGTACCCGGAGGGGCAACTGCCCATCGGGTAGTAGTGCTTCCCTCGGCTTCGGCGTGATGACTCCCCACACAGGTGGTACCGATGCCTCGCCGCCCCAGACACAAGAGCTACCTCGTGATCGGTCTCGGCCATTTCGGTCAGAGCGTCGCCAAGACGTTGGTCGACATGGGACACGAAGTCGTGGCTGTCGACAACGACCCGGTGGTTGTCGATGAGATCAAGGACCATGTCACCCACGCCGTTCAGCTCGACGCCACCGACGTCAGCGGGCTGCGTGAGCTGGGCATTCCCAGCTTTGACCGCTGCGTCGTCGGGCGCGGTACCTCCTTGGAGGACAGTATCAACATCGTGATGGGCCTCAAGGAGCTGGATGCGCGCTTCATCGTGGCTAAGGCGATGACCGACCGCCAGGCCCGCATTCTGGAGAAGCTGGGCGCCGACCACGTGGTCTTCCCCGAGCGCGATATGGGGACCCGGGTCGCGCACAGCCTGCAGTCCCCCCGCGTCATGGACTACATGGACCTCGGCCGCGACCTGGGCATCACCGAAATCCTGGCCCCGGTGAGCTGCCAGGGCATGGCCCTTCGGAACCTGGAACTGCGGCAGCGGTTCGGCATCAACGTGATTGCCGTTCGCCGGGGGGGCGAATTGAAGATGGACCTGGGTCCGGACGACGCAGTCGAAGAGGGTGACGTGTTGGTGGTGGCGGGGGACGCAGCCAGCTTGGAGGCGTTCAGCGAGGGATAGGGGGAGGAAGGAACGCCTGCTGGAGGGCCGCTCGCGCTGTCAGTCGAGGGGGACGGGCGCTACCAGCACCGGGATGGGCGCTTGGCGCAGGATCAATTCGGTGGTGCTGCTGAACAGGCTGGCTTGCAGAAACGGCCAGCGCTGGGCGGCGAGGACGATCAGGTCGAGGTCGTGTTCTGCGGCGTCGGCGAGGATTTGCTCGGCGGCGTGACCGTGGCGCACAATGGGCTCGACGGTGGCGGTGGCTGCCACGAGGGGATCGGGAATCCAGGAGGAGACGGCTTCGCGAACCTGCGAGGGGGGCAACGGCGCCTCGCCCTCCACGCTGTACAGCACGGTGAGCGTTGCGCCGAACCGGCGTGCCAGCGCGGCGGCGTGCTGAAGCCCTACCTGAGCGGCGTCGGTCAGGTTCACCGGGCAAAGGACGTGCTGCGGGTGGAACGTCGCGTAGTCGCTCATCGCAAGGCCTCCGGTTGCTGCGCGCTGTTACCAGCGCGATGGTTGCTGAGCCAGAATCGACAACAACGTTACAGGTACAGGAAGACGCCCCACTATCTTTCCCTCAGTTGTCGGGCCGCGTCTGCGTCTACCGAGCGCAGATGCAAGTCGCGCTGAGGGTAAGGGATCTCGATGCCGTTCTCTTTGAGCGCCTCCCAGACTGTCCGCATGATCTGGGCGGAGACGAACGGCATTCGGTGTGGGTGCTCAATCCAGGCCAAGAGGCTGAAGTTGACGGAGTTGTCGCCGAATTCCACCATCCGGACCTCGGGCGCGGGGTGCTTGAGCACTTCGGGGTGCGACTCGGTTGCCCTCTGGAGAACAGCGTAGACCGCTGCCATATCGCTGCCATAGTGGACGCCGACCGGGAGTTCCAGCCGGATCTTGGTGTCACGGTGGCTGAGGTTGGTTACCTGGTCGCTGACGAACTGGGAGTTGGGCACCACGACGAACACGTTGCTCAGGGTGCGTACCGTGGTGCTGCGGAGGCTGATGGCGCTGACGGTCCCCCGGAGGGAGCCGACCTCCACGAAGTCGTTCAAGGCGATGGGGCGCTCGATCAGCAGGATGAGGCCGCTGATGAAGTTGTGGACGATGTTCTGCAGCCCAAAGCCCAAGCCGATACCGGCCATCCCGGCGAACACTGCCAGCACGCTGGGGTCAAACCCGGCGGCCATCAGCGACCAGAGGAATCCGCCGCCGAGAATCGCGTAGAACGAGAGGCTCGCAAGCGCGTAGCGGCCGCCTTCTGTGTACCGACGCTCCAGTCGAGCAGAGGAGTGCAGCAGTCGGCGGACGAGGCTGGCGAGCCACAGGAAGCAAGCCACCAGCACCGCGGCCTTGAGCACACTCCACGAGGATACCCCCGCGCCCTTCACCGTCAACAGCGGGTGTTGCAGGACGGTGATCACCCGGCGGACATGCTGCCAGCGAATGCTCCATACCTGCGCCATCAGCAAGACGCCGCCCAGACCGGTGACAAGCCAGACTGCGAGCCCGAGCAATTGACTGACTGCCTCCCGGCCTGCGCGTTTGCCCAGCTCCCGGGGCGGAATGGCAGGCAGGTTGGCCTGCCACCTGTCGGCGTGGCGGCGAGCGAAGCGCCACAGCGACCAGACGGCGAAGACCGCCAAGCCGTTGAGCGGGATGCAGCGCGCGAAGTAGCGGGCCAGGTTCCAGTAGCCGGCGCTGTGCACAACCACCACCGCGACCGCGCTCAGGATGAAGGCGTGCGCCAGGAAGGCGCTCAGGTTCCAGGCGGTCGACTGCCAGCCGCCGGCTTGAGGCGACAACGCGCTGAGCAACCCATGGAGGCCATAAAGTGTCGCGGCGATGAGCCCAATGCCGCCCAGCCAAAGCAGCAGGCGCAACAGGGCCAGCACGTCGACCCGGACGTAGCTGCCGGCTTCCAGCGCTGACAGCGCCGACCAACCGACCACGACTAGGACTGCCAGCGCCCGGACCAGCCGGAAGACATAGCTCGCTGAGGCGTCAGTCAGGGGCAGCACCCGGAACTCCGACCGCACCGGCGCGATCAGCACCCGCGCAAACTTGCAGACCAGCGCGGCGAGAATCCAGCCTGTGAAGGCGATCTGGGAGAACGCTTCCGCGGCAGGGCCAAAGTGGAGTCGCTGCACGGTTCCATAGGTAGCGGCGCCGATCCCGAACCACCGGCTGAGCCGCCACGTGTGCATGGCGAGGAACGGAATCCGCGAGGGCGAGTCCAGCTTCTGCACGTCTCCCAGCCTGTGCTCGTAGAAGGTTGCGCGAAGGCCGAGGTAGCGGAAGAGCGCGAGGGCGACGACCCAGAAGAAGAGGACTGGAACATACGTGCCGATGAGGTCTGCGCCGGACCGTTCTGCGGGTGGCCCCAACGCCACCTCGACAGCGCGCCGCGGCAGGCGAAGGAGCCACCGGGGCACGCCCCGAACGGCGACGCCGGCGGTCGTGACGGCGCGGACCAAGGTGTCGGGGGACAGCGTCCGTTCGGAGCGGTAGAGCAGCGCCTTCGTTTCGGCCACGCGGATGCTCTTCTGCAGGTCGTCGCTCAGGTCGGAGGCCAGCACCCCGTTCTCCCACGCAAGCGCGGCCAGCTTAGCGTAGAGATCCGCCAACTGCCCGTTCAGAGCGCGTCGCTCGTCCAGTGCCGTCTTCATATCGTGGACGGCTGTAAGCACGGTCTTCCGGTCAGCGGTCGTGTCGAAGCTGCTCGCGGGGGCGCGCAGGACGAGACCTTCCAGTTTGCGGCCCAGAGCCAGCTCGTCGGACAACCGCTGTGCGCGCGTGCGCGCGGCCGTTCGTTTGAGAAAGGTCGCGTCATAGGACTCGTCCGACTGGAGCCCTTGCTGGGCGTACTCCTGGACCAAGTCCTCCGCATCCAGGATCAGGATGCGTCCCTCGCGAATCTCCTGAGCGCCGTGCTCCTGCAGACCGGTGATCTCGCGCCGCTGCCGTTCCGCGCTCTCCAGGTCTGCTTGCGCCCGGGCGTACTCGCGCTTCAGCGCCGCCGCGTCGAGGCGGGCCAGCCGCCCCAGCCGTACGACGTAGAAGGCGAAGTCCTCTCCCAGCAACTGCGTCCCGGCGGCGGCCTGTTCGTTGAGCTGATTCAGCAGCTTGGTGATGGCTGACTCGCGCCGCGCGGCAGCCTTTGCCTCAGCCAGGACTTGGTTGACCTTGGCGGGTGCCGGTGACGTCGCCGGAGACGCGTCTTGGGCGCGGGCCGCTGCGGCGGCCGTCTTGGCCGCGGCCGCAGGAGCGGGCGGTGGGGACTCCGGCGCTGGGGAGGGCGCCTCGGCAGGTTGTTCGGGAGAGCCCGATTCGTCTGCGGGGCCCGGGGTGCCGCGGGCGGGCGGCTCCTCGGTGGGCGCAGGCGTTGCGGGCTCCGTTGGTTCCGGAGGCTGCTGGGGCGCCTTGCCCTCGGCCTTGCCGTGTCCTACGGCGGCGGGTGGCTCTGCGGCGGCGCCGGGCTCGGTGTCCTGCTTGCCAGTCGGGGCGGCTGGCGCGTGCGCGGGCTTCGCGCCTTCTTTCTCGTGACCCGAGTGGGACGGCGCGTTTGCGTCCTTCTTGACCTTACCTGCCTTCGCCGCCGGCTTTGTCGCACCCGCCGGCCTGGATGTTCTGCCTTCGTGCTTCGGCAGCTCTTGCTTGGGAACAGGCGCCTCTGCCGACGGAGCGGGTGCTTCGCCGCCGAGAAGTGGCAGCGAAGCGAGACAGAGGAGCGCCACGACCGCTGCTATTCGGTGGCTGTTCCGACTACTTGTCGGGGGGCGGCGAAGCTTCGGCGCGCAAGCCCGGGGCTGCCTCACAACTCGATCTCCTCTCCCTCTCGGCACGCGAAGCACTCCAAGTCGCTGCCGCAGTCGGCGAGCTGTTGCCGGCATCTGCAGACCTGCTCGTCCAAGTCGTCGTCCGTGCGGTCGGGGTCGTGGTGGAACAGTCCGAGTCGCTTCACCCCAGCCTCGAGGGCCAGCGAGGTGGCCGACTGGTAGGTCGAGTGCCCCCAGCCTCGCTTGCGCTGGTACTCCTCGTCGGTGTACTGCGCGTCGTGGAAGAGGAGATCCGCACCTTCGCAGACCTGCACGTACTCGGCGCGAGACAAGCCCCGTTCGTGCTGCATGTCCAACTCGTTGTCCGTCAGAAAGACGAAGCTCTTGCCGTTCTCGATGAACTTGTGCCCATAGCCGTTGTTCGGGTGGCTGAGGCGAATGGGCTCCAGCGTCGCGCCGCTCTCGCAACGCCGAATGGGGTCTCCCTGCGAGAAATCGAAGTTTGCCTTCATGACGCTGAACTCGACCGGGAAGAACGGCGGCTGCATCTGGTGCGACAGGTAGTCCTGCAGCGAGACCTTCGCCAGCGGGCCGCCGCGCACGCGCAGCTTGAATCGCTCGAGGTAGGCGGGCACAAAGAAGGGGAACCCCATCAGGTGATCCCAATGGGCGTGCGTGAGCACGAGGCACAACTCGCTCAGGTCTTTCTCCTTAAGCAAGGCGTTTCCCAAGCCGCGAATCCCCGACCCTGCATCAACGACGATGAGGCGGTCGTCCTGCAGCCGGATCTCCAGGCAAGTCGTGTTGCCCCCGTATCGACGCGTGTGCTCCCCGGG
>PEVN01000112.1 GCA_002779825.1 Armatimonadetes bacterium CG06_land_8_20_14_3_00_66_21 | reverse complement strand
CGCCTGCGCCCTCCTGACCGGTGCTTCGGCCGAGGACGCGCAGCCGCTGGCCCAACGTGTCCTCCGCGAATCAGGCGTGAGAGGCGGTCTCGTCGTTCACCTCGGCTGCGGCGACGGGAAGCTCACGGCGGCGCTTCGGGCGAACGAGAGCTACCTGGTCCACGGGCTCGACGTCGACGCCGGTAACGTAGCGAAGGCGCGGGCATACCTGCGGTCGCTCGGCGTGTCCGGACCAGTGTCGGCTGAGCAGTGGGCCGGCTCGCGGCTGCCGTATGCCGACAACACGGTCAACCTGGCGGTGGTGACGGGTGGCGGAGAGCGAGTGGTGATGGGCGAGCTCCTGCGCGTGCTCGTGCCTCGGGGCGTGGCTATGGTCGAGAAGGGCGGACAGTGGCAGAAGACCGTCAAGCCGCAGCACGAAGGCACCGACGAGTGGACGCACTTCTTGCATGATGCCAGCGGGAACCCGGTAGCCAACGACCAAGTGGTCGGCCCGCCTCGGCGGTTGCAGTGGAGCGAGGGGCCGCTGCACGGGCGCAGCCACGAGCACACGCCGACTGTCGCCGACGTGGTTTCAAGCGGGGGGCGAATCTTCTACCTGGTCGACGAGGCGCCTGTCGTGTCTTTGTTGCTCCCGGCGCAGTGGCAGCTTGTCGCGCGCGACGCCTACAACGGGGTGCTGCTCTGGAAGCGGCCCCTCGCCGAGTGGTGGCCGCGGCTTGCCGGCTGGACGCAAGGGCCGAAGCAGCTTCAGCGCCGACTGGTGGCTATCGGCGATCGCGTCTACGTGACGTTAGGCATGTACGCGCCGCTGACGGCGTTGGACGCAGCGACGGGAGAGACCGTCAAGGTGTACGACGAGACCGCGGGCGCGGAAGAGATCCTCTGGCACAACGGCGCTCTGCTGCTCTCGGTGCGGAGCGTCACCGAGGAGCGGACGACCGAACTGAGGACCTGGGAGAAGCTCTCAACAGAGGCGAAGTCGCCCCTGTACACGCGGGACACGTCCACCCCACTGATGCAGCGTCTGCGTGGCGCCGAGAACAAGGCAGATGTTTCCCTCCTCGCTCTGGACGCCGACACGGGCCGCGTGCTGTGGCGGAAGGCGGGGGAGGCAAGCGCCAAGCTGCGTCCCCTGAGTCTCTGCGCCATTGGTGATCGGGCGCTGTGGCAGAAGGCCAATGCCGTGGTGTGCGTGGGACTGAAGACAGGGCAAGAGTTGTGGTCGCGATCGGCAATGCGGCTGCGCGTCGTCTGCGAGGGCGGCGTGGTCTGTTCCGATGGGAAGACCGCCCTGGCGCTCTCCCTCCAGACCGGCGAACCTCTGTGGACTCGCGACCTGTCGCTGGTCGACGTGCGCGACGTGTTCATCATCGGTGACTCAGCGTGGTTCGGCGGGTTCAAGCCGTGGACGGGCACGAACCAGCAGAACAGCAACCCGGTGTGGGGACCGTACTTCGTCGAGCAGCTCGACTTGGCGACTGGCGAACTGCGTGATCGCATTGACTCCGAGAACCCCGGGCATCATCACCGGTGCTACACCAACAAGGCCACCAGCAACTACGTTCTCGGCGGCCGGCGAGGGACGGAGTTCATCGACTTAGCCGCCGGCGAGGTGCTGTGGAACAGTTGGGCGCGCGGGACCTGCATGTACGGAGTCATGCCCGCCAACGGCTTGCTCTACGTTCCGCCGCACGCGTGTGGCTGCTACGCAACGGTGCAGATGAGCGGGTTCAGTGCGCTGGCGGCGGCGGGGAAGCCACCAGCGGTCAGCGATCAGCGGTCAGCATCGAGCCGGCTGGAGCGCGGCCCAGCCTACAACAGCGCACCCGTTCTCCAATCACGAATCACCACTGACCAATCGCCAGACTGGCCGACCTACCGGCACGACGCGGAACGGAGCGGGGCGACACCCGTCGCCGTCGCGTCGGACCTGTCCGACAAGTCCGCCCTGTCCGAGAAGTGGAGGACCACGCTTGACGGCAGACTCAGCGCGGCGACCAGCGCTGAGGGCAAGGTGTTCGTCGCGCAGGTCGACCAACACACCGTCCATGCCCTGGACGCCGCGACGGGGAAGCCGGCTTGGTCGTTCACGGCGGGCGGCCGTGTGGACTCGCCGCCAACGATCTTCGCCGGGCGGGTGCTGTTCGGCGGCCACGACGGGTACGTCTACTGCCTGCGTGCCGGCGATGGTGCGCTGGCCTGGCGCTTTTGCGCCGCCCGACTGGAGCGGCGCGTCGTGGTCGGTGACCGAGTCGAGTCGATTTCGCCCGTCCACGGGAGCGTGCTGATCCGCGACGGGACGGCCTACGTCACTGCCGGCAGGAACTCGTACCTGGACGGCGGCATCGACCTCTGCCGGCTCAACCCGGAGACAGGCGAAGAGCTGTCGCGGACCCCAATCTACAGCCCCGATCCACAGACCGACCGGCAGCCTCCGCAAGATAATCAGAACGCCATGCCCGGCACGCGGTCGGATCTTCTGACCAGCGACAACGACCACGTGTACCTACGCCACCTGGTGTTCAGCAAGACCGGCGACGCGCAGGAGGAGAGCAACGCGCACCTTCTCTCAGTGACCGACTTCCTCGACGACACCTGGCCCCACCGCTCCTACTGGATCTTCGGGAAGCACAGCTCCCTCGCCACCGGTTGCAGCGGTCGCGAGAAGAACTTGGTGTACGGGCGTCTGCTCGCCTTCGACGGCTCGACAGTCTTCGGCTACGGCCGCAAGACCGTTCACTGGTCAAACCAACTCGAAGACGGCCCCTACCGGGTCTTCTCCGTGAGCCGCAGCGACGGCGCGGCACACTGGGAGAAGTCAGTGCCGATTCAGGTCCGGGCGATTGTGCTGGTCGGTAAGGTGCTGTTCGTTGCCGGCCCGCCAGCCGAGGCTGGTTCCCTCCCCGGGGAGTCTGTCGAAAGCCAAGGAGCGCTGCTGCTGGCGCTGTCGACGGCGGACGGCACGGAGTTGGGGCGTCGTCGACTGGGGGCGACACCGGTGTTCGATGGCATGGCAGCGGCGAATGGGAGGCTGTATGTAGTGACTGCCGACGGGACGCTCGTGTGTCTGGCGGGCAGTTGAGTGGTCTCGCTACAGAGCAAGCACGCGGGCTTGACGCTGTCGCCCGCGCGCATCCGTCTGGAAGGCTTCCAGGACGCCCGAACTCGTTCGGGATCTGTCCGTGCTCAGCCTCCCCCGAACAAGTTCGGGCGTCCTGTAGCAGCGTCGTCATCCGTTGAAATGCGCAGGCGAGGCGCCACTCCTTGCCTTGCCGCTGGGGGAGAATCGGGTTAGGGTTAGCCAAGAGTGACCGGGCTCGCGTCTACCGTGCGGGCTTACCAATACCGAGAGACCGCATGGAGCAGTCACAGCCACGACGCAAGCCGGGGACCGAGCGCCGCCGTGGGGTCGCGCGCGTGTTCGGCTACCTGCTGGTCCTGGTCGGGCTCCTCCTTGCCGCGCTTTACCTAGTCTGCAGCACACGTCTCGTCTGGGGCACGGCAGCGCGAGTGGGCTTGGAGCAGTTGGCCAAGCAGCTCAAGGTCCCCTGCGAGATCGGCGCGCGCTCGGGCGACCCGCTACGCGAGATCCGCCTGCGCCGGTTGGTGGTCGGGCGAGGCGAACCCTCACCCACCGGCTCGTTGATCGAGGTGCAGGACGCGACGGTTCACCTCAAACTGCTTGCCGCGTTGCGCAGAGTCCCTCCCGGTTGCGGAGACGGTGCGGTCAGTGGAGGTCAAAGGGCTAAGGGCGTTCCTGCACCGAAGTGCCGACGGGACCCTGAACCTGGCGAAGCTGATCCCGGAGAAGAAGGAGCCGCGGAAGCCACCCCCGGAGTTCCGCGGGGAGGTCCGGGTTGACGACCTCGAGCTGTACTACCAGGACGACGGGCTTGGCGCAGAGGGGCAACGGCCGTTCTCGAAACGCGCCACGTTCCAGAGCTTGCCGGCCCACTTCGCCCGCTTCCCCCAGGTGAGGTTTGCCCGCCAAGGCGCGTGCCCGGATGGTACGTTGCAGGAAGTCCAGGCGCATGGCACGGCCGATATCGAGACCATGGCGGTCCAAGCCACCCTCGCGCTTGTGGGCCTCGACTTGGCCTCGTGGACCAAAATCGCCCCCCTGCCTACCGGCTTCCACGTGGAGCGCGGCCGCGTAACCGTCACGACCACCCTTGACCTGGCCAAGGCGGCCGACGGCCAGACGATCCAGTACGATACGCACGTCTCCTCGCCCGGATTCTCGCTGCTGACCCCGCCCGCCGAGCTGTCGCTCATCAGCACCGAGCTGACGCTGACCGCCCGCGGCACCGTGTCGCTTCCGGCTCGCCGGTCGCCAGCCGACTCGCCGTCGCGCCTCCAAGCCACGTGCTCGGCAACCCTCGACACCCAACTGAGCGAGGTCGGCGCCGTTCGGGTCGTTGCTGACGTCGACACCCGGGCCGGCGCCATCGTCGGGTCGGCTCGTCTCCCGGCCATCGCCTGTCGGCATTGGCTGCAGACGCGGAACGCCAACAAGGCGGTGCGGCTCGCGGCAGGCACCGCTGACCTCGACACCAACTACGAGGTGCAGTTTGGCGGGGCGTCCCCTTCTGTGCTGCTTGACGGCACGTTGAGGTTCGCCGACGGCCAACTCCAGCCCCGTGGCATACGCCGGACTGTGTCGGCGCTCAACACGGCTGTCAAGTACAACGTCCGGCTCGACCTCGGGCCGAGCTTCGCCGTCTCCGGCACAGCCCGCGCCCGCGGCAGCTTCGCCGAATACCCGTACTACGAAGCCCAGGGCAACTTCGATTCGCGCGGCCAGTCCTTCACCGGTCGGGTGCGCCTCGACGACGTCAACGTTCCCGGCGCCGTGTGGCTGGTGCGCAGCCCGCCGGCGTTCCAGGCGGACGCCAGCCGGGTGAGCCTCGACGTGGGGATCCAGATCGACCAGTTGGCCGGCAAGCCGCGGATCGGGTACCGTGGGCGGGTTGCCCTGGCCGGAGTCTCCGGTCGGGCGCCGAGCCTGCGCCGCCCTCTGCCCCGGCTCGACGCCGACCTCAGGGTCGATGGGCGGGCCACATTGGGGAGAGCACCGGTGGTGGTGGCGCGCGTCACGTCTGCACAGTCGGTGCGCGGCCTGGGCAAGCTGGCGGTCGAGGCGAGCTATACCCGCGAAGGTTAAGAACACACCGAAGTCCCGGTGCGACTTCGGCTCCGTCTGGGAGAATACCCTCTGTCCTACGTCTGCTGCACGCCTGCCGGGGAAGTTCCGCGAACTTCCACTTCGGTGTGTTCCCAACCTTCGCGGGTATAACACTGGAGGGCACCGTCGGCGGGACGTTCAAAGCCCCCGCGGGCACGGTGCGCGCCCCGTTGGCTGACGGCAGCGCGAAGGAGATTCCTGTGGAGCGGCTGGAGGTGCGCGGCGGGTTCGCGGGCAAGTCGGCGCAGCTCGACGAGCTGGTGCTGGAGCTGGGCGGTGCCACCGTTCGTGCCGAGGGCACGCTGGATGACGGCGGTCGCTTGACGGGCGCCTTCAGCCTGGGCCCGGCGCCGCTGAGTCTGGCACTGCAGGCGGCCGACTTGAGGGGCGAGACCGCAGGCCACCTTCGCCTCCGCGGTCAGGTCGAGGGTGAGCTGAACGACCCGACGGTCACCGCGCAGGTAGAGAGCGAAGGACTCGCGCTGGCCGGTACCAAGGAGAACTCGGCCCCGGCGGCCGCTCCGGTCGCGCCGCTTGACTGCCAAGTCACCTGGCACGACTTGGCGGTCGACGGCCTGCGGCGCCTGACAGAAGCGGTCGCCCGGACGCTCGACGAGAACGACCAAGAAGTCAGCGGCTTGGATAGCGCGCTGAGCCACTTGGGCAAGCTGGCCGACCGGCCGCAGGGCGTCCTCGCCGGCCGAGCGGCATTCGCCGGGAGCTTGCGCGACCCAGCCGTTCGAGATGCCCGCCTCGACTTCACCGACGGGCACCTGGGCTCGGAACCCCTCCCGGCCCTCAGCCTCGCCGGCGGCTTCGAGCAGGGCGTGATCACCTGCGACTCGTTGGACCTCCTGCTGAACGACTTCCGGACCAAGGTGTCCGGCCAGGCGAAGTTGGACGGGGAGGCCGACCTGACGGTGAATATCCACCAGCTCCCGCTGGCGCTGGTGAATCCCTGGACCCGGGACGCTCCGGACATCAGCGGCCTCGCCGACTTGACCGTCCGCGTTACCGGCCCCACGAAGAAGCCACACCTCGAGGGGGCTCTCGAAGTCGCTGAACCGGCGATGCGAAACGCCGTACTTGATCGCGTCCAGGTGAAACGCTTCGTGCTGGAAGAGGGCGCCCTGACAATCGATCCCGACGGTCTGGAGATCACCCGGCAGGACAACCCGCTCGTCGCGGGCGGCCGGCTGCCGTTCTCCTACGAGGCGCCCGTCCTCGACCGCACCAAACCGTTCGAGGCAGCAGCCCGAGTCGCGCACGGCGACCTGCGGTTGCTACGAGGGTTCCTGCCCGCGATGCCGACCATTGTCGGTGGGTGGCAGGCGGACTTGGTCGCTTCGGGGACGCTGGAGAAGCCAGACCTGCGAGGCCACGTGGGTCTGCAGGAGGCCAGCATGGTGCTGCCGGGGCTTGAGTCCAACCTCCACGGGCTAACGGGAGAGATCCGGCTGGAGCCGGGCCGGCGCGCGGTGATCGACGGTCTGACGGCTACGCTGAACACCGCGCCGGTGGGCCCTGGTTCGCCGGCGTCGCCGGGGCAGCCGACCCTTAATACTACAACCGTACTTAGCTCGGGGCAGGTCTC
>PEVN01000076.1 GCA_002779825.1 Armatimonadetes bacterium CG06_land_8_20_14_3_00_66_21 | reverse complement strand
ACCCGGGCGAGTGTAGGACAGGTCGCTGACCTGTCGGTGTGTGTTGGAACAATTGCTAATTGCAAATTGGCAATCTGCAATTGCCCTTGGCGCCGCCGCCACTCACCATTCACCATCCAGGAGCAACTGATGTCGCGACCCAACTGGCTCGGCCGCCTTTTCGGCAGAACGGACCCGCTTGAGATCACCACCGACCCTGGGTTCACGCCCCCGGAGCCGGTCGTGTTGGAGGCCGCGGGGAACACCGACGTGGGCAAGGCGCGGGAGCGGAATGAGGACGCCTTTCTGTGCGACGCCGCGGCGGGGCTGTTCCTCGTGTGCGACGGCATGGGGGGCCACGCGGCAGGCGACCGCGCCAGTGGGTTGGCGGTGGAGGAGTTGGCCGCGCACCTGTCTGCCGACCGGCTCGACGCGACCTCGCCTGCCGACCTGGCCGGGCTGCTTGCCGAAGCGCTGCAGCGGGCGAATGACGCCATCCTCGCCCTGGCCGCCGCGGACCGGGCGCTGTGGGGCACGGGAAGCACGGCGGTGATTGCCGTCTTCGACGGGGTCCGGCTGCACCTCAGCAACATCGGCGACAGCCGGGGGTATCTGATCCGCGGCGGCCGCACCCGGGTGCAAACGCGCGACCACTCGGTGGCGGCGGGGCTGGTGGAAGCCGGCCAACTCAAGCCCGAGGCGCTCCGCGACCACCCCATGCGCAACCAGCTCACCGCCGCGTTGGGCACCGAAGGGCGGGTCAACCCGGCGTACACCAGTCTGGCGTTGCTCCCCGGCGACCGGATCGTGCTCTGCTCGGACGGGCTGTGGGATATGGTCGAAGATGCTGACATCGTCGCCCTCGTCGCCGCCCACGACGACCCGGCCGCCGCCGTGGCAGCCCTGATTGAGGCCGCCAACGCCGCCGGTGGCACCGACAATATCACCGCCGTCGTGCTGGCGGCACGCAGGGCGGAGGACATGGGCAATTGCGAATTGCCAATTGCCCATGCGCAATTGCCAATTGAGACCGACACTGAGGACACTGATCCCGGCCTGATGCTGACCGCCCCGCAGTCGCCGCTCAAGGAACGGCTGGAGAGGGTGGGGGCGAGGTAAGGGTGAACAAGGACAATTGGGAATTGACAATTTGCAGTTGCCAATTTGCAATTGCCAATTTGCAGTTGAGACCGACTGAAGGGACGGGTTCGTGGCATGACACCGGACAAGCTATCTGAACGGATGTTGGAGTTTGCGTCGAACATCGTGGGCTTCACCGACGCGCTTCCCAAGACCCGGGCCGGACGGCACATCGCGGGTCAACTTTTGCGCTGCGGCACCTCGCCGGGACCGAACTACGAGGAAGCCTGCGCGGCGGAAAGCCGCGCTGACTTCATCCACAAGCTCCGCATCGTGTTGAAGGAGTTGCGGGAGTCTCGCTTCTGGATTCGTCTCGTTGCCAAGCGTTGTCTGCTGCCTGCCGACACGACCGGGCCGCTCTGCGCCGAGGCAAGCGAGCTCTGCAACATCATCGGCAAGTCCGTCGTCACGGCGAATGAGCGCAGGAAGAACCGCATGCGATAACGGGCAAATTGCAGATTGCCAATTGGCAATTTGCAGTTGTCAATTCCCGTCACTCACCACCCACCACCATGTCCACCCCCTCCGACGCTCTTCTCCTCACCTGGCACGTCGCCGCGCTCGAAGCCGGCGCGGCCGGGCACGCGACCATCAAGCCCGGGCACTTCTTCGTGGCGCTGTGCAAGCTCACGGACATGCCGCTGGAGGAACTGCTGCCTCCGGATGAGCCGGGCACCGCGGGCCGGTTCGCCGCACTCGAGGCGGAGGTCCAGGAGCTGCGGAAGGTGTTCCGGCGCGTGGGACTCGCCGCCGCCCTGTTCCGGCGTAGGCTGCGAGCGCTGCTGGGGACGGAGGGCGTGGCGCCCACCGAAGGCATGCACCGCAGCCCGGAGTCTCGACGGGTGTTCGACCGCGCCGCGACGCTGTGCCTCGCTTTGGGCGGAGACGCCGTGCGGCTGCTGCACCTGCTGTGGGCGCTGGCCGAGCAACCGGGGACCCCGTGGGCGCTGTTGCTGCAGCACGACGGGATTGCGCCCGGCGCGCTGTTGGGGGCGATTCAGGAGGCGGCAGTGGCTGGCGAACCGGTGGCCGAACCGGCCGGCGCACAGGAAGCGGGGCGGCCGAGCGCCGGCGCCACGCCGCTGCTCGACCGGTTGGGGCGGGACCTGACGGCATTCGCGCGGGAAGGGAAGTTGCGCCCGGTCCTCGGCCGCAGCGAGGAAGTGCGGCGGCTGGCCCAAGTGCTCATCCAGAGCGTCCGCAACAACGCCCTCCTCGTCGGCGACGCCGGCGTGGGCAAGACCGCCGTGGTGGAAGGATTGGCGCAGCGACTGGTCGAGACCAGCGTTGCGGAGCAGCTTGAGGGCATTTGGATCGTCGAGGTGTCCATGGCCACGTTGGTGGCGGGGACGAAGTACCGGGGCGAGTTCGAGGAGCGCTTGCAGCATTTGTTGGCGGAGGCGGCGCAGGACCCGAAGCTGGTGCTGTTCGTCGACGAAATCCACACCGTCATCGGGGCGGGGGCCGGCAGCGGGGCCATGGACGCGGCGGACATCATGAAGCCGGCCTTGGCCCGCGGCGACATCCGCTGCATCGGGGCGACCACCACGCCGGAGTACCGTCGGTACATTGAGAAAGACAGCGCCCTGCAGCGGCGCTTCCAGGTCGTCTGGGTCGATGAGCCGACGCGGGACGAAGCTTTGGAGATCCTGCGCGGGCTCCGGGCGGGGCTCGAATCGCATTACGGGCTGACCGTCACCGCCGGCGCCCTCGAGGCGGCCGTCGAGCTGTCCATGCGGTACCTCACCGACCAGCGCCTGCCCGACAAAGCCCTGGACCTGCTGGACCGGGTCTGCGCGCGCAAGCGCCTGGACAGCATCCGGGGCGGCGGGGAGCAGACGCCCTGCAACCCTGCGGGTTCAACGGTGGAGCGAACCGACGTCGCCCGTGCCATTGCCCAGGACGTCCGCGTGCCGGTGGAGCAGCTCACCGCCGATGAAGCGGCCCGCCTGCTGACCATGGAAGACTCGCTGCGGCAACGGGTGAAAGGCCAGGACGACGCGCTCACCGCGGTTTGCGACACCCTCCGCGCGGCGCGTGCCGGACTCCGGGCGCCCAACCGGCCGGCCGGCGTGTTCCTGTTCCTGGGTCCGACCGGCACCGGCAAGACCGAATTGGCCAAAGCCTTAGCCGAGCACCTGTTCGGCGACGAGCAGCGGATGGTCCGCATTGACTTGTCCGAGTACCAGGAACAGCACAGCGTCGCTCGCCTGATCGGTGCGCCGCCGGGCTACGTTGGTCACGACGAAGACGGGCAACTGACCGGCCCCGTCCGCACCCACCCCTTCTCAGTGGTGCTGCTCGATGAGATCGAGAAAGCCCACCCCCGGGTGCTCGACCTGTTCCTGCAAGTCTTCGACGAGGGCCGCCTCACCGACGCCCAGGGCCGCCGGGCATCGTTCGCCGAGTGCATTCTGGTGATGACCAGCAACCTGGGCGGCGCGGCGGCGAAGGAGGCGGGCAGGATTGGGTTTCGGCGGGAAGCGGCTGAGCGGCCAATTGACAATTGCGAATTACCAATTGGCAATTTGCAGTTGAGTTCGGGCCATGTGGCGCGGCAGCGCCAGCGGACAATGGACGAGGTGCGTTTGCGGCTGCGACCGGAACTGCTGAACCGAGTGCAGAAGGTCGTCTTCTTCGACCCGCTGGCCCGCGCAGCCGTCCGGGAGATCATCGACCGCCTGCTGCTGATCGAGCGCGAGCAACTTGCCCGGCGGCATCTGACCCTCACCCTCGACGACAGCGCCTACGACCGCCGCCTCACCGAAGGCTTCGACGAGATCTACGGCGCCCGCGAAATGCGTCGCACCATCGAGCGGCTGCTCTCGCAGCCGCTGAGCCGAGCGTTGCTGGAAGGGCGGTTTGCCGAGGGAGCGACGATCGTGATGCGGTGCACCGAAGGGGGCGAGCTGACGTTCTCCTCACATTCCGTAGGATAAAGCTGCAGCTTTGTCGCCGTTGACTTGCACGTTGCCGGGTTGTCGCTGTGGTCGCATGGGAGGTTCGAATTAGCAATTGCCAATTGACAATTTGCAGTTGGCAATTGTTCCAACACACACCGACAGGTCAGCGATTTGTCCCACGGGGACGCCCGTAGGATAAAGCTCCAGCTTTGTCGCCGTTGCCGTTGATTTTGCCGTTGGACGCCCCGCGACGAAGGGCGACAAAGCTCGTTCGGCGCAGGTCTCCTGACCGCGCCGCGGGGCGGATTCCAGGTGAGTGGTTTCAGCGTTCGAGGTTGGCTGTTCGAGGTTCGCCCTTGCCCTGCCCAAGTTGCCGCCAGTCGCGCTCCGTGCTACGATGTTCTCTCGCAGCCTGGACGAGGAGTCTCGAGCGATGAGCATGGCGTGGATTCGGCGCTGTGTGCTGTCAGAGCAATACCGGTTCACTCGGCACGCCGGCGAGAGAATGCGCAGGCGACAGCTCAGCCGGGCGGAGGTTGCCGAGGTGCTGACCGGCGGCGGGATCATCGAGACGACCACCGATGAGCATGGCTTCACGTGTTGGCTGATCTCTGGTCAGCGGTTCAACGGTGATGACGTGCATGTTGCGGCCAAGCGCGTAGGCAACGTGCTGCAGGTGAACACGGTCTACTTCCCGGACGAGCAGTTCTGGGAGAGCGACGCCCGGACACGACGGTAGGAAGGTGACACAGATGCAGTGTGGAACGTGCGGCCATGCCAAGGTACTGCCCACCAAGACAACGGTGCAAGAGTGGCGCGAGGGCAAGCTCTACGTGGTGCGGGACGTGCCGGTTGAGCGGTGTCCCAACTGCGGCGAGGAGTACTTCGCGCCGTCGGTGATGGACGCGCTGGAGGCGCTGCTCGAACACCCGACAAAGGCGGAACCCGTGACGGCGCTGGCGCTGCAGTATGCGTAGGGCTGTGGGTGAGTGGTTCCAGCGTTCGCAGGAATTCGCCGCCCGTTCGTATACCTGAACATCACTCCCTCCAGGGAGTGTGTACTGCCAACTGCAAATTGCAGATTGCCAATTGCCAATTCGCAATTGCTAATTCGAACCTTCCATGCGACCACAACGACAACCCGGCAACGTGCAGGTCAAGGGCGGCAAAGCGCGCGCCCTGCGGGCGCGAGGAGCTTTACCCTACGGGCGTC
>PEVN01000511.1 GCA_002779825.1 Armatimonadetes bacterium CG06_land_8_20_14_3_00_66_21 | reverse complement strand
CCGGCGGGAGCAGGGGGCGAAGCCCGGTCTCTATGCCGTCTTCCCATTTGGCACCGAGCCGCGGTGTCTGTTGCCCGAGGAAGAAGGCCGGCAGATTCACGATCCGAGCTGGTCTCCAGACGGGCGCCGGGTGCTGTTTCGGCGCTCGCCCGACGGGCTGTGCCTGCTGGACCTCGCCTCCGGTAAGACTCGGGTGCTGGGTGTGCTGAAGACCGGTCAGTTCCTGTTCGAGCCCCGCTTCGCCCCCGACGGTGTGAGCCTGGTGGCCAGCACGTATCCCGATCCCAAGGGCGTCAACATCATCCCGGAGACGGTGGTGGAGCTGGGCTTCGTTGGTGACGCGCTGCAACCCAAGCCGAAAGTCCAGCCACTAACCAGCCTGGGCGCCGCCTCGCGCCAGCCTGCACCGTCGCCCGACGGGATGCGCGTGGCGTTCGCCTGCAACGCCTTCGACCGAAAGCGGCACGACCTCTGGCTGCTCGACTACCGGGCGCCCGAGGCGCCCGTGTCCCTGGTGCCGTCGCTGGGCGAATGGCAGAAGGGCGCGTTCCGCCCCGCTTGGTCACCCGACGGCCGGCAGCTCGTGTTCCCACGCGACCAGCACCTGTGGGTGCTCACGTTGGGAGGGCTGCCGACAATCCCCGTTCACGTCGCCGCGGAGACGACGGGCGGCAAGGCGACCGTGACCGTCCGCAGCCTCGCCAACCAGCCGTTGCACCTGAACCTGTTCCAGGTGTGGTACGACGACAACTCGGTCCTGCTGGCGGACAACTGGGACACGCCGGGGGAGGCGGTGGATCTCGAGCCAAAGGGCACGCAGCAAGTCGTGTTGTCCTTCCCCAAGACCAAAGCGCCCCCGGCGACGTTGAAGACGTACCTGTTCGACCCGGAGCGGAACTGCGTCATCCGGTTGTCCCGGGTGACGGGTGGCCAGTGATACACGAAAGGAGCAGACGATGCAGAGGAAAGCGCGACGGGGCTTCACCTTGATCGAGTTGCTGATCGTGATCACCATCATTGCGATCTTGGCGGCGATCCTGTTTCCAGTGTTCGCGCGGGCGCGGGAGAAGGCCCGGCAGACCGTGTGCGCCAGCAACCTGCGGCAGCTCGGGCTGGCGTTCGGCATGTATGTCCAAGACTACGACGAGACCTACCTCGGCGGCCGCGACTACGAACTGCCCAACGTCTTCGCCGGGAGCGGCAGTGCCACCGTGAACGAGTACCGCCGGTGGCCGTATCACCTGTACCCCCACGTGCGCAACAATGCTCTGTTCACCTGCCCGACCTCGCGCCTCGCCTATGACGGGCTAGACTACCGCGACAACTACGGCTGGAACTACGACGGACTGGCACGGCGAGCGGAGTTCGCGGTGCAGTCGCCGTCGGAGTGCTTCTTAGCGGGCGACGCGGCAGAGCCGTATGCCGTGGAGGGCGACTACACGGTGTGCGACACCTATGTCGGCAAGTTCCTGTCGAGCGCCGGGCGGCCTGGAGCGGGTCGTCACAACGAAGGCGGCAACTGGCTGCACGTGGATGGTCACGTGAAGTCGCTGACGCGCAGCGACGCCCGAGCTCAATGCCAGCCGGGCGCGTTCTCCCGCTGGTTCAACGTGACGCCGACAGCCGGGCCGTGAGAAGTCCATGAGTTGGGCGCAGCCCTCCTGACCGGGCAGTTCCCACGGTCGGTCGCCACCCTCAGGGTCGCGGTTGCAGACGACACCTCTCTGGGCTACACTGCCTCTTGCCTACGCGAGCGTCGAGCAGGCGGCCAGCCGACGGCGCGGAACGACGCAGCCAGTGGACGCGCGCTCCGTCGGGTCCTCCCCATGGGGTGCCCTCGTTGACACCCCCGCAGACAGCCTGTCCGACTGCATGACCCAATACCAAGAGGTGAGCCATGTTTGGCCTTGGTCCTACGGAACTGATTGTCATCCTGCTGATCCTGCTCCTGCTGTTCGGCGCGAACAAAGTGCCCGAGCTGATGCGGTCGCTAGGGTCGGGCGTGAAGGAATTCAAGGCGGGGGTTGAGGAGGCGAAGCGGGACGCGGAAGAGAGCACGACGGTCGCGGACGCCGGGGAGAGCAAGTCCTGAGCGGGCGCCAAGAGGCGGCTGTAGCTGCCGGCGCGCAGCCGGTGGGTCCACGCGCTGGCGCGCGCAGCTACGGTAGGTCAATCCGATAGAGGTTTCTACGCTCGCCGGTGGGTCCACGCGCTGGCGCGCGCAGCTACGGGAAGGGCCTTACCAGGACATCTTCCCCAACACGTAGCCGCCGTGCTGGGCTGAGTAGTGCTTGCCGATGGCTGCGCCGATGAGCGCGCCGGCGAGGACGTCCCGCTGGCGGTGCCGGTCCAGGTCAACTCGTGACCATGCCATCGCGCCCGCGTAGGCGTCGAACACCCACCGCTGCTTGGGATGGTGGTTGCCGGCAACGGTTGCCCAGGCGGACGCGAGGGAGACGTGCATGCTGGGGAAGCTGTCGTCGCCGGAGCCAACGGGTCGCTCTGAATGGACGACTTCCTTCAGCCCTTGGGTGACGGCCGCCGTGGCCAGGAGGGCGCTGGTGAGCTGCTTTGATTCCTGGCGATCCTCCCGGTCGCCCTGGGACGCTTTCACTGCGTAGGCGCCGAGGACGAATCCGAGCGAGTCGCTGACGTTCTGGGCGAAGTCCGCGAAGACTGCGCTGCTGGCGAGCAGGACGAGGACTACGGTCGAGCCGACTGCGAGGCGGTGTGACATGGGCTGTTCCCTCCGAGTGGTGGTTTGGGGTCGGTACGAAGGTAGCATTATGCACCAATCCGGGGAGGGCGTCCACGGGCGTGGCGGATGGAGCGCAGAGCGTTCAGCGTCAGGTCCGGCGGGCGCTCAGGGCTCGGCTCGTTGTGCGTTATACTCGCGAAGGTTAGGAACACACCAAAGCTATTGCACAAGTTCGACGCCTCTGCGTGCACAGCAGTGTGTTGGGTGCTCACCACACGCCCACGGGTGAAGTTCTGCGAACTTCCACTTCGGTGTATTCCTAACCTTCGCGAGTATAGGCTTCGTAGTGGCGGGTTGCTGCGCCGAACAGGTTCGCGTGCAGGATGCCTGTGAGCCCGTCAGCGATCTGGTGGCGCCTCGCGGCGGCGAGGGCTGCGGTGCTGGGGACCTGGGCGCTGTCTGAGGGATCGGGTGTCTTCGGCGGTGTCGGCCGCCAGCGGGTCTGCCAGACCTCGAGGGACTCCCTGCCGGTGAGTTCCTCTGCCCACCGGCGGATCTGCCGGGGCAGGGAGCGCGCGACCTGGGATTCGTTGCGCGAGCTGACCTGGTAACTGACGCCGTCGACGCAATCGGCGCAGTGCTGGAAGAGGTGGACGAGCCGGCGCTTTCGTTCCGGGTCGCCGGGCGGCGACATGCCGGCCGGGTTGGGGAGAAGCTTGACGTCGGGGGTTGCTCGCCGGACGCCGTGCGCAGCATGTCGCACGATCAACGAGAAGGCTGCCGGAGTGCCGCACCCCTGGAAGCCGTTCCAGATCTCGAAGCGACGGACCAGCCCCGGCCACGCGGACTCCAGGTACGCCGCTACTTCCTCGCAGTAGGCTTCCCACGCGATCAGCTCAGCCAGCGTCTTTGGCACGGGGACCTGCCAGCGACCAACCGGCGCGCCGAGGTAGGCCGGTTGGCTCCCGGTCCCTGTCGGGCGCTGCTCTTCGGAGGTCAGCAGCGTGACGATCGGCTCGAAGCCTTCCTGACGGCACTCGTCGAGGAGGTCGCGGTAGGTCGTCTCCGGTGAGTGCGTCGCTGCCCAGAACTTGGGTCCCTTGAGGTCGAAGCCCTCAGCGACGCAGGCATCCAGGCTCGGCTTCACGTATCGGGCCTGAAGGGCGAACCGCACGCAGTTCATCCCGGACTCGCGACGCAGCCGGCGGAAGACGCCGGTGGAATCTGCCCGCCCCCACTTGCCCGTCGCCCACGAATCGCCCGAGAACCGGGGGCCGCAGCGCTCGCCACTCACCATCCGCCACTCACCCACCTACCGATTCTTGATCGACCAGTCGAAGCCGATGCGCGGGTCGTCAAAGGGCAGCCGTTCCTCGTCAGGCGCGGCCGGGTCGTACGGTTCGCTCGTAGCGTACACCAGCAGGGCCGGGGTGTTGCCGAGCACTTGGTAGCCATGGGCGACGCCCGGAGGGATGAGGACCGCCAGCGGGTTGTCGTCGCCTGCGTAGAGAACCTGCGTCTCGCCGCGTGTCGGAGAGCCCTCGCGGAGGTCGTGCAGCACCACGCGGACGTTCCCGGAGGCAACGTACCAGAGATCGTCCTGCTTGCGGTGCCAGTGGAACGCCTTGATCACGCCGGGATACGAGCGGGAAGCTGACATCTGGCCGAACCGGGCCAGCAGGTTGTCGTCGTCGCGGACGATCTCCCGGAAGTACCCTCGGTCGTCGCAGTGGGTGACCAGCGGCTTGGTCTTCACACCCTCGATCATGAATCAGTCCTCTCCGTCAGCCGCCAGTTGGCTGGCGAGCTTCCGTGCAGCGCGGACCATCGTCTCCGCGCCGACGAGCAACGCGTCTTCGTCAAAATCGAACCGGGCGTTGTGGTGCGGCGCGGCCAGCCCCTTCTCCTCGTTTCGCGAACCGACAACGAAGAAGCAGCCCGGAACCTGCTGCAAGAAGAATGACATGTCCTCGGCGCCCATGACTAGGTCTTGCTCGACGACGTTGCCGGCGCCGACCGTTTCTACGGCCGCCTGCCGCACCACCTCCGTCGGCTCTCCGGTGTTCACTGTCGGCGGATAGCCGGTGGTGAAGTTGAACTCATGGGTGAGTTCATGGGCAGCGGTCACGCCCTTGAGAATGGTCTCGACCCGGTCAATCACCCGCTGGCGGGTGGCGGGTGACAGCGCCCGCAAAGTGCCCTTCAGCCGAGCGCGGTCGGGGATGATGTTCGCAACGGTACCAGCTTCGACAGCGCCGATGGTCAGTGCCGCGGAATCGACCGGGTCCACATTGCGGCTGACAATTGTCTGCCAAGCGAGAATCAGCTCGGCGGCGACAACAATGGGATCGCGCGTCTGATGGGGCATTGCGCCGTGCCCCCCCTTGCCCGTGAGCGTGACCACGAAGTGATCGGCCGATGCCAGAACCGGGCCGGCGCGCACGCCCAGCTTTCCGACAGGCAGGTCGTTCCACAAGTGGGCAGCCACGGCGACGGCGACTTCGGGATCTCTCAGCGCGCCTTCGTCGATCATGACGCGGGCGCCGCCGCCGCCCTCCTCCGCCGGCTGGAAGACGAACTTGTAGCACACACCCCTGGGCGCCGGCGTCTGGCTCAGGATCTTCGCGACGCTCAGCAGCATGGCCGTGTGCCCGTCGTGCCCGCAGGCGTGCATGACGCCGGGGTTCTGCGAGGCGTACGCCACCTCGTTCTCCTCCGTGAGCGGCAACGCGTCCATGTCCGCCCGCAGCAGGACGGCCCGACCAAAGGCGTCTCCGTGCAGCCCAATGACTCCCGTCGTCGCGACGCCCGTCGCAACGGACAGCCCCAGTGACCGGAGCCGCTCCGCGACGATCCCCGCCGTTCGCGTCTCCCGAAAGCCCAGCTCCGGGTGCTGGTGGAAGTCACGGCGCAGGGCGACGGTATCGTCACGCAGGGATAGGATCTCGGGCGAGAGGTTCATGCGTCCACTCCGGCGTTGCCGCCTCGGCGGCACGGCAGACTATTGAGTTCGACAATTGACACTGCAAGTCCTGCATGGTAGGGTTTGTCGGGAAACCCCTTGCCCGACCACGACACAAGGGACCCACATGAAGCTAACGACCAAAGTCTTCCTCGCCCTCCTGATCGGCGCAGTTGCTGGCGCCACCCTCAACTCCTTGGGGCAGCACGAAGGCCGCTTGATGGAAGCCCTCGACACCGGCGGCAAGCTGTTCCTGCGCCTCCTCAAGATGGTGATCGTGCCGCTGATCTTCACCTCCATCGTCCACGCGGTGGCGGGGCTGGGCGATCTCCGGAAGCTGACCCGGATTGGCGCCAGGACGTTCGTGTACTACTTCACGACCACGGGCATCGCGGTGTTCCTCGGCCTGGCGGCCGTGAACCTGGCACGCCCGGGCGTCGGCGCCGACCTCGGGCTGAAGGGCGTGCCCGAGCGGCTGCAGGAGCAGGGGCCGCCCAGCGTCTCGGACCTGCTGTTGCGGGTGATCCCGGAGAACCCCGTGGATGCCCTGGCGCGGACGGACGTGCTGCAGATCATCTTCTTCGCGCTCGTCCTTGGCGTTGCGCTGGGTATGCTGGGCGCGAAGGGGCAACGCACCCGGGAGGTGATCGAGGAGCTGAACGATGCCATCCTTCTCATCATCGGCTGGGTGCTCAAGCTGGTGCCGTACGGCGTCGCGCTGCTGATGACGCGAGCCCTCGGCCGGGCGGGGCTCGACGTGTTCCTGCCGTTGCTCAAGTACCTGGGCACAGTGATCGGCGCCCTGGCCGTTCATGCCCTGCTCGTCTACCCGTTCGCGTTGATCTTCCTGGCGAAGGTCAAGCCGCTGCAGTTCTTCCGTGGCGTGAGCGAGGCGCTGGTCACGGCGTTCTCGACCAGCTCCAGCTCGGCTACGCTGCCGGTCACGATGCGGTGCCTTCAGGAGAACGTCGGTGTCAGCGAGCGCGTGTCCTTCTTTGTGCTGCCCATCGGCGCCACGGTCAACATGGACGGCACTGCGCTGTATGAGGCCGTGGCGGCGATGTTCATTGCGCAGGCATACGGAATCGACCTGACGTTGACGCAGCAACTGCTGGTGTTCCTGACCGCCACCCTCGCCGCCATTGGGGCCGCGGGCATCCCCGAAGCCGGGCTATTCACCATGGTGATTGTGCTGAACGCCGTTGGGCTGCCTACGGAGGGCATCGGGTTGATCCTGGCAGTGGACCGGATTCTCGACATGTGCCGGACGACGGTAAACGTCCTCGGCGACACCGTCGGCGCCACCCTCGTGGCGCGGCTGGAGGGCGAGCTGAACGCGCCGGACTGAGGGCGCCGACGTCCACCCAACGCTCACTCGTCCCGCATCACGAACTCGGTGTCGACGCAGTACTGCCGGAACCCCAGCGCAGCCGCAATCCCCAACGACCCCCGGTTCTGCGCCGTGGTGCTCCACTCCACGACCCAGCCTCTCTCCAGCGCCCACTGCGCCGCCGCCGCAGTGACTGCTTTCCCGAAGCCCTGTCGCCGGTAGGCGGGATGGGTGACGACCCCCGCCGAAACAACGCCGTCCTCCTCGAACACATAGTGGCTGGCCGCCGCCGCCAGCGTCTCGCCCACATACACCCCAAACACCACCGCCTGGTTGCTGCCCACGTACTCCGCTTCCCGCGGTGAGAGCAGCAAACGGAGTTGACGCAAGGCCCCTGCATCGCCGTCCCCCAGCTCTCGGACGCCAGCCATCGCCACCGGCCGGAAGCACTCGGGCAGCAGGTAGAGATACGGCTCGGGCGTGCCACGACGCTCGACGGACGCGCCAGCACGCGAGGCAAACTCGTCAGCGCCGACCCGTCTCCTGCATTCAATGCCGCCGACTGCACGCTGGACGGCCGAGGTGGGGTCGCGGTTGACCTGCGCCACGGTTGCGTCGTCCAGCACGCACAGGTTCACCACGTTCCGCGCAAAGAAGGCGCTGGAGGCAAAGAACTGAGCCTCGACCTCCCTTGCTGTCACGATGGTTGTTTGGCCGCTCGGGATGCCGGTCTCTTCGCAGGAGAGCCGGCGGGCGGTGTATCGGCGGAGGGCTTGTTCGCGTTGAGGCGTCATGCCATGGTCAACGGCAGCCTGGCCGTCAGCGGCGGGCAGCTCTTTCTGCGGCGGACCAGAACCTGTACTGCATTGGCAGGCCTACTCCAGCACCAACACCCGGAACTCCCCGCGCGCGTAGTTCTTGGCACTGGAGGTGAAGGTCCAATCGCGGGTCTGCCCTTCGGAGTTGCCGAGACCGACATCGTTGCTCTTGCCGCTGCCGAACCGGTTGAAGCAGATGATCGACTGCTTCTGCTTCCAGTTGTGGATCTGCATGCAGCCATAGCCGGGCGACTTGTCTCCGCTGAATACGTCCCCGAAGTCGAATACGTTCTCCTCCGCACCTTCGACTTTGGCCTGGTTCTGCGGGCCGTAGTTGCAGTCGCAGAACTCGAGGTTGCAGCCGGCCGGGAAGTCGCCGGCGGCAATGGCTTCCACGTTGCTCTTCACGGTCACGCCGGTGACAGCGCACTGGAACCGCGCGCCGGTGGCTTTGGCGGGCACACCGATCTTGGCAATGTCCTCGGTGAACGGGTCCATGGATACGAAGGCGTACGTCTCCTTGCCGGTCATGTCTTGCAGGGCCATGAAGTAGGCGACCTTCTTGAAGGGCCCCTTGAAGTCGGCCGAGTGGTCTTCGTCATAGACGAACTTCGTGTTGCCGTCGGTGAGCCGGCCGGCCAGCGGGTCGAAGGCGTAGACCAGCTTGTACTCCTTCGCCTCGTCGGGCAGGTACTTGGCGAAGACGTCGAACTTGGGGATCTCGCCGAAGCGGAACGGGGACGCGGGCAGCCCGCCCTCGTTGATCAGGTTCACGCCGACGGGGTTGTTGGCCCACGCATAGTGGACCATGCAGGGCTCCTTGACCTCGGGCGAGCTAACGACCACGGTGTCGGTGCCCTCGATGACGGCGTCGGCGCGAACGGGCACCCCGTTTTGCCCGGTGAGCGCAAAACCAACCAGCTTCTCGCCGTCTCTTGCGGCCAGGGGTGCGCCGCCCGTATCGAAGGTTACGCGCGCTTCGCCGCCGGCAAACCCACACGACTTGGGAATCGGTCCGCACCAGGCGAAGCCGGTCTTTCCGTAGGTCTGGTGCAGGGCCAGCCGCGCCAAGCGATCGCCCACGGCTTGCTTGTTCTTGGGGTGAATGTTGTCCGCCTCGCCGACATCGATGGTGAGGGCGGTGCCGGTGTTCGGCACTTCTGTGGCGGTGTTCATGAACGACTCGCGGATCTGCGGCCACCCCCCGTCTTCCACCGGGTTCTGCCACGGCGCCATGAAGTTGGGGAGCTGCACGAAGTAGACGGCGAAGTCACTCCCCCACAGCGTACGCCACGAGGTGATCAGCCGCTCAAGCTGCACGCGGTAGTGCGCTCCGCGGCCGGCGTTGCCTTCGCCCTGGTACCAGATCGCCCCGCGGATGCCAAAGGGAGCCACGGGATTGATCATGGCGTTGAACAGGTTGGCGGGGTAGTTTTGGTTCTTCCGCGGCTGCCCGTCGAAGCGGGGCCGAGCCGGTTCCTTTCCCTGCTTGCCGCCGGCGTTCCACTCGTTCCAGGCTTTCTTGTCCGCCTCGTACTTTGCCTTGGCGGCGTCGGGGTCGTAGGTCGCCTCACGCTGATCCCACGAGGCGCGAATGCCGGTCACCACTTCGTCGTCCTGCTGGGCAGCCCAGGGGGTCCATGCCTCGATGCACGTGCCGCCCCACGAGGAGTTGATCAGACCCACCGGTACGCCCAGGTCCTGATGCAGCTTCCGGCCGAAGAAGTACCCGGCGGCAGTGAAGGAGCCGACATTCTCGGGAGAGCACTCCGCCCAGGGCCGCACCGCGCAGTCGGTCTGAGGCTCCTCGGCTGTGACGAGGTTCACGCCAAGCAGCCGCATCTGCGGGTACTTGGCCGCGGCGATCTCCTCGGCGGCGTTGTTCGAGCTGCCGACGGTCATCCCCATGTTGGATTGCCCGGAGCAGAGCCACACCTCGCCGATCAGCACATCGCTCAACTGAACGGTGTTCTTGCCCTTGACCGTCACCACATACGGCCCACCGGCTGCCGGTGTCTTCAGCGCCAGCCGCCAGCGGCCGTCGGCGTCGGCCGTGGCTACCGCCGCTGCGTTCTGCGCCCAGGACCCCGTCACCCCAACCTGCTCGCCGGGGTCGGCCCAACCCCAGACGGGCGCGTTGGTCTCCCGTTGCAGCACCATCTGATCGCCGAACACGGCCGGCAATTTCACGTCGGCCGTCGCCGCCGAAGCCAGGCCGGCCAATGCGAGCATCCATCTCATGTATCTCATCCGTTCTTCCTTTCAGGCATTCGCTGCCTCCTGCATTTCAGAGCTGCAAACTCGGGACGCCATCGCTCCCGCGAGTCGAAGCCTGTGAGTCACGGTATTGTATCGGCAGAGGCGGCCAGTAGCAACGCTGCCCGCGGCCGCAGCTCGGCCACCGGGGAGCCGCCTGGAAGATGACAGCTCTGTAACAGTCCGATTCACGGCTCTGTCATCCTCTCGGGGCACAATGGGTATCTGTCGCTACCGAGACACGGAGGTCACGAGTCCATGAACGCCAAACACACAACTGCGCGAACCACCGCCCTGACAGTTCTCGCGTGCGTCGGGCTGTGCGGCACCACACACGCAGGAGACGGCAAGCTCACCTATCCGATCGTGGATACGGGTCAGGCCCAGTGCTACAGCAACGCCGCCCAGATTGCCTACCCGAAGCAGCAGGAAGCGTTCTTCGGCCAGGATGCGCAATGCGTCGGCAACGAGCCAAGCTACCGGAACAACGGCGACGGCACAGTCACCGATCTCGTCACTGGTCTGGTCTGGCAGAAGGACCCGGGCGCGAAGAAGACGTTCGCCGAGGCGGTCGCAGGCGCCAAGTCGTTCCGGCTCGCGGGCAAGAGCGACTGGCGGCTGCCGACGATCAAGGAGCTGTACTCACTGATCGACTTCCGCGGGTACAGCATGCAGACAGCCGAGCAATCTGGTTCGTACCTCAACACGGACTACTTCCGCTTCAGCTATGGCGATGCGCGGATGGGCGAGCGAGTCATCGACGCCCAGTTCTGGACGAGCACCACGCACCTGGAGCACTACACCTGCGGTGCCGCAGTCTACGTCTGCTTCGGCGAGGCGTTTGGGTACATGGGGCCACCGGGAGCCCCCAAGCGCAAGCTGGACGTCCATGGAGCGGGCGCGCAGCGGAGCGACCCAAAGGCGGGCGATCCCGCCCAGTTCCCCACCGGCCGCGGTCCGCAAGGCGACGAGATCCGTATCTACAACTACGTCCGCTGCGTCCGAGGCGGCACCGCCAAGCTCAGGTCAGAGGCGCCGAAGAGCGACCGCTCGAAGTACCCGCACAACGTCGCCACACAGCCCGCGAACAACGGTGCTGCGTTCGGACCGCCGCTTGGTCCTCCCGGCCGCGGCGGCTTCGTGCGACGCCTTGACCGAGACGGCGACGGCAAAGTCTCCCGGGATGAGTTCGACGGCCCGCCGGACCAGTTCGACGTGCTCGACAGGAACCGAGACGGCTTCCTGAGCGACACCGAAGCACCCCCGCCGCCGCCGGGCCCGGGTCGGTGGTGATCTCCCACGCAAACGCGCTGCCCCACCCACACCGGCGAGCACACGGCCAAGTGCCCGTCGTCCTGCGTGATCCTGCAGTGGTAGAACGTCGTGGCTGAGGCGTCGGGCCGGTCAAGCAGCTCCACGCGGCACTCGGGCTTGCCGGGGCTGGTGGTGTGGAGGACCTCCCCGTTGCGCAGGATCTCCACTTTGGCGAGGTCGCGCGGGGCGTGGGCCTCGACGACGATCTCCGCTTCACTTGCGGGCGGAATCTCCGCGCCCATCGGGCTGCCGTTGACGGAGAACTCCAGGACGATCCGGGCGCCGGTCAACGCGTAGGTGCGCCGCGCCCAGAGCGCCTCGAAGAGCGAGCGTCGCGTTAGCGACTCCGCCCACACGGCTGCGAGCCCACCCCAGTACTTCAACGGTTCCCGGGCAGAGCCGCCCGGGCGAGCGCTGTGCGTGTCGGAGCCGGCGACGAGGCCGACGCGAACTCCGGACTTCAGCACGTTGAGGACCGAGTTCTGCGGATCGACACTCCGCAGCGGCCGGTCCGCCGGGTCGTAGCCTTCCGACGAGCCGTGCATCGACCAGAGCTCCGCCAACCGGTCGATATCAGTCTCCACCGCCGACCAGTCCGTGCCGGGCACGTGGAGGTCGAGTGGGTAACCCGGGTGGTGGCTGATGACCAGCGCGTCGCTGCCGCGGAGAGCTTCGTAGAGCTTGGCGGGAGTGCTGTACCGGCCGTCGTCCACGGGCAGGTACGGCTGGTCGCCACCGAGGTAGTGCACCACCTTGTCGCCATAGTGCGAGTGCTGCCACTCGAAGCCGAGAAACGTGACGAACCTGCCTTCGTCGAGGAAGCGCTCATTCAGGTGCTTGACGAGGGTCCACTTGTCGTTCTCGTGGTGGCCGTGAGACTGAACCGACACGGAGACGAAGTCCAACCGCTTGTCGTCGCGCGCCCAGGTGTAGACTTGATCGGGATAGCCTTCGGCTTCACTGAGGAAGTCGTGGCAGTGGAGATCGCCGACGTACAGATTGTGGACTGCGGATTGTGGACTGCGGATTGGGTTGGTACTGGGAACGCAGGGGTTGGACAGGAACTCACCGGGGACATCGGGGTGTGCGGCGCGGGCGCGGGCCACCGCACGCGGCGCTGGCAGCGACACCCGGCCGAAGCCGTCGATCAGCTCGACCGCGTGGTTCTGCCCGTCGAAGTCGACGGCGGCGGCGCCGGTCAGCGGCACGCGGTTGTCGAAGCGATCGCGGGCAGACACGTGCGCCGTGAGCGCGGCGTCCGCGCGCGGCGTGCCGGGCAGCAGCACGTCGAGGCGCTCCGGTTCCAGGGGCAGTATGCGGGTGACGACTGGCTCGGGTAGACGCACCTGCGGCTCGTCGGGATAGAGATCCAGAATGACCTTGAACTCCCGCCTACCGGCCAACTCCGTCCACCGGAAACCGCCCTGCCTGCCGACGTGCAATTGCACCACGTCGCCTTCCCGCAGTGCCCCGTCCTTCACCTGGAATCCCAGAACCAGCGGCTCAAGCGCGACGCCCGCCGGTCCCTCGAGTTCTACGAACGCTGGCTTGCCGGGCGACTGCAGTTGTGGTGGGTCGCCGAACGGCCGCTGCCCGCGCACGCAGAACCGCACTGTGGTTCCCGCTTCCAGTGCCTGCGGGCCACCGCAGAACCACAACGTGAACGGCTCGTCGGCGGCCGCCTTCACTTCTGCCAGACTGATTCCGGCCGTGCCTAACCGCGAAGGCTTGTAGAGCGATTCGTCGCCCAGGGCGTCAATGGTGCCGCCGCCGGGCCCCCTCTTGGGCGTCCGGGCGGGGTGCCACAGTCGGCGGATTGACAGCTTCGACAGGTCATACTCGTCGGGGAACTCCGGCAGCGGGCCACCGACAGGACCGGACAGAATCGCCGCGAACCGCTCCAGCGAATCGAGGTCTCCCAGCTTCCCGAAGATCGCTCGCCACCGCTCGCGCTGGTTCTCGTGGACGAGCCGCGGCCGGAAGCCGAGCCGCAGGTACGTCTTGATGGCGGCGAGCCGGAAGTCGTCCGTCTGGAGCTGCGCGCACGTGCGGCCTTCGCGGACGAACTGGTGCAACGTCGCCAAGCTGACCCAGTAACCAAGCCGCCTCCCTGCATGGCTGGGTCGCGTACCGACGAAGTGGACGTATCCCGTTTCCTTGCCCCACCGCGGCTGGTACCACGCCGACGCCGTCGCTGCGACGCCGCCGGCACACTCGGCAAAGAACATGCGCTCCGGGCGGAAGGCGTTATCGTGCTTCATCTGCCGCTCGAAGTAGTCGACGGAGAACTCCTGCTCGAAGGACTCAGAGAGAACCAGCGCCCAGTTCGCCGCATCGCCTGACCGGTACGTCCGGATCCAATACCCCTCCGGTGGGGCAAGCTCGGGGAGGTCGTCGAGGTTTGGTCGCAGCATGTGAAGCTGCGGGCTGTGATTGGGGGTGCTCAAGGGCTTTGCTCCGTTTCCGCAGCGGCGGTGCTTCGCGAGAGGCGCCCCAACGCGACAAACGCGCCGCCGGAGGCGAGTATTCGCACCGGCGGCGCGCGATTGTACCGCATGAGTGTCCGGGCGGCGACAGCCGCAGGACCGTTCACCGACTACTTCGGCTGCGTTGGCGCCTTCTCGGCAACCGCGGCTTCTTGTTGGGTCTTGAGCAACTCGGCCATGCCGCCCAGCGTACCAAGCACACCACTGGCTTCCAGGGGCAGGAAGATCTTGGTGGCTTTGCCGTCAGCCATCTGCCCCAGCGTTTCCAGGTACTTGATGGCGATCAGGTCGTTGGTCGGCTTGCCAGCGTGGATGGCGTTGTACACGGTCGCGATGGCTTCGGCTTCGCCCTGCGCAAGCGTGAGCTTCTCGTACTTCTGCGCGTCGGCGACCTGACGGATGGCTTCTGCCTTTCCCTCCGCCGCCAGGACGACGGCCCGCTTCTCGCCTTCGGCCTTCTCGATCTCCGCCTGCCGGAAGCCCTCCGCATCGAGGATGTTAGCGCGCTTGGTCCGCTCGGCCTTCATCTGCCGGCTCATGGCCTCGTTGATGTCTCGAGGCGGATCCACCTTCTGGATCTCAACACGGGTCACGCGGACGCCCCACTTGTCGGTGGCGTCGTCCAGGACCTCGCGCAATTGCACATTGATCTTCTCGCGCGAGGTGAGGCTCTCGTCCAACTCCATATCGCCGATGACGTTACGCAGGTTGGTCTGCGCCAGCTTCGTCGCGGCCATCAGGAAGTTCTCGACCTGGTACACGACACGCGTAGGGTCAGTCACCTCAAAGTAGACGACAGCGTCGACGGTGACGATCACGTTGTCTTTGGTGATGACTTCCTGGGGCGGCACGTCGATGACGCGCTCCCGCATGTCGACCTTCCGAATCGCCTCGACGAACGGGATGATGATGTTCAGCCCGGAGTCGAGTGTCTTCACGTACCGTCCGAGCCGTTCCACCAGTCCCTTCTCGTACGGCTGGATGATCCGCAGCGAGAGCGCCGCAAAGATCACCACCAAGACCGCCAAGATCATGAGCACGCCTAAGCCTTCCATTGCACTAACCTCCTGATTGGAATGTGGACTCCCTTCGAGAACGCGCCAGAGACCCGAGTCGCACAGTCGCCGGCGCGCAGCCTGCTGCTACGAGACGAACAACCGGGTGCCGCGCACTTCTCTCACTTCGACGTTCTCGCCTTCGGCGATGTCGCGGTCCGCCACGGCCCGCCAGTCCTGCGCGTCCACGCGGATGCGTCCAGCGGTGCCGGCTGCGTCGATGCGCTGGGTCACTTGGACAGTGCGGCCGATAAGCGCGTCGACGTTCATCGGCACCGCCAAGCTCTTGTCGAGCCGAGTCACCAGCCTGCGGCACACGACGACCGTGGCTGGGGTCACCGCGCAGAACACCGCCCATTGCGCCCAAGCTGCCGAAGTCACGAAGGCAACCAGCCCGGCAACCAGCGTCCCCATTGCCAACGACGCCATGAAGAACGTACCGGGCGTGAGGACCTCCATGATCAGGAGAAACACCGTCATCGTCAGCCAGCAGTAACCTGGATGCATTGTCGCTCACCTTCTTGGACAAAGTGCTCTGCCGTAGTTCATACTACCAACGCTATTCGGCGTCAAGGGGTTGCGGCGGGAGTGACCTTGGGTGCCCGTGCGACCGGTCGCCCCACCTCCAGTACCGCCACCGCGCAGCCCTCCAGCGCGGCGAATCGCGCGCCCAAGAGGACAGGGACGCCGCCCATCGAAGAAAGACACTAGCGTCCAGCATCTGCAAGGGAGACGATCAGCAATGCGCCATTCGAAGACTGCTCTGTACGGATTCCTCCTCTCGCTCGCCGCCACGTCGTTCGTTGCCGCCCAGCCACCGGTGAAGGTGCCGCTCGGCGGCGGGGCGGGTGGCGTCGAGGACCTGCGCTTGGTGCCGTTCACGAACTTGACCGCGAAGCTCGACAAGGTGAAGGCGGCCGATGCCGAGGGCGTTCGCGTCACGTTCGAGAAGACCGGCGACGAGCGTCGCCTGCTCGCGCTGGAAGCCCCGGTACAGCAGGCACCGGAGGGTGCCAAAGCGCTCTCAGTGACGTGCCGGCTGCGGTTGACCCAGGGCGAGTCGCCGCGGCTGGCGCTGGTGATCTACGAGAAGGATGGCGGCGCGTGGTTCAAGGTCAGCACGCGACCGCTGCGGACGGGGGACCTGGGTGAGGTCCGCATGCCGCTGGTGTCGTTCAGCAGAGCAGCGTTCAGCCAGGATGCCGACACCGAACTGCAGTGGGGGCAGGCGGAGCGCGTGTGGCTGGGGCTGGCAATCGACGGTCCGGCAAAGGGCACGTGGGAGCTGACCAAGGCGTTCTTCACCAGCGAACCCTATCGCCCGGCTCAGGCGCTGCGGATCACCGGCGACGGCCCCGGCACGTGGACCGTCGGCAAGGACCCCGACGCGAAGGGCGTCGTGAGCACGCCCAATGAGGGGCCCGACGGCAAGGCGTGCATGCGATTCGACCTCACGTTCCCGGGCGGGCGCCACATGTACGCCCTGCCCGCGACACCTCTGCCTGCGGCTGAGTTGGAGGGCTACCGCGCGCTCAAGTTCACCTACAAGGCAACGTTGCCAGCAGGGCTGAAAGGGCTATTGGTGACGCTGCGGGAGCGGGGTGGCGGACAGTACATCATCGACCCGCCCCCGCCACCAACCGACGACTGGAAGACCCTCGAAGTGCCCTTCGCCGACTTCGTGTTGGGCGGGTGGGCGAAGGACGAGAATCAGCGGCTCGACCTCGACCAACTCGACGCCATTCTCATCGGCACCCATGGCATCGCGACCCAAGGCGGCGACGGGACGATCTTGGCGACCGACGTCGAGTTCGTGCCGTAGCGACCCAGCGGCCGGAGAGCGGGAACGGAGGCGGGTGCTGGTGAGCCGCAACGCAAAGCTCGGCCTGGTCGTGGCCGTGTCGGTGGCGGCCGCGGTCTGGAACTGGCAGTTCATCCGTCAGTGCGGTGTGCACGACGTGCTCCGGATGAACGACGTGCAGTCCATCCTCGTCGGCTACCGGGCGACACCCAACGTTTGGTGGACGGGCTCAAGTGGTGGCACGGGGCCTGGATCCAGTACGGCATTCCGACGTTCCGCCCCCTCAGCTCCTACCTCTACTGGACGGAGTGCTGGGTGGGATTCCACTGGGGCTTCCTCTGGCCGGCCCTGTTCGGCTTCTGCCTCTTCGTCGGCAACTGCCTGCTGGCGTCAGCACTGGCGCTGCGGCTGACGAAGTTGCCGGTCTGCGCGGTGCTTGCCGGGGTGTTGGCCGCCCATGTCCGCTTCCACAATGTCGGCCAGCCCGACTTCTGGTTGGCGTGGTTCCCAGTCCACCAGGAGCTGCTGATGAACGGGCTGATGCTCGGCGCTCTGGTGTGCTTCGACGTGTGGTTCGAGCGGGCCGAGACGAAGTACCTCGGCTGGTCCTGGGTGTTGTTTGTCGTCGGCTGTCTGGTGAAGGAGCAGGTCTACGTGTTTCCCGCATTCGCCGGCGCGGTGGTCCTGTGCCGGCGACGCAACGCGAAGGTGACGCTGCGGGACGGGCTGCTCCAAGCCGGCGGGATGCTGCTCCTGACCTGCGCCTTCTTCGCCTACCGGGCGGCGATCATCGAGCATGTGCGCAATCCGAGCCTGAAGCCCATCCAATTCGTCTCCAAGCCCTTGACCTTCCTCTTCCCGACCTTCGGCCGCTACCTACTCACTCGCGAGTGGTGGCTACCAGGGCTGGCGACGCTGCTGGTCGCCTGCCCGTGCGCCCTCCGCCGACTGCGCAGCCGGCACCCCGGTTGCCCGCTCACCACCCCCTACGCGGCCCTCGTCCTGACGGCGGTGGCCGCCCTGCTCTACCTCCGGTTCGCAACACCCTCGTTCGGGAACGCAGTCGGAGCCCTCGGAGAAGTCTTCAGAGGGAAAGAGCCCCGGGACTTGCTGCGGATGATCTCGACCCTGTACGCGCTCCCTGCTCTGGCGGTATCGCCGGGAGGAGCCGACGGTGATGGCGTTGGCGCTGGTCTGCCTGGTCCATCTGCCCATTCTCGACTTCATCGGGTGGCACTACACCTTGTCGCCGTGGTGCGTGTGGTGCCCGTACTATGCGCTGATGGCCAAGCTCGTGTGGCGCAACGCCGGCCGGCCCTCAGTCGTCTTCGGCAACCCGCCAGTCCTGCAGTGGGAGCCCGAGCTGCCTCCCGGCCAGCCCCGGCTGCACACGTAGTCGCCTCCGGGCGGGCCTGTCAGCCGGCGGTCTTCGTCTCCGTCAGCACGACCGCCGGCCGCAACCAGTTCGCCCAGTCGTTTCCCGCGTCTTTCAGTGAGTCCACCCGGAGTGTGAGCTGAATGGTCTGGCCGGCGTTGGCCGAGAGGTCGAGTGTGTGGGCGGTCGGCTGTTCCGCCGCAGTCTGCTTCTCCGCCCATGCCTCCTTGCCGTCGACGAGCACGGCGAACTCCACGCCGTCACTGCTCGGCGCAGTGAGCACCGTGCCGAACTGCAGTTCCAGGCGGCGGCCCGCTGGGAGCTTCGGCAGTTCGAGGGCGAAGGTGGCGGTACCCAGGGTGCCGTCTTTGGCCGGCGGGTGCTGGAAGAGCGTCGGGTAGAGCCGCCCGTCCGCTCCCTTTGCCGTCGAGACTCGCCAGTCGAGGCAGGTGGTGACCTGCGCCTTGCCCATGTTGTCGATCAGGTCGTACACGACCGACCTCGGGTCAAGAGGGGCGGCGAACACGCCGGAGTCTGCCAGGATTGGCCCGGCAGACGGCAGAGCTTCATTCCAGTCCTTGATGCCGATGATCGGCTTCGCGAAGGCGAACGCCTGCTCCCATTGGTCCGTGTCGGCCAGCCGGAACACGTCCCAGATCAAGCGCTTCCTGTCGGGCACGCCCGGGTTTGGGCCGTCCTGCTTGCAGGTCCACAGCCCCAGGTGCAGGCCGCCCTCGTCGCGGTGATCGACGTGCCGATGCAGAATGAACGCGTCGATGTCGGGCAGATGACTGACCTTGTAGTACGCACGCGCGTACGCCGCTGCCTGGATCTCCTCGCCGTCGGGGCCGTCCGGGCAGTGGAGCCCTTGCTCGGACAGGATGATCCGCCGCGGCTGACCGTAGCAGAGGAACGGCTCTTGGTGCAGGAACGCAGGCAGCACCTCCAGGTTCTTGAAGGTGATCCGTTGCGTGTCAAAGCCCAGCACTGCGGTCTTGTCCTCCCAGAACTTCGGGTTGCCGAGGTGCTCCGGATACGGGTGGAACGCCACGTTCCAGGGGAAGTCGCCTTCGGCTTTGGTGACGGCATTGAGCTGCTCCAGCAGCTTGTCGCCGCGCACCGACTTCAGCGGGTCACTGCCAAAGCGGGCTGTCCAGTGGTGATCCATGGACGCATAGACGCGCACCTTGCTGTGATACCGTCGCACGGCCAGCCAGGCAATACGGAGTTGAGTGGCGTAGTCGCGGGCGAGGTCGTCAGCGGCGATCAGGCCGGTGTTGTGCCAGACCCAGTGTGCTTGCAGCTCGTTGCCGATGATGTAGCCGCTGACCCAGCCGTGCGCCCCGTCCGGGTCGGAGTAACGGTGCGCCAGGTACTCCATCGCCGCGCGGAAGTAGCGCAGCCCTCGCTCGTCGTTGACGTTGATCGCGCCCAGGTGATTGGGCGCACCTGCCAAGTCGGTTCGCGGATGGATCAGTGGATTCGCGGGGTCCGGTGCGGTCGGTACGCCGTTGAGGATGATCAGCGTCACGTTGATGCCCGCGTCGTTCATCTGTTTGATCTGCGGGTCGAACTGGCGGACGTAGTCGAGGTTGATGCCGACCTTCTGCCCGTCCACTTCCCACGACTCCGCCGGATTCTCACTCCGCCAGTCCAGCAGTCCGTTGAGGATAACGTTGGTGTCGACGTACTTCACGCCCAACGCTTTCAGGTCGTCGAGGTCGACCGGGCAGGTGACGCCCTTCTTGCTCTTCGGCCACGGCATGTCGAACTTCCAGGCGGGGAGTCCGGACAGGTCGTCCACGTAGTGCGGTGCGCCCAGCGGATGCTCTGTGGCGGCGTCCACCAACTGGAACTTGCTGTAGAGCCGGTCGCGTTGGCCGGCGAAGCGGGGGAGGTCGAGGCGGCGCTGGCTCGTGGTGCTAACGGACAGATCAGACCGAGCCGACTGAGCAGACGGATCGGTCTGATAGGGTCGCAGCTCCACCAGTCGCGCGGGCTTCGCGCTTCCAGTCAAGTTCACCACCAGCTTCTGCGGGAACGCCTGAATGCTCGCGATCCCGGTCACCTGTTCTGCCTCTGCTCGACACGCCCAGACCGTGGTCAACAGGCACACCTCCACCAGCCAGTGAATTGCCGCCCAGCAGGACTTGGCGCCCGCTCCCGCACTCCTGCCTCGGGCGGCGTTTCTCCGCTTCGCGTTCCGCATGTCACCGCACCTCCACGTATACTCGCGAAGGTTAGGAATACACCGAAGTGGAAGTTCGCAGAACTTCCCCGGCAGGCGTGCAGCAGACGTAGGACAGAGGGTATTCTCCCAGACGGAGCCGAAGTCGCACCGGGACTTCGGTGTGTTCCCAACCTTCGCGGGTATACCTCAAGGTTCACAGACATGAAAGGGGCCGCCGACTCGGCAGCCGGATTCTCCTGAGATCGCTCACTACCTGGCGAGCAGCCACACGAAATCAACGCCGATCTCCATTCCGCGGCTCGCCTCATTCTTCCCGCGGGCGGTTAGCGTGATCGTGTGCTCGCCTGCCGTGAGGTCGACGGCGTGCTGGTCGCCAGCGCTGAAGAACAGGTTGCGGAGCATCGTGTGATGGGGTGTGAAGAGATCAGCGACTGGCGACAGGTCGGTGTCGTCGTCGATCTTCGCAGTGAAGCGCCCGCTGGCCGGGGTGAATGCAGCCGTGGCGACGAGTTGGTAGCGGCCCGCCTTCGCGAGGTTCAGCCTCAACTGGGTTGATTCACCTTCCGTCTTTGGCGTCCAACGAACCAGCTTGCCCGCTGACCACATTCGGCCGGAGACGATCTCAACATTGGCCGGCGTGTCGACAAGGAGATCTTCAGCCTGATAGAACGTCGCACCCCGAGCCGCGCCGGCGGCAACCGGCTGCCAGTTGTCCGGCAGCTCCAGTCCTTGCGTCACATCGGCAGTGGTGATCGGGAGATGGTCCTCGCGAACGCTGGGCAGCGCGTAGAAGCAGGCCAAGCGGGCGTAACTGAGGTCGGGCGTGCGGCTGTGGTGCATCAGCTCCATGTAGAAGTCCAGGCTCGACTCGAACGGCAATGCGTCGAGGATCTGCCAGCGAATGTTGGCAACGAAGCCGCGGTTATCGGGACCGGTGTCCAGCGGCTGCGCGCAGTATGCGAAGCTGAATAGGTCGGGCCGGCTCCAGGCGTAGTTGTAGTAGTCTTCCGACCCGGTCCCAAAGAGCGAGGGGAACGTGTCGTCATCAACCCAGATCTTCTCGTCGCCCTCGCCCCACCAGTTGCCCCCGCTGGTCGGAACGCCGGTCGGGTTGAGCAGCATGCAGGCCGCGCCCACGAACACCCCCTTCCCGCGCGCGCACAGGTACGGCAGGTCGAAGGAGTCGGCGCCGCCGCCGGCCAGCAAACCGTGATCGACGCGCCACTTGGCGTGGAAGTGCATGGAGGTGCCCTCCCGCCAGTTGTAGCTCTGCAACGCGACTTGCCCGGCCACGCGGATTGTCTGGTCGCCGCGGTTGTCCAGCACGAACCGGGCGGAGGTGCGGAACGGCATCAGGAAGCGGCAGACCATGGTGCCGTCAGGCAGCACGCTCGTGGGCAACGAGTCGAATGGACTCACGCCCGGTCCGCTGCCGAACAGGTCGCCAATGGGCGCCTCGACCTGCGGCTGCGGCGCGCCCTCGAAGAAGCCCTTCACGATCACCTGTCTAAGCGCCCGGTGCAGCTCGCCGGCTTCCACTTTGAGCCGGATCTCCTGGATGGCGCCGGGGCCCGGCGCCTCTTCGCTGCTCTCCTGAGCGCCCGGCGCCACCGTGAGTTCAAACGGCTCCACCTGCCCGGCAATGGGCGCCCTCCAGTTGGCGTTGGGTGCTTGCAGCACGCGAAGCGTCCGCGCGATGTCGGTGGCGTACGTGGTGAGGTCGGCCAGGCTGAAGGTGGTGATTGGCGTGCCTGCCGGGTAGCGGCGCACTTCGAGGTGGTAGAAGTGAAGCTGGTCCAGCCTCCCACGCCACTCGACGCGCAGGCTCTTGGCGAACGGAACCGGGAAGTAGCATGCCTCCGCCTGCCGGAAGCCGGCGCCAATCGGCTCCGTGATCAGCCCGGCTTTCTGCGCCAGCGCGCTGTGCGTGTGCCCCAGGAAGTCGTTCGCACTCCCCTCGTAGAGCGGGGCAGCCTGCCCGTCCAGGACGACCTTCACTTCGCCGTTGATTGCCGCCGTCCACGTTCGGCAGATGACGCCCGGACCGTCCACCTGCGCTAACAGGTACTTGCCCACCTTGTCCTCGCCCGGCTCCTGAAGGGTCTTCAGGAACCCCGGAATCGGCTCCCGCCCGAAGCCGTCGCTGTTGGCGTACCAGTCCGGCGCGTACGGCGCCACGCTGCGCCGGTCGTATGACGAGAACTGCACCGTCTTGTAGGGCGGGTCGGGGAACTCCGCCAACACGCTCAGGTCAGTCATCTCCCGAAGCACACTTCCGGTCGTGAGGGGCACGGCTTGCTGGGCATTCATGGGGCTCACTCCTTCGAGGCACAACGCGGCAGCCATCCAGACGGTGAGGCTTCGCTGATGACGGGTAGTTGTGTTCATGTTGTTGTCCTCCTGGCTTGGGAAGCATACCCGAATGTCGCGCAGGGAGGCAACCTTCGGGTTCGGGAGGGACGCCCGAGCGAGCAATAGCCGCCTGTTGACCGGAGGCGCCCAGGCGCGCTATAATCGCCACTTCTGCCATGCGTTCCCCCGATCCGTTTGCCCCTCCTTCGCCCCAATACCGGGTCCTCCAGCCGCTGATTTACGCGGGTATCCGGGCCGTGCTTGCGGCGTGCGGCGGGATCCGAATGTCAGGGCAGGAGCACGTGCCGCGGTCGGGTGGGGTGCTGGTGGTCTGCAACCACCTGAGCGTGTGCGACCCTCCGGTCGTGGCGATCTGCACACCCCGACCGGTCTGGTTTGTGGCTCGCGAGTACCTGTTCGGCATCCCCGTGCTCTCGCCGCTGATCACCGCGATGCTCGCATTCCCCATCGACTCGCTCCGCGGCCAGCGACGCGCGCTCGACCGCGCTGCCGAGGTGCTCCGGGCTGGCAACCTCCTGGTCATGTACCCCGAAGGCCGTTGCAGCCCCACCGGCGAATTGGGCGCGTTCCAGCGTGGAGCGGCGCTGGTCGCCCGGGAGGTTGGCGCGCCGGTGGTGCCATTTGCGGCGGCGGGGACGGGCGAGCTGATACGCGTTGGGCGGCTACTGCCGCAGCGGCTGTCGCGCCCGTTGGCGGCTCGCTTCGGGCCTCCCGTCGACCTGTCCGGCATGGAGGGCATGACCCGGCAGCGGTGGTTGGGCGAGGCGACCGCGCGGATGCACCGAGCGATGGCGGGGATGGTCGCGCGCGTATGTGCCGAGAGAGCGGCACTCAATGTGACCGGGCCTTGAGCTGCGCTTGGGGTCAGGGAGTGGTGGAGTGGTTGAGTGCGACTGGACTGACTTGACCGGTCGCTGCGGTGCTTCGTAGCTCCCGGCAGCACCTACGGTGCCGCCGGCTCCTCCCACGGCTGCAGCAGCTTCGCTTCCAGCGCCGCGATGACGCCCTCCTCCGCCACATCCTTCGCCGGCAACTCGTGCAGGCTCCAGCGCAGCGTTTGGCTGAAGGAGTCGCGAGGCTTCAGCGGTCGCAGCGGCGACAGCAGCTCCATCTCGGTGTAGCCCGCCGCGCCGCCGCCATTGTAGACCTCGACCGGAAACCCCGCTGCTGACGCGCCCTCGGGGTAGTCGCCCGGCGGGCGGGGTGCCCGCTCCACGAATGCGACGCCGGCTTTGACCGCTGCAATGGCGCACACCGGCGAGTCGGCACCGAGCTTGTAGCTTGCGTCGGCGGTGTGCCGGTAGCGCAGCAACGTGGGCGACAGCGGCGCCACCTCAGCCGTCGGGTTCGGCCCGCCGAACCAGTAGAAGCCGCCGCTGTACGGGCTGTCGGCATTGAGGGGAACGAAGACGCGCTCGATGTCGGGCGGGATCTGCGTCACGTTCCAGAGCGACGCCATCATCGGCGTCCCAGCGGTCTTCTCCACCGTCTGCTTGATGATGAAATCGCCCGACGGGTCAAACCAGAACTCCCGAATAAGCCGGGCACCGAACGCCCGCGAGTTCTGGCTTGCCATCAGCAGATGCCCATTGGCAAGCACTCTCGCCAGGTGTGGCGTCCCGTCGTGAACCGGGTCCGGTGGGAAGCCGTGCCCGAGATACGCCGCCCAGTCGCCTTGCGGCGCCAGCCACGTCTTGTCGCCGCCCCAGTTCTTCCACTCGCCCGACTTGAACGTCGTCTGCTTCGAGTTCCACAGGAAGTTGTAGCCGCCCACCAGTCCATAGCGCATGACTCGGCCCAGGCTGGGCACCACGATGGCCTCCGACCGGCCGTCGGTCAGCCGGTAGGACTGGCGGCCGCCGTAGGCGACCACTTCAGGAATTCCGGCGGCAGGGCACTGGCTGGTAGCGCAGCCGAGAAGGCCCAGGACGCCCGACACCAAGGCACGAGGGGACGACAGCGGTGAGCGGTGAACGGTAGCCATCAGGTGATCCTCCAATTGCGGCAGGGCGTCATTCTACACGGCCCACACGCGCGGGCAACCCCGTGTTGCGGCGCGAGGGTGGGTGGTGTACAGTGGACGCTCGCCGCTGGCGTGTGGGCACTGTGAAGTGAGGCGGCGCCGCCCCGCACCTCCGGCACCCCATTTCCCCCAACGCTCCCCTACCCCAACCCTTGTCGGCGCTCGCGCGCCGTCCCAGCCCACGGAGGACGTAGATGCAACTCCACCGAGGGATCCCCCTGCTGATCCCGTTGCTGTCCGTCGCCTTGTCCACCGCCTCGCACTGCGAGCCGCCGCGCACGCTGGCGCTGACGCCGCGCGTGCGCGCAGAGACCACCGGCGGGCGCCTGGAACTGGGGAAGCCTGTTGAGCGGCTCGTGATGGTGGTCGCTCGTGCCCTCCCGGTCGCCAAACCGCGGGGGCGCGTGGCCGAAGCATTCCTCTACTTGCCGCAGACCACCGAACGGCAGACGGTGCGAGAGTTGGTCTGCGTGCCGCCGCCGGCCGACCTCCTGGAGGACCGCTGGGGGAACCAGATTGCGCACTTCGTCCTCGGCACACCCGCTCCCAACCAGTCGCCGCACGCCTGCTGGATGGCACGCGTCAGCCTGCGCGACCTCAAAGCGAACCTGGACGACTCTGCCCCGCCGCCCTCGCAAGCAGTTCAGGAAGCGGTCAGCCGTGACTACCTCGGCGACAGCCTGAAGTACGTGCTGTCGGCCGACAGGATCCGGCAGCAGGCGCACGCACTGACGGGCCCGAACGGGCGACCCGAGGAGACCGCGGCGGGGATCCACAGGTACCTCGCCGCAAGCCTCGTGTACGAGCGATTGGGCGCCCACGACGACGCCCCCACGGTGCTCGCCCGCGGCACTGGCTCGTGCTCGGAGAAGGCGTTCTGCTGGATTGCTCTGGCCCGCTCCGCAGCCCTCCCTGCCCGCTTCACCGGCGCCGGTCGAGTGGCGCTGGTCTTCGCCGACAACGGGCCAGGGACCACCCTGTCGATCCCCTTCCGCACGGAGCAGTACCGGAGATACAACTCCTTGAGCGACGCAGCAAGCAAGGTGGGCGCCTACGCAGCCGAACCCGGCAAGCGCCAGACAGCTCGCGTCCTGGTCGCCGACGACCGCCTGTGGTTCGACTTCAACGGCAAGCCCGTCTTCTCCGTCCGCAACTTTGCCGTCGCCCCCGGTCGCCTCGGCTTGCGCACCTGGGGCGACGAGACGAAGGCCCGCGTCGAAAGGCTGCGCGTCCGGGAGCTTTCGCGCGAGCAGGCGGACGAGGCAGCGAAGCAGCGCAGCGAGTAGAGAAGAGGCCGCATCGCGCGCCAGGAAGGCAAGCAGAGATGAACGGCAAAACCAAAGCGGTGGTCGCGGTCCTGATGCAGCTCGGGTGCACGGTGGCCTTCGGCGCCGACGCCCGCCCCGTGGACATCACGCCGCAGACCAAGTTCGTCTGGTCGTGCTACATGATCTGCTTCCCGGTTGACCGCGACTTCGCGCAGCAGTTCCACGACCGGCCGCTGGACCGACCGCCGACCGACGGCACGTCGTCTCGGCTGATCGACTTGCGCAACGCGGCGGCCGCCGGGTTCGACGGGCTGTCGATCGACCTGTTCATCGAGGACAAGCACGCGCTCCCCGCCTTCCGGCAACTGGTTGCGCTGGTCAAGCAGAACGACCTGCCGTTGGGCCTGTCGCCGATGTTTGACGGGCTTGGCCGGTTCGATGTGACCGTCGACGCCATCGTCGCGAAGGTCCGGGCGTGGTTCGAGGAGTTCGCCGCCGAGCCGTGCGTCGTTCGCTGCCAGGGCAAGCCGGTGATCCTGACGTACGCGCCCTACGGCACTTCGCCCGAGAAGTGGCAGGAAGTCCTTGCCCGCTTGCACGACGCCGGCTGCGACGCCTACTGGGTGGGCGAGTACGGGCACTACTGCGTGTTGGGACCCGAGCCCACGCTCGACGAAGCCCGCCCCTGGCTGACTCTGTTCCCGGCCGCCAACTCCTTCCCGGAGATGTCTCCCGCGCGAACCAAGACCGTGGTGGACCAGTACCGGAACGTGTGCCCCGACGGGCAGTGGGTCGGCTCGACGAAGATCGGCTACTGGCGGCCGGAGATCGCCGTGTACCAATCGCAGCAGGGCACCAAGACGTTTCGCGATTCCTGGCAGGCGATGACCGACTGCGGCGTCAACTGGGTGCAGCAGGCGACGTGGAACGACTTCAGCGAGAACCACCACGTGATGCCCAGCGAGAACTACGGCAGCGTGTTCTGCGCGCTGAACCGCTACCTGGTGCGGCAGTGGAAGG
>PEVN01000168.1 GCA_002779825.1 Armatimonadetes bacterium CG06_land_8_20_14_3_00_66_21 | reverse complement strand
AATGAGCAAATGGTCCCAAAATGCTTCCGACCCGGATCAGGAGGTCTGAGGCTTGGACCCGAAGGTGGAGTGGATCGGCTTTCTGGCCGGGTTCGGCAGCATCTTGCTGACGTTCTTAGCGGGCGCCGAAATCGAGCCAGAAATCCTGCGCAGGTACGGGAAAGAAAGCCTCAGCATCGGCTTCTTCAGCTTCTTGCTGCCGTTCCTCGGCGCGATGGGCTACGCCCACTACGTGGCCCACTGGTCGCCGGACGCGGCCCAGATCTGCGGAATCGCCTTGTCCACGACCTCCGTCGCGGTCGTGTATGCTGTGATGGTTGAGACGGGTCTGAACCACACGGAGTTCGGCAAGCTGCTGCTGGCCGCGTGCTTTGTGACGGATCTGGGAACAGTGCTCGCCCTGGGCGCGGTATTCGCCGACTACAACCTCTGGCTGGCGGTGTTCGGCGGGGTGACCGTGGCGGTGCTGGCAGTGCCCCCCCGACTCGCCCGGTGGTTCTTCCGCAGGTTCAGCGGACACGTGAGCGAACCGGAGCTCAAGCTCCTGTTCCTGCTCCTGTTTGGTTTGGGCTGGCTCGCCACGAAGGCCAACAGCGAGGCGGTGCTGCCCGCCTACCTGCTGGGCTTGGTGGTTGCCGGGCTGTTCAAGGAGCACCGCGAGATGGTCCGGCACCTGCGGACGACGACGTTCGCCTTGCTCACCCCGTTCTACTTCCTGAAGGCGGGTACCCTGGTGTCGCTGCCGGCGGTCGTCAGCGGGTTCGGCCTCATCGTCGTGCTGTTGGCAGTCAAGCTGGCGGCGAAGTTCCTCGGCGTGTTTCCGTTGACGAGCGCGTTCCGCTTCGCGCCGAAGTCCGGCATGTACACCACGCTGCTCATGAGCACGGGACTGACCTTCGGCAGCATCTCCGCCCTGTTCGGCTACACGCGCGGTCTTATCACGCAGAGCCAGTACACCGTTCTGGTTACGGTAGTCATTGCCAGCGCGGTGGTGCCGACCCTCATTGCCCAGTCGTTTTTCAAACCAGGCCGCGAAGAGGCCGAGAGCGGCTGGCGCACCGGACCGGCCGCTGCTAACCTACCGGAAGAAGAGTGATGGTGATGTTCAAGAAGATCCTGATTGCCAACGATGGTTCGGAGGGCGCCCGCAAAGCGCTGACGGCGGCTATCCAGTTGGCGACGACCTGCAGCGCCGAGCGGCACTCCATCTCGGTGGAGGAAGACCTGCCGCAGTACGTCGCCACCGGCGGCGAGTTCGAGGAGATGAAGGCGCAGCGCAACGGCTTCTTCGAGGGGCTCAACGCCGAGGCGGCCGCCGAAGCCGCAGCCGCTGACGTCAAGCTGAGCCCCACGTGGTCGCCGGCCACGAAGTCGAGTCCATTGCCACCTTCTGCAAGGAGGGCGGCTTCGACCTGCTGGTCATCGGCTTCATGGGCCACAGCCGCATCTTCGAGCGCATTTGGGGCAGCACTTCGCAGACGGTCACCCGCGTGGCGCCATGCAGTGTGCTGGTGGTGAAGTAGCCGGTACGCCGTCGGGCGCGGCGGCGCTACTCCTCCTGTTCGCCCCACGGCACGCAGAGGTTCCTGGCGCCGACCAGGTGGACCAGCGCCCGCAGGTAGGCGTCCCGTTCGTCTCGGTTCACGAGCGCCCGGCGGATGGCGTCGTGCTTGAGGGCGTAACTGCGCATGTCTTCCGCCGTCTCGGCGAGACGGCGGGCGGCGTGGCTCAGGAGAAACCCCCGACAGTCGCCGTCCGCCAGGCGGCCCAGCAGTCCTTCCAGGTGTCGGAGGCAGAGCCCCTGGCTTCGTTCGTAGGCTTCCCGCCCCTCGGCGGACTGGAGGAACTCTGCGACGCGCGCCAACACCGTCGCCGCGGACTCTCTCAGTAACTCGCACACCCGGCATTTCTCCGTGGAGCAGGCAAGCTGGGCGAAGGAGAGCGACTCCCCTGGCTCTCGGCCGCGCAGCTTCGTCACCACTTCCGCCGCTCGTTCGGCCCAGAGCGGATAGCCCCGGCTCATTCCCTGCGGGGAGGACACGCCGGCCAACTGCCACGCGTGAAGTGCGCAAAGGCCCGCCTCGTCGGCGAAGGCGCGCTGGGCATCGGCCGAGGTGGACAACTCGTATTGGAACCGAGTGTAGAAGTCGAACGCCACCTTCTCCAAAGCGTCGCACACGGGGCAGCCCCGGGTGCTCAACGCCCGTTGCAGGTCCAGGGCTTCCAGCGACTGGACAGGCTCCGGTCGAGAGCCGCTGCCGTCGGCCGAACGCGCCGGCGCCGGCGTGTCCGCCGGCGCGGCTCGACCGAGGGACTGCAACAACTGGTCGCGGAGAGCCGTCAGTTCTGCCTGTGACTCGTCGCGGCCACCGCCCGCCGTCTTCCCCCCAGAGGCGGCCGCCCGCGCCCGGTTTTCCAGGCGGTCAGTGCGGTCGCCCAGCCCCGTCTTGAGTGCGTGAACCGCGTGCTCAAGGCTACGCTCGCAGGTCGTCTGCACCAGGTGGCCGGCGTTGTCCAGGCAACCGGCAAGCTGACCCACAAGTCGCTCGCGGACCTTCTTCCGGCAGAGTCGAAGGGGCAGAGGTTTGAGGCCGGTCGGCAGTTCCGGGTCCCACCGCACCCGCCCCAGTGGAAGCCACGACACCCCAAGCGTCCGGCGTTCGGCTGGCGACTCGACCACCGGCTCTTCCACCGTTGCCGTTTCGCTCAACCGATCCACCAGAGCAGCGGTCTCCTGCCAGAGCGCCTGCACCGAAGCTGCGCCCACCTCGGCGATGGTCTGCTCGAGTTCGGCCTGCTGTGCGGCCCACCAGCGCTGCACGTCCTCCTTCAGCCGGTTGCGCACCCGAAGGGCTGTCCAATGGAGCGCCGTGACTGCCTGGTCCTTGGTCCGCTCCGCCAGTTCCGCCTCCAGCTCTCGCTCCAGCGCCGGCGTCTCCGCACTGGCGAAGGCTTCCCACCGCGTCGCGATCTCCGCGCGAAGCTGGCGTTGAACCTGCTGTTCCAGCTCCTTCACCCGCGCTACGTGTTGCTGCCTCAAGGCAGCGAACTGGGAAGCGACCTCGGCGTCCCCCGGCGGATGCGCTCCTGCCTGGACGCGGAGGTGGCGAAACGCGCGTGCCTCCCGCAGTTCTTCGGAGCACAGCCGGAGGGCTTTGTCGGCGATTGCCTCCAGGAGCACTGCCTGCCGCTCGGTCGCCAGAAACCGACCCAGCGCCTCCTCCAACGCGGGCAACCCGCTGGCGCTCAAGCCGGCGCCGTTGCCGCTCAGCTTCGCCTCCAGCGCTTGGCGCGACGACACGGGGAAGCACTTCAGGTCGGCAGCGTCGACATGCTCCCTCAACGAGGCTTCGAGGTAACGGAGCAGTTGCTCCCGGTCCTCGGGCGCGAGCAGGTCGACCTTGTTGACCACTACGAACACCTTGCGCAGGTGCTCGCGGATGTCCCGCAGGAACTCCTTCTCGGCGGAGGTGAACGGCGTTTCGCCGCTGGTCACGAACACCACGGCGTCGCACTTCGGCAGGAACTCGTAGGTCGTAGCCGTGTTGGCTTCGACGGCAGATCCCACGCCCGGCGTATCGACGAACTCCAGCCCGCGGCGGAGAAACGGATGGGGCAGCTCTACGTAGACCGCCGAGATGCCTTTGCGGTTGCCGGGATTGCCGGTCTCCGTCACGTACTCGCTCAGGCGCGACACCGACGCTTCTTCCGGAAACTGGGCCGCCTTGCGCGTGACGAGCAGTCGCTCAGTCGGGCCAAAGCGAAGCACCGTGATGGCCGAGGTGACGGGCAGCACGCCGATGGGGAGCACCTCGCACCCCAGCAGAGCGTTCATCAGCGAACTCTTGCCGCGCTTGAACTGCCCGACCACGGCCAGCGTGAAGCGGTCCTCCGCCAGCTTCGCCAACAGTTCGCGGCACGCGGCGGAGCGCACCTCGTTTCCGGAGCGCCGGCAGACGTCCTGGAGGGTCTGCACCTGCCGCGCCAGTGACTGCTTCGCGTGCGAGTAGGCGCGGAGCGCCTCAGAGTCTGCGCTGGCGAGCGAGTTCGTGGGTGAGGGGGCTTCCATGGTAGTGGCCACTGCGCCGAACAGCGCCGAAAGGTCGGCGTGATCGCCCGCGGCCGGTTTTGGCAACGAGCAGAACACCTCGTCTGGCGGAGCGCTCTCCCCGCAAAGCAGAAGCCCCGCCGAGCACGCGCCGGGCAGGGCTTCCAGGGAAACGAAACCTCCTGCCCGCACGGTGGCGAGCAGGAGTCATCAGTCGGTAGACGGTTTCGGTGAGCGGCTCACTGAAGCGAACTCCATCGCAGGTCTCCAGTCTACCGCCAATGCGTGGGCGAATCAACTGGGAAGCGCCTTCTGCGCGGCATGCGGGCGAAGAGAACCTGAGGCGAGTCACAGCTTGTACGGAACCAGGACGAATGCGTGCTTTTCCGGGGAGAAGTCCTTCGTGTTGCGTGTCACCAAGCGCAGGCCGTGTTCCTCCGCCAGCGCCGCCTGGAAAGCACCGGGTAGCTTCCAGCCGTGTCGTTGGCGCATCCCGGCCGCCCGATCCGCGACCTCGACCGTGACGGGCAGACACGGGTACTTGCCCAACAGGCTGAGCACGCTCGGCCTGTCTCCCTCGTCTGTCCCCACCAACACCTCCGCGCGCGTCACTGCGGAGATGGCGGCTTGCCCGTCGGGCACAGAGCCCAACCACGCCGTAGCGAGCGCGATTCCGTTTAGGTGGTCGACGAAAATCACTGTGTCCAGCAGGTGCCGGAGCTTCATGGATCCCGCGACTCCCACTCGTCCCGAAGCCCCCGCGTGTAGTCAAGCGCGTCTACTGCCCTGCGCCGCCAGATCCCGGCCGTCTCCTCCAACAACGCGTCTTGGGTGTGCCCGCTCAGCCGCGTGCGGAAATCCGAGACCGCCTGACGAATGGTCTCCGCCATCGACTGCTGGTGGGCGCGGCTGTAGTGGTCAAGCCACCTCTTGTCGTCTTCGCTGATCGTGATGAGGGTTCTTGTCATGGGCGCTCACCTGGGCGGTGGTGCACTCACTGCCCTGCATGAGTGTATATCATGCACACGATATCGCACCTGCGCCTGACGGTCAAGACAGAGCTGGGGCGCGGGCAGCAGGCATGAAGGTGGCCCTTGGTGTCACTGCCGGTTGAACGGCGACTTCGCCGGGCGGTA
>PEVN01000321.1 GCA_002779825.1 Armatimonadetes bacterium CG06_land_8_20_14_3_00_66_21 | reverse complement strand
GTGGCCCAACGCCCTGCCGCCGCTCTCCGCCAACCCGCTCCCGCTACCGCTCAACATGGAGTCCGAACGGCAGCTCCTGACCGTCCAGGCGCCAACCGTTGTGCGCGCCGGCAATCGCTGGGGCGACGCCAACCGGCCGGTGGTCTACCTCGACGAGACCGCACCCGACGAGTCGGCCCAGGCGTGGGGCAAGCTGCAACGGAATCAGAGCGTCTGGGGAAAGGAGATGCTCATCGCCGGCCACAAGTTCACCCGCGGCCTCGGTACCCACGCCAACGGCCGCCTCATGTACGACCTCACCGGCGGCAGCTTCCGCACCTTCCGCGCCCTCGTCGGCCGCGACGAGCACGCCGGCGACGGCCGCGTCGTGTTCCAGGTGCGCCTCGACGGCAAGCTCGCCTTCGACAGCGGCCCGCTGACGAGAACCACCGCCGCCAAGCCCCTCGAAGTGGACCTCCCCGGCAGAACCACGCTTGAGCTTCTCACCCACGACGGCGGCGACGGCTTCAGCGGCGACCATGGTGACTGGGCGGAGGCGCGGCTGGAGCGGTAGCGGCGCCGCCCGCTGGACCGCCTGGTCTTCAGGTCTTCGGGACACCTTCGGTCGAAGGGGTGTCGCGGTCGGAGGACGGCGACAGGGCGAGAAGACTCCTCGCGCATGACCAACGCGCTGAGTAGCGGGGCCTGCCTACGGGATATGCGGTAGCTGCACTGCCAGTGCATTGGCGAAGCGGTCGAGGGGTACGGCTGGCGCGAGGTCAGCACCAGCGGCGACAGCTTCGCCCTCGTCTTCGGCAGCGCGACGGACGGGCTGGCGTACTTTCGGCAGGTGCCGGATGACGTCGAGCGCCGAGTCGCTGCCTTCTTGACAGACCCGTCGTGATCCCGTAGAATCGTTTTCGTGCGATGGAGTTCGCCTCGGTGGACCGACCACCGAAATCGTCGAATGGCTGATGACTCCTACTCACCGGCGTGCGGGTAGGAGTCTTCGTTTTCCGGAAGCCCCGTCAAGCGCGCGTTTGGCGGGGCTTTCTCCGTTATGCGCAGGAAGCCTCCCGGTGGGATTCTCGTCGGGAGGTTGTCCTAATGGTGTTTCAGCTTTCTCTGGTCGCACTGGCAGGACTGGTCGCCGATCACCTGTTCCGGCGAGTCCGGGTGCCCGGGTTGGTGGGGATGCTGCTGGTCGGTATCGCGGTTGGGCCGTTTGGGTTGAAGGTCCTCGGTGCGGAGACCATGCGCCTGTCGCCGGAACTGCGGCGACTGGCGCTGCTGGTCATCTTGCTCCGAGCTGGGCTGGAGCTGTCAAAGGACACCCTCAATCGGGTCGGCACCCGAGCGGTGCTGATGTCGTGCGTTCCGGCGATTGCCGAGGGCGTCGTTCTCACGCTCGCCGCGCCGCCACTCCTGGGACTGAGCTACCTCGACTCGGCCATGTTGGCGGCGGTTCTGGCCGCAGTGTCGCCCGCCGTGGTGGTGCCGCTGATGCTTCAGCTCCAGGAGCAACGCCGAGGCACAGCGAAGGGCATTCCCACGCTGATTATGGCGGCGTCGTCCGTAGACGACGTGTTTGTGATTGTCGTGTTCTCCTCACTGCTGGGAATGGCCAAAGGGGAGCGGGTGAACGTCTGGGCAAAGCTGGCGGAGGTGCCGGTGTCGCTGGCTTTGGGCGTCGGCGCCGGGCTGGCGGCAGGATATCTGCTGCTCAAGATGTTCCGCCAGTTCTCGCCGCGGGCCACGAAGCAGATGCTGGTCGCCTTGGCCATCTCGATCCTGCTGGTCCATACGGAGGAGTTGCTCGCAGGGAAGGTGCCCTTCGCCGGGCTGCTGGCGGTCATGGCCATCGGCTTCTACCTCTTCGAGCGGTCCGAGGAGTTCGCGCACAAGATCTCGGCGAAGCTGAGCAAGGTGTGGGTGCTGGCGGAGATCCTCCTGTTTGTGCTGGTTGGTGCCCAGGTGGACGTTGGCGTTGCTTGGCGAGCCGGACTGGCCGGCGCCGCTCTGGTGGCGTTGGGACTGGTGGGGCGCAGCGTGGGCACGTACGTGTGTTTCTTGCGCAGCGACTTGACGCTGAAGGAACGACTCTTCTGCGTAGTGGCTTACGTGCCCAAAGCGACAGTCCAAGCCGCCATCGGCGCGGTGCCGTTAGCCGCGGGTGTACCTGGCGGTGAGGTGATCCTGGCCGTGGCGGTGCTCTCGATCGCGCTCACAGCGCCGATAGGCGCCTGGGCGATTGCGCTGTTGGGGGAGCGCTGGCTGGCACCAGACGAGCTCGCCCAAACCGCGGAGCAGGAGTTCGCGCCACCACGGGCCGCCGCCGGGACAGAGTGACTTACGGCTCCCCGACAGCGGAGAAAGGAACCGCATTGGCTACCCCAGCTTCTGTGACTTCAGCCGACCTGAAGGAGTCCCTGCGCCTACCCGGCTGCGCTCTGTGCCGGGTGCGCGCCGACGCCGAGCGGCGTCACCTGCGCTTCTTCATCTGGGAAGGCACGAACGACGGTCCAGCCACGCGCGGCTGACCCGGTCGTGGGGGCTCTGTCCGCGGCATACGGACTGGTTGCTCGACGCAGACGTGACGGAGTACGGCAACGCCCTGGGGACGGCAACGGCCACCGGCTACGTCGTGGCGGCTCTGCTCCCGCATCTCGAGACGGCGAGCTGTCGCGCCTCTGCACGCGGACGGCGGACGACACCGCCGATCGCTGCTATGCTCGAGCCCACGGCCCCGTGCCCCGCCTGCGAGTCGGGAGACCGGACGGACCACTTGGCGCAGCGGGAGTTGGTGGCGTTCTTTCAGGAGCTGCCCAGACGCCAGGCGTATCAAGCCAGCGACGGCGTGTGCCTCCCGCACTTGCGCGAGCTCCTGCTGTTGGCGCAGACGCCAGAGGTGACGCAGTTTCTGCTCGACGAAGAGCGCGGTCACTGGGAACGCCTGCAGGCCGAGCTTCAGGAGTACTGCCGCAAGCACGACTACCGGTTCCGCCACGAGCCCTGCGGAGCGGAGCGTGACAGTTGGCGGCGGGCGGCGCGGAAGCTGGCGGGTGCTGTCGAGGGGGAGTCCGACCGCCCTGTCCAGCGTCCTGACTGAGGCTGACTCTGAGGCTTTGCGGTCTTGCCGCAGCACTGGCAGCCCGACGTTGCCAAGATATCCGCGAGGCCTTTGCTCGGCGCAGGTCTGGGGCGCTCGCTTCGGGCCACCGCGCCGCCCGCCGGACCGCATGGTCTCCTGGTCTTCGGGAGACCTTCGGTCGAAGGGGTGTCGCGGTCGGGAGACCGCGACACAGCGGGAGATTCATTGCTCGGGTCGTGGAAAAACCATGATTTTACGGACAGACATTCCCGCTGAAGCGCGCTACACTGCTCCCGCGAGGAACGGTGCAGACCGTGAGCCGTCCTACCCACCGTTCTGATCCCCGATCACCCTGTTGGTGAGGCGCTCGAATGGGAACTCAGCTCAGACAGACGACGTGGCCGGTTGCGGGAAGCGCTCCGTTCAGTTGTGCGCGCGGTTTACGGGCTGCAACTGTTGGTCGAGTGCCGTTGACCCGTGGTCGCGCCCTTCCTCCCGGCGGTCGGGAGCTTCCTCCTCACGGTCGCCCGTCGCCTCCTCACGGTCGCGTGTTACCTCCTCGTGTAATCGTGCCACCTCCTCATGGTCTGGCTCCTTCTCCCCATGGTCGCCTCGTGCCTCCTCGTGTTCTCGTGGCGCCTCCCCGTAGTCGCGAGCTTCCTCCTCATGGTTGGACGCGTCCTCCTCACGGTCGCCTCACGCCTCCTCGTGTTCTCGTAACACCTCCCCGTGTAATCGTGTTACCTCCTCGCGGTCGGAAGCTTCCTCCTCACGGTTGGCGACCTCCTCCCGCAGTTTTCCACGCGCCGACCGGCGGTCCACTGTCAACGACGCAGGGCCGACGACGACTGACCCACCTCCGGAGAGCGGCTGTCTTCGGTTTGCCGGGCTCTCCCCACCGTCGCGAGCGATGGATGAGCGTTTGGGGCGAGTCTCCGGGTGGAGCCGTGGCTGCAAGTGCCTGCTCGCGTGAAAGGAGGTGAGATCAGGTATGCCCTATATCAACCCAAACAAGTTGCCGGAGTTGCTGCAGGAGTTCCTCACCCACGCCACCAAGTACGCCCCCGCGGAGAAGGCGTTCGCCGGAGTGACGAAGACCGACCTGCAGGCGGCGCTGACCGACTTGGTCGCCAAGCGCGACGCCAAGGCGGAGGCGGACCGGAAGGCGAATATCGCCGGCGCGGAGTTCGATACCGCCGCCGATACCGCCCACGACCAGATGGTCCGCTACCGCGCCGGCGCAAAGGCCGAGTTGGGCCCCAACGCCGAGGGAACCGTGACGCTGCCGAAGCTGAGCGCAAAGCGGTCGTCCAAGTCCTCAAGCACAATCGTCCCGCCGACGGAGTAGTGACGACGGAAGGGCGGACGGGGGGACACGCAGACAAGGGGACGCGGAGAGATGGCGCGGCAGCGGCCGTCTCCCGCGTGCCGCGTCTCCCGTCTCCGCGTCCGCCCCGTCGTCCCTCCCGCGGTGCGCCGGTGTCCGCCCCAACGGGGCAGGCTGAGAGTAGCCCAGGGATTCATCCCTGGGGAACCGGGCCGCGCGCCCGTTCATTCTATTCCTGCAAGGACGGCTGAACGTGCGAACGAACCGGGTTCAGCCGTCCTTGCAGGACTTGGTGGGGAGCGTTCGCCCGTTCCGAGTTCCCAGAGTTGAAACTCTGGGCTATTGTCACGCTGTCCCTTCGGGACGGAAGGACGCCTCGCTCGGCGCAGGTCTCCCGACCGCGTCGCCCGGCAGTTACGCTCAACGCACAACGCCGAACGCTCAACTCCGAACGCTCAACGCACAACTCCACCCCAAGGAGTCACCCAATGGCCTCAACGACGACCACACTGTCCGGCTGCATGTGCAGGTAGGGGAAGCTCGCGCTCAGCGCTGATACGGCTGCACCGTCTTCAGCCCGGCAATGACTTGGTAGTGCTTCTCGTTGAAGGTGTGGAGGGGGACGCCCAGTTCCAGCGCCAGGTGGCCGACGAATGTGTCGAGGAGGCCGAGCCCGCGGCTGAGGTGGTATTCCATGAAGCACGTGAGCGCCATCTGGCACGTATGGGGCGACGGCCAGACGACACGGTAGTCCCGCATCTCCCCCTGCAGGTCTCTCAACTCCGCCTTGTTGGCGCACCCGGCTACCAGCTCGATGATTACGTATCCGGGCAGGGCAATCCCCTCGACCGAGGCTGCCCATTGGACGGCCGATGGGTGGTCGCGAAGCACGTCGATGAGGACATCGCTGTCGAGCAGGATCATCGCTGCTTGTACCGCGGTGCCTGGAGCTTTTCCCGGAGCTCCCGGGCGTACGCCGAGCTGTCGCCGATATCGGTCCGGTCCTTCCACAGGCCAACCAGCTTGGAGCTCGCCAAGTGACGGCCTGTGGACAGCGGGAACTCGTCGGCGTCCTCAACCTGCAGAGTGACCTCGACCTCTTGCCCTTTGCGGCATGACAAGTCTCGGAGCAGGAGTTCGCCGTCTGTTTCAACGATTTGGCGCATCGTGATTGGTGGCACTGCAGATCACCTCGTGTCTGGCCCTATTGCACCACATCGGCCCAGACGGGTCAAGGCGGCCCGCTTGCGACCAGAAGGCAGAAGGCGCGGGAGTTGTTCTTCCCGCGCCTTCTGTAATGCCAATGGCTGCGACCTGGGAGCTTGCGCTACCGCTGCAGGTCGGAGACCTACGCTACGTCGGGCTGGTCCGGCTGCATGTGCGGGTACCGGAAGGTCGTCGGCGGGAGAAAGTTCTCCTTGATGGCGCGCGGGGAGG
>PEVN01000411.1 GCA_002779825.1 Armatimonadetes bacterium CG06_land_8_20_14_3_00_66_21 | reverse complement strand
GGTCATCGGGCCAATCGAGGCTCGAAAGGGGGACGTTCGCCGTCTCCTGCGCGCCGGTGCGATACATGAAGCTGCCGCCGATCTGGACCTTCTGCTTCTGAGCTTCCAGCTTGGCGAGGCGAGCCTCGTGATCGTCGACCTGGCCCTTAATCTTGGCCAGTTCGTCCTTGAACTCCTCGGTCAGGTCGGCCATGATCTGCTTGGCGCGGTTGTAGTCGACCGCGGTGTCCTTGCCGGCTGCGCCGGCAGGACCGGTTGCGCCAGCAGCGCCAGTAGCGCCAGCAGCGCCAGCAGCGCCAGTAGCGCCGGCCGGACCAGCAGCACCGGTAGCGCCAGCGGCGCCAGCGGGACCGACGGGACCAGCGGGACCAACTCCGCCACCGGCTTCGCCGGCTTTGGCATAGCGCCCATCCAACTTCTGGATGAGTCGGGCGATCATCATCGCCATCTCGTAACGGGTCATGGGTTGCTGTCCGTGGTACTTACCATCCGGATAGCCCTCGACGATTCCCATGTCTGCCAGCTCGGAAACTGCCTCGTATGCCCAGTGATCGAAGGGCACGTCGGCAAACGGAGCTGCCATTGTGGGAACTGTGAGCGCCAGCAACATTACGCTGCCGATAAGCAGCGCGAGGTGCTTTTTCACGATTGTTCCTCCTGCGATTTCGTCCCTACAGTGTAGGGTACGGTTTGCTGCGACTGCCACGCCCGCTGCAACGGAGTGGGGTGATGTGCGTGGCGCGTACGGTACTGGGGAGCAACATGCAGGGGCTGAGTAGCATCAGGAGAAGCAACAGAGTGTCCATGTTTCCTCGATGCTTGCTTCCCTCAGCATGAGCGTGCAGCGGTTACAGTGCTCCCTAACCCGTTCCGACTTAGGTCGGGCGGGCTCCTTTCCTCTGCGCACAACTGTCCTCCGCGCAACTCGGGCGCACTCAGGAACCCTCCTTTCTTGCCCAGTTTGGAGTTGAATGCACGAAGGCGTGCAGCAGATTGAAAGACCAAGTAGCTTGGTCGTAGATTCTGCAGTGGTTGGGGGGAATCGTGTCTTCAGTCTGTTTTCAAGGACCGGGACGTCAGAGACCGAGCGCTTAGACGCCAACCTCCCTGCGGAGGTTCCGTCCATAGCACATTCATGTATGACGCGATTCTATCACCGCCGGTAACCGTTGTCAACAAGCCGGCCCAACTGGCCGTTCGGCCCCTGCAACTGTGTGGGAACACTAGCCGAGTTCTGATCGGCGCTTGAGTGCCTCCGCGGCCAGCCGGACGCTGCCCTCGTGCTGCTCCAGCGCGGCCCGCGCCTCGTCGGCCGAGACGCCGGTGAGGCGCTGGACCAAGCGGGTGGCCCGTTCCCAGAGCTTCCCGCAGCGGAGCTGCATGTCTACCATCAGGTTGCCTTTGACGCGGCCGAGGCGCACCATGGTCACGGTGCTGATCATGTTGAGGACCAGCTTCTCGGCGGTGCCGGCTTTCATCCGGGTGGAGCCTGTGACGACCTCGGGGCCGACAACCGGGCAGAGGGTCACCTCAGCGAATCGCGACATCTCGGCGTTCTCGTTGCAGACTAGAGCGATGGCGGCTGCCCCGACTGAGCGGGCGTACTGCAGCGCGCCAATGCAGAACGGCGTCCGGCCGCTGGCGCTGAGCGCCACGATCGCGTCCTGCGCCGATAGGCCGCGGGACTGCAGCTCCCGCACTGCCTCTTCCGGGTGATCCTCAGCCCCTTCCTGAGACTGGAACACCGCCGCCGGGCCGCCCGCGATGAGGCCCTGCACCAACTCAGGGTCGGTGCCAAAGGTCGGCGGGCACTCGGAGGCGTCCACCACACCCAACCGCCCACTGGTGCCGGCGCCGACGTAGAAGAGCCGCCCTCCTTGGCGTAGCCGGTCTACAACCAAGTCAATCGCTTGGGCAATGCGAGGAATCTCGCGCTCCACGGCGAGAGGGACGAGTTTGTCCTCCTCATTGATGACGCGGAGCATCTCCTGAACCGAGAGCACATCCAGCCCTTCTGAGGCAGGATTGGGTTGCTCGGTGGTCAGGGCGCCAAGTTCGCTTGAGTTGGGGTGCTCGGACATATCGGGCGGTGCGGACCGATCAGACGGCTCGGCCGGGGTCGCCAGGCTCACCCGGGGTCGCGGAGCTTGGCAAGAGCGCGTAGTGCGGCGCCGTGGGCGGCAGTGTGCAGTGGCGGCTGCACCCCGATCTGCGGTATCCGCTCACGCACTGCGTCGCAGAATAGACGCTGAAGCGGGCCTTTGCGCACGAGAAGCGTCCCGCCGTAGCTGACGGTCACCCTCACTGGAGACGGCCAGAGCTGGCGGACCACAGACAGAGTGGTCTCGGCCAGCCGGCCCGCAGACTCTTCCACCAGAGCCAGTGCCACCGAATCGCCCGCCTCCGCCGCTTCCAGGGCGCACCGGGCGAGGGAGGCAATCTCAGCGGGGCTACGATAGCTGCTATACAACCAAGTCGCCAACTGATCCAGGTCGGCAGTGCCGGTGGTCTGGCGGATGCGGTCGGGCAGTTCCGTCTGCGGGCCGCGCCCTTCCACCGACCGGGCGGCGGCACGCAGTGTGCGGAGCGCTAGGTCGTAGCCGCCGCCTTCATCGCCCATCAGCCGGCCCCAGCCGTCCGCCCGGGCGCGTTTGCCGTCGGCGTCGATGCCGAACGCAATGGCGCCGGTACCGGCGATCGTGATGACTCCCGGCTCGCCAGCGGTGGCACCATAGAGGGCGACGGCCGCGTCGTGATCCACCTCAAAGACAGCCGCCAAGCCCTGCTGCCCGAGGAGGTCCGTCATCCGCTTGAGGTCGTGCGCCCGCCCGACGCCTGCCAACCCGTAACAGGCCGAAGCAAAGTACGCCAGCCCCATGTCGGCGGCCTCGGCGGCGACCCGAGCGGCTTCTACGAGCTGCTTGCCCGCCGCCTCGAAGCCGCAGACGAGAGGGTTGCACCCATCGGCCTCCCCTGTCCCGACCACTGCTCCAGAGGCGTCGAGGACGACTGCCTTGGTCGTTGTCGCGCCGCCATCGATGCCAAGCACGAAGTCCATGATCCTGCTCCGATAGGTAGTCGTGTCTCCGGGAGTCCCGGAAATTGCTCCGCGTTCTCTTGACGCGCCGATTGTAGCCCAGCCGTCCGGCCGCAACCACGCCTCTCTGGCGGCTGATGCTCCGAGGGCGGGCGCTCGCATCGGTTGGGGTAGAATGTGACCAGCGACCTGTCTGGAGGACGCTCGATGCCCTTGGACTGCGCCAACCTGGTGGAGGAACTGAAGGCCGCGCCGGACTACAACGGGCAGATTGTGCACCACGAGATCCTCCCCGGCCGGCGAGCAAAGTACGCGGAGTTGGACCCTCCGCTGCACCCCTCGTTGGCAGAGGCGTTGGGGCGACAGGGCATCAAGCGGCTCTACCAGCACCAAGTGGAAGCCCTCACGCTTGCCCGGGCAGGTCGCCACGTCATGGTCGTGACGGCGACCGCCAGCGGCAAGACGCTCTGCTACAACGCGCCCGTCATCGAGGCCATCCTTGCCGACCGCGGCACTCGGGCGCTTTACCTCTTTCCCACCAAGGCCCTGGCCCAGGACCAGTTGCGCAAGCTCAACGAGCTTGATCTGTTCCCCACGCTGAAAGCGGCAACGTACGATGGTGACACGCCGGCAAAGGACCGGCGTATCGTCAAGCAGGTCGCACAGGTTGTGCTGACGAACCCCGACATGCTGCACGTTGGGGTGCTGCCCAATCACACCACGTGGGCCCAGTTCCTTCTCCAGCTCCGCTACGTCGTCGTCGACGAACTGCACACCTACCAGGGCGTGTTTGGCGCGCACACAGCTAACGTCCTCCGTCGGCTGCGCCGCCTTTGCGCTCACTACCAGGTGGAGCCGCAGTTCCTGTGCTGTTCTGCCACAATCGGCAACCCGGAGGAGGCGGCAGAACGGCTACTGGGCCTCCCGGTGGAGGTGGTGAAAGGCGACACCGCCCCCGCGGCACGCAAGCACTTCCTGTTCTGGAATCCGCCACTCCTGGGAGCGGGCAGCGCCGGCCGGCGCAGCGCCAACTTCGAGGCGGTGGAGGTGCTCGCGCGGCTCGTCCGCAGGCAGGTGCGCACCCTCGTGTTCACCCAGGCGCGCGTGACGGCCGAACTCATCCTGCGCTACGCGCGGAATCTGCTGAAGGGCACTCCCGGGCTGCCCGAGAAACTCATGGCCTACCGCGCCGGCTACCTCCCCGCCGAGCGCCGCGAGATCGAGCGACAGCTCTTCGAGGGGGAGTTGCTTGGGGTCGCTTCGACTTCCGCCCTCGAACTGGGCGTCGATGTCGGCGGCCTGGACGCCGCCATCCTCGTGGGGTATCCGGGTCGGATCTCCAGCCTGTGGCAGCAGGCCGGGCGCGCCGGGCGACGTGAAGGAGAGGCCGTGGTCGTGCTGGTAGCGCTTGGCGGCCCGTTGGACCAGTTCCTGATGCGCCACCCCGACTACCTGTTCAAGCGCGCCAGCGAACGCGCGCTGCTGGACCCGGCGAACATCTATATACTGGCGGCACACTTGCTCTGCGCCGCGTACGAGCTGCCTCTGTCGGCCGGGGACCAAGAGCCCTTTGCCCCGGCAATGACGGCCCTCGTCGAGCGACTGACCGAGGGCGGGCTGCTAACCCGGCGCGACCGCTGGTTCTGGACCGGCGAGGGGCGACCCCAGGACTTGGTGAACATCCGGTCCGCCTCGGGTGAGGCGTATGAGGTTCGGGATATCGGCCGCGACAAGGAAGTCATTGCCACCGTCGACTCCGCTCGGGCATTCGACACGATTCACGAAGGCGCGGTGTACCTCCATCGAGGCGAGTCGTACCTGGTCAAGTGGCTGGACACTGAGGAGCGAGTTGGCTACGTTGAACGCACCGACGTCAACTACTACACTTGGCCGCTGACCTCGACACAGACCGAGGTTGTGGAGCCGGAGAGGGAGCGCCCGCTCGGCGGCGGCTCGACGGTGCACTTTGGCCTGGTGAATATCCGCGCTCAGGTCGTTGGCTATCGAAAGGTGCAGCAGTACAATGAGCGGCCGCTTGGTAGTGAAGACCTGGAACTCCCGGCCAGTGAGTTCGAGACCCGAGGGTTCTGGATCGTGCTCGGACAGGGCGCCCTGGCTGCCGTCGAGGCGGCGCCAGCCGACCTGCTCGGCTCCCTGCACGCCGCCGAGCATGCTATCATTGCCCTGTTGCCGCTGCAGGCCGCCTGCGACGAACGCGATCTGAGCGGCGTCTCCCACGCGCAGCACCCGGACACCGGGGGCGCGTCTCTCTTCGTCTACGACGACTATCCCGGAGGAGCCGGCATCGCGGAGCGGGGCTACGAGTTGCTCTCCGAGTTGCTGGGCAACACGTTGGAGACTGTCGCTGCCTGCACGTGCGAGAGCGGCTGCCCGTCATGCGTTCAGTCGCCCCGCTGCGGCGACGGGAACCAACCCTTGGACAAGCAGGGCGCGACCGTGCTGCTGCGCGCTTTGCTGGAGCAGCAACCACGCTGAACGCGGGTCCATCGCCTCGGCGGCGATGGCTACGGAGGGAATTGACATGCGCGCAATTGCCGGTAGTGCCTTACTGCTCGCGACGTGGCTGGCATCCGCTCGGGGTCTCTGCGAGGGGACGGCCGCCCAAGCGGCCGCAGCCGCGCCAAGCGCGGTCGCTCGCGTGGCCTTCGACACGAACGCGTACGGGAAGCGCGTCGTGGCCATTGACGGGAAGCTGGCGGCACTCTACTGGTGCTACGGGCTCGAGGACCCTGCGGACCTCGACAGCTACAAGGAATGCGGCTTCAACACCGTGTGGGTGCCGGTTCCGTGGAACCGCGACAATAACTGGGACAAGCTCGAGGCACTGATTCGTGCCGCGGCGGAGCACGACCTGTGGGTTGTCCTCGGGGTCGAGACAGGCTGGCCGAAGACGGACGAGGCGCCGCCTCGCGTGACCCCGCGGTACGCGGCCTATCGCAAGGCCTGTTCGGACTGGATCCAGGGACTGACGGAACGGTACAAGGACACGCCCAACCTGATCGCCTGGGCTACCCAGGACGATCCGGGGCAAGTCGTCACCCAAGACGATGCCGCGTTTCAGGACTACCTCCGTTCCCGCTATCCGTCGGAGCGCGAGCTGTCTGTCGGCTGGCAGGTGCAGGTCGACAAGTTCGAGCAGGTCACGCTGGCGGGGACCCCGCAGGTGGACCATGGCGCCCCGCCCTTCTTCGCTCGCCCTTCACTGGACCTCCTGCTCTACCGGTGGCAAGAGTTCGCCAACACGCTGGACCTGTGGGCGAAGGAGATCCGCTCGCGCGACAGGCAGCGGCTCCTGTTCACCGGCCGCATCCGGGACTACAAGGGACTGATCAGCGTCCCCCGGTCCTACGACGCTATCCTGCCGGAGTTGTTGCCGGGGCAGGTCGAGAACGACCTGGTGACCCACAACGCCCACGGCATCGACATCGCCCGGCGGGGCGGTGCGTTCTGCGTGCTGCCCAACCTGTTCTGCGGAAGGGAAGGCAAGGGCGCCCTGCCTGCACAGCTTGCCGGCTGGATGAGGGCGGCGGCCTTGCACGGCGCCGGGGGCATGAGCCTGTCCGACTGGCCGTCGCTGAAGAACACCGAGGAACTCCGGAAGGTGGTGCGAGCCACCTGGGAGGAGTTGCTCGCCTCGGGCCTGTTGTGGCGAGAACCTCGGCCGACGACAGCGATTCTCTATGAGCCCACGGGGGAAGGCGTCGTGGCCAACAACCGACCCGTGTACGGGTACGGTGAGCAGTTCTCGCTGGGCGAGCCAAGCGAACTCATTTACTCGCTGCATGCCGGTACGCGGCAGGGGCAGTTCGACTACCTGGGGGTGGACTCTCTCTCGCTGCCACGTGCCGAACTGCAGCAGTACGGCGCGATCCTGGCGCCCCTGGCGCTGACCCTCAACCAGCGCGCCCAGGCCGCGCTGCTGCAGTACGTTTCACAAGGCGGGGTGCTGGTGGCGGACCTGGGCCTCGGTATGGCTGACGCCGGCGACACGCTGGCCGCGCTGCCTCCGCCACTCCAAGAGCTGATTGGCGACTACGGCATCCAGCGGTTCATCTCGGGCCAACGCAACATGAGCATTCTGGTGGAGCACCCGCTGTTTCCGTCACTGCAAAAAGGGCAGCTCACCACCGGGAACGGCGTGGGAGGCACTGCGTTTACCGGAGTGTTCGGCATGTCCCGCCCGTGGCGTGACGCTGTTCCCTTTGGGCTGGTGTTCCCCGGCACGCGCGGTGCCGCGGCGCCCGGCTCCTGCTCCCTCACCATCAACCGATACGGAAATGGATACGCGGTGTACGCGCCGTTCCGCCTTTGGGCCAACTGGCTCATCGACAGTGACCTCTGGGCGCCGTTCCACGACAGCCTGTTCTCGCGGCGCGCCAGCCTGACCGTGCAGAACACCGACCGTCTGGCGCCTCCCGGAATCCAGGTGGCGGCCCTGCAGGAGAGCCTCGCGGTGGCCAACTTCGGCCGGCGGGCGCAGGCTGCCGTGATCGACACGGTTGGCGCCAACAACCTCCTTCTCACCGACTGCGTGGCGACGCTCTTCAGCAGCAGCTACCCCACCGCGGCTCTGTACGGCGGGCACCAGTACGGCCGCTTGGGCGAGACGGAACTCGCCAAGGCGGTGGATGGAGAGCGCTCCCGCCCGCAGCGAGTGCACGTGACCGTCCCCGCCGGGGAGCTGCGGGTGTGCAGGATGGTCCCTGTGCGGGTTGAGCCGGAGGGGGAGTCGTGTCTCGCCCAAGTGGTGTCCTACACCAAAGACGAGGTCCGCCTCGAGGTGTACTCGGAGAGTAGCCGCGTGCAAGTGGGCCGCGAAGGTCAGGTGACCGTTCAGCCGCGGAATGCCAGTCTGATGCGCGTGGTGCTGTACCCCGGTCTCTACGAGGTCGCCCCGAACAGCGTGCATGTGGTCACGGCAGTCGACTTGAAGACGAAACAATCGACTTCAGTGACCATCAACGCGGGGACCCCCCCGATGATCGTCTTCCCAGGTCGGTTCCGCGCAAGCGAGATCGTCATACAGCCGGCGCAGAACCAGTGACGTCGCAGACGTCCGAGGGGAACAGGCAGCCACTCCCCTTCACTCCTTCCCCGTTCCTTCCCGCCCCCTCTTCTCCGTCCCATACCGCGCCTTGACTTCTGCCTCCGAGAGCACGCGCGTGTAGATCCGGAACTCGTCGAAGAGACCGGTGAAGGGCTTGTAGCTGGAGGGGATGCGGAGGTCCTTGCCCGGGGCGCCCAAGGCACCGGTGAGGGGCGGCGGAAGGGGCGTCGTGGCGTCCGCGACGCCGTTCAGGCAACAGGTGACTTGGCGGTGCTTCCTGTCCACCGTAAACGCAAGAGGGGCCCACGCGCCTGCCGGCAGCGGCGTTTTGCAGGTCGGCCGCACCGACTTGCCTTCACCGGTGCCCTCGCCAAGCACCAGTTCGGCTCTGCCGTCGGGCAGAACGTTGATGACCCACCAGGTGGCGGGGAAGTCCTCTTTGCCCAGCAGACGGCCGTCTTCTGTGGTGAGATAGAGCCGCTCTCCCGCTGCGACCATGCCGTCGAAGGCCGGCAGCGAGTCCAGCCGGTACTGGGCGCGCGTTTCCCCGTCTGCGGCGGCATCTGCTGCGAGCACGCCTCCCTTCGGCCCCTCAAAGTCAAGGGGCGACTGAAGCCCCCCGCGGCGGCGGGCCGGCCACGAACAGCGTCTCACCTGCCAGCACCATCGCCCGGGCCAGCAACGGAATCTCGTGGGTCCACCGAGGAGCCACCTTCAGTTCGGCCTTCCCGTTCTGCGGGTAATCACGGTTGGCACGGGCGTAATCGGGGGGCGGCTGGGGAGTCACCGCTGAGCGGTCCAGGGAGAACAGGTGGTACTTGCGTTCGGTGGCGCCTCGGTAGTACTCGGGCTTGTAGCCGAAGCCGTAGAGCGCCGACTCGGACATCGAGAGCAATCGACCCGCTGGCGCCTCCCGGCCGGCGAAGTACCAAACCGATGTAGCCCGAGTAGAAGTGGTCGCCGAAGATCCAGTAGGTGCGGCGCCACCAGTCGTCATGTAGGAACCCGGCGGGGCTGTAGAGGTGTGCCTTCGGTTCCTGCGGCTGCAGACTGTCGGCGGCGAAGCTCAAGCGGCGCATGTAGACGCTGTCGCCGTCGGTGGAGAGGACGTCCGGCAGCGCGCCGGGCAGCTCGAACATCAACGGCTCCTCGGGCTGCTCACCCGTCTCAGCGTCGCGGCTGTACACAACGCGTCGCGCCAACTCCCGGCCGGTCTGCAGGTCCAGCTTGCAGAGGTGGATGCCGCCGTCCAGGGACGAACTGCGGCCGGCGGCGCAGTAGGCCACCCCGTCGCGAATCAGCACACTGCCGCTGACGGGCCAGGCCGACTCGACCCGTCCGAAGGCAACCACGCGCCGCTCCTGCGGGGCGACAAGTGAGCGCCATACCAACGCGCCCTCGGCGGCCCGCAGGCAGTAGACCCAGCCATCGGCACAGCCGAACACGACAAGCCCCGCGGCAATCGTCGGCGGTGAGTCGACCCCGCCCTCGGCGGTGAACTGCCACCGCTCCCGGCCCGTAGCAGCGTCGACGGCGTGGATCGAGTGATCGCGGGCCGAGGCGACCAACGCCAGCCCCTCGGCAACCACGGGACTACTCAACTGCCCACCCAAACGCGCCTCCCGCAGAACGCTCAGCTCAGGGGGGACCGCTGCCTGCGTCGCCCCGGTCCGCGCCGGGTCGTGGCGATACGTGGGCCAGTCGGTCGATTTCAGATTTTGGATTTGGGGCTTCGCCGATCGCGGGCCCGCGTTCAAGACGGCTTCCGTCACTCGCCACAGGCCGCTCGTCCCCAGCTTCTCGTGGCGCCAGCGCCAGGAAGCCGGTCAGCTTCGCCTCGATGTAGCATGCGCAGGAATGAGGGGGCGCATAGAGGAGACCGTGGCACGGGAGCGTGCCGTATTGGCAGACGCCTCGCACCCAATGGTGCCGCCACGCCTGCCCCGTCTGGCAGTCGATGAACTCGACCCCCGTCCTGCCGGTGACCAGGTAGCGAGTCGTGGCGCGGTTCCGGTGGCACCGGTGATGGGGCAGGGTGGTCTGGAACGCCTTGTCCGGCGAAATCCGGCGGCGAATCTCGCCCGTGTGCAGGTCGCTGGCGACCACGAAGTCAGGCCCGGTGCGGGCGCGGCTCTGTCCCACTCAGACGAGCCCGTCGATGACGAACACGTCCGTGGGCGCGTGGTACGCCTCGGCGCACGGGCACGACCACAGCTCCTTGCCCGTCTCGGCCGAGTACGCCGTCAACACGCCCGCGGCGCCGGCGGTCGCCAGCCACTGAGCGATGGGCTTGCCCGTCGTCGCGTTGAGGTTGGAGTCTTGGTTGAGGTCCCGGTCGGCGCAGAGCACCACGTCCTCGCTAAGGACGACGGTCGGGGCCGAGAAGCCCGGTCGCGGCCCAAAGGGCGCCCCGGCGACCTCTCGAGGCGTCTGCCAGCGCGGTTGGCCGGTGCTGGCATCGAGGCAGCCCAGCGCTTGGCTACCCAGGTAGCAGACGTGCCCGCCGCTGACAGCGAGCGACATGGGCAGCGGGCCGGCGCCCTGCTGCCGCCAAAGCGCCCGGCCGGTGACAGCGTCGAAGGCCAGGAGGGTCCGCGGCGCACTTGCGGAGTCGCTGGCGACGACGTATAGGACGGATCGGTCTGATCGGTCCGCTCTGTCGGACCCGACGGACGGCGCCCAGAGGATCTCCTCGGCACCCTCTGTGCCCGCGTAGGTCGTCACTGTCTCACCGGTCGCCGCGTCGAGCGCGGTCGCCGGAGCGCTGCACCCAAGCGTGACGTACGCCCGCTCGCCGGCCGCGACAAGTCGCCGTGACAGCTCCGGCGGCCCCGACCGGAACGAACGCAGGTGCGACTGCCACGACGAGAGCGGCCGCTTCCACAGCGCGATGCCGTTGAAGGCGTCCCGGGCGATCAGCACCCACTGGGGCGGCAAGAGGATGGAGGCGGTCGGTGCCTCGTCTTCGATGCAGAACAGCCGCCCGCCCGCTGAGACCACGACGCTGGTGCTGGCCAGCGTCTCGTGGAGACGGGCGACGCGCGTCGACAAGGGCGCCGCCGGGCGTGAGCACCCGCAGCGCCTTCTCTCGCGATACCGCCTTCGCGTCGCTCGTCACGAGGAGGTTGACGAGATTGTCTGCATATGGCAGCCGCCCGCCGCGCCACTGGTCCACCGAGACCGGCCCGTGCAACCCCGCCGCCCGGACAGGCTCCCGCGCCCGGGCGATGCTTGCCGGGTCGGTGCTCAGTCCCTGAACCAAGTGGCGGTCGTTGACGTGCAGAGCACCCGTCAACTCGCCGTCGCCGCACGGGACGTGCACCACGGCTACTGCCCCGAAGTCCCAGGGGCAAACGGGCAAGGCAGTACGTTGGACGAGTGTCGCAGCAGCCTGCGGTCCGCTGTTGAGTTGATCCTCCAGGATCGGTTGGAGGACGCGTTGCGCGGCGTGCCCGACGACGCCATCCGGGAGCTGGTGACAGTCGCGTGAAGCGGCACGAACTCCTGCGGCATCTGCGACGGTATGGGTGCGTCCTGAAGCGGGAAGGCGGGGACCATTCGCTTTGGGTGAACTCCGCAACGGGAACCGTGGAGGCTGTGCCGCACCATGTCGAGATTGACAACACGCTGGCGCGGAAGATCTGCCGGAGGCTCGGGGTCCCGGCAGTGTAGGCCCCGAGCCGTTGGGGGCACAGACCGGCAGCCACAGCGGCTCTTCCGTTGGGCGTGAGTCCCGGCGCAGCGGGCTAACGCAGCTTGGCAAGCGCTGCCACCTCCTCCTCGCTCAGACATCGGTTCCACACCTGCACTTCGTCCATCTCCCCCAGGTAGTGCTCGCTCAAGCGCACTCCCAGGTAGAGACCTCTCGCCGCGAAGTCAAACCGCCCCGGGTAGGCGCTCGTCCGCACCGGCTTGCCGTTGACGTAAGTCGTTGCGCCGTCGGGGCCGGCGCAGACGGCGAGATGCCCCCACGTTCCCTCGGGGAGGAGCTGCTTCATCCCGGCGACGTAGAGCTGGCCGCCGGAGTGCGAGACACCGTCGGTGAGGACCGGGTAGAGGTTGTCGGGTCCGAAGCCGAACTCGAACCGGTCGGTTGAGCCGGTGCCCAGATACACCACCGGGCCGTAGCCCTCCGTCGGGTAGACGGGGCGGACCCAGGCGGCGACGCTCATAGCGTCCTTGGCCGGGAGGTTGGCGTCCCACAGCCGGCCGAAGCTTCCGGGCTGGGCGAAACGGATGGCGCGACCCAGCTTGCCGGGAACCCACTTGACGCCCACCAACTCAACGTCGTTGCCGGAGCCGCTGGTGTCGTGCGCGACGGCGCCCTCGCCTTCGTCGAACGAGAGGTGGAGCAGCAGACCGTCCTTGCCGATCGGGCGCGCGGCAGCCTGGGCAGCCTGCTTCTCAATCTCGGCGCACCTCGCCGCGACGCCGTCGCCCTGGAGCGCGACGAGTTGCCCGCCGCCGCCCGGAAGGGTTAGCTTCAGTGTCCTGCCGTTGATCGCCCGAGCGGTGCCGCCTTCGAGCACGTTGAGTCCCGTGACGGGCTCCGCAAAGCGGACCTCAACCTCGCGCGCCGGGACCTCGTTGCGTTGCTTGCTCGTTCGCGTATCGACCACCATCGCCAGTGGCGACGCGTCTGCCTTGGCCAGGATGCCGACCAGGAGGTCGCTGCTCATCTGTTCGATCAGCTTGCCTGCGCCGGGGCGCACGCCGGCCGGCAGCGGCCAGGTTGAGTCGAAGAGGCCCACGCACGTTCGCCCGAGCAGCTCGGGACCCCATGCCGCCACCCGCCGATTGGCCTCGGCAGCGGTCGACCAGCCGGGCAGCAGGTGGGTTCGGACCTCGGTCGCCGTTTCGTAGCCACGGCCTTTCTGGATTCCGTCGAAGTAGGTGAAGTACCAGATCCCCTGCGCCGCGTGTGCCAACGACGCGTAGACCTGGAACCGGATCAGCGAGTCGCTGTCCACGCCGCACACGTTGAACATCGGCCACGGTGTCAACCCGTGCTCACGGCAGCCGGCCCGCAGCCGCTGAAGCTGGATGCAGAACTCCCGGCACTGCGCCTCTGCCGGCCATTCCTTCTGGTACAGCGTCGGGTAGATTTGCGGGTCCTGGAACGGGTTCCCTGCCTCCGCGAGGCTGGCGGCGTTCATGTGGTTCTGGCAGATCCACGGGATGAGGTGCGGCGCGCTGTCGCGCAGAAAGTGCGTCGTCTCGATCAGCTCCGCGGGCAGCTTCCCGTAGTCGTCGCCCAGCAGGTACCCGGCCAGTGCCGGGTGCTTGCCGTATCGCTCATGCAGCCATTTCAGCTCCGGCAGCGTTGCGGGGTGATGCGACGGGTGGGGCATGTAGGGACCCGCCGTTCCGCCCCACGGCTTGTCGTTGGGGGTGTAGGTGTCGATCATCACCTTCAGCCCGTGCTTCTGCGCCAGCTCCAGCGCGCGGGCGGGCAGGTCGTAGCGCGGGTGCATGATCAGGTTGAAGCCAGCCTCGCGGTACGTCGCATACTCGGCATCTGTCGTGTACGGCGGATTCCAGGCCGCAATGACGAAGTCCTTGAAGGCGAAGTCCCAAGGGGACTGCGCCTTGATTGGCTCGGCAGAAGTGCTCATGGCTTGGCTCAGGAGTAAGACAACGAGCAAGCTGAGGGTGGTCATTGAGTACGCACCTCCGGGAGGACTGCCGACCTGCCCGCTGCCAGCTCGTCTGGCAGCAGCAGGTGTTCGGGCAAAACAGAGGAGGCAAGGCCCAAAAAACGCTCTCCCCGCGCGGAACTCACCGGCCCGCCAGACGAGCTGGCAGGGGGCACTACGCGCCAGGGCGACAGCACGAACAGGAGTGATTCCCGTGCGTACGCAGCCACTCCGTGTCAATGATATCGTCTGCCACTACCCCCGCCCGCTCTGCGTACGCAGCCAGGCCGGCCGTCGAGCCGATTCCGCCGAGGGTGTGGCTGTCACTGCCGGGGCAGAACTTGCAGCCGGTCTGCTTGGCGAGCCGAAGGAACCGAAGCTGCGCTTCGTCTCGGCGCTGCGTCTGGCCAAACAACGTGCGGTTCATCTCCAGGGCGACGTCGTTCTTGCAGGCCAACGCGAGGAGTTCCAGGAGCTCCTTGTCGGCGAGGGTCTCGACCACGTCGGCCAGGTCGCAGCCCTTCGCCCAGAACCCGCAGAGCGGGTGCGCCACCACCTGCGTGAACGGCCACTCAATCGCGGCCCGCAGGAACTTCAGTCCGTGCTCCGCGAGGGCGCGCGGCTCATGCGAAGGCGGCTGCTCGACATCGCCCATGTGGAAGTGGCTGGCCGTGACGAGCACGTAGTCAAGTTGCCGCGCCAGCTCCTCCGACACGTTGAAGACGCCGGGGCGCGGCATGTCCACCTCGCAGGAAACCAGCACCTCGACGTCGGTGTGGAGCCGCTGCACAGCCGCTCGCGTCCGTTCGTGGATAGTCTGATCCACGGTCCGGTAGAACTTCGGCGGCTTGTAGCCGCGGCGCGCCTCGTACCAATGGTCCGTCAACGCGAGCTGCCTGATCCCGCGCTCCGCCGCGACGCGGACAAGGTTCACGATCGTGTTGTCCTCGTCGTGGGAGCACGGCGAGAAGAAGGTGTGAACGTGGAAGTCGCGCTCGGCACAGGCGGCGGCGAGCGCGGGTTGGGTAGCGGGCAATGGTGGCCTCTTCGAGGAGCGGTCAGCTTCCGGCGGTCAGCCTCTGTGGCGTTCCACGCGTGCGGGTATTGTGGGCGCGGCTCAACAGCAGTGCCGTTTTGCAGCGGCGGCGATCACCCTCTCCAGTCCCGGCTTGAACGGCCCCGACCAGTCGCTGTACAGGTAGCTGGTTTGCTCGTAGCCGCCCCGCTTCAATTCCTTGGTGTCGGGCAGGTAGCCGACGCAGCCGTTGGCGTAGCCAAGAAGCAACACGCGGTTCGGCGCCAACGCCTTCTCCACGCACGCGCCCAGCCCGATGAGCACCTCTCCCTGAATGCCGACCACGGCGAAATCCTTCGTCAGCCACAGCGTGTGCACGCGGACATCGACTTCCTCCCGCGGTCCTTCACCAGCGTCGAGACTCGCTTTGATCCGCTCGGCGTGCTGCCGCTCCAGCGAGTCGCCCTTCTCCAGCAGTCGGTCCAGCTCCCCGCGCTTCGCATGCAGCCGCACGCAGGGCACCTTGGCTACCTTGAGGTGACCCATCAGCGACAGGGGCCCTACCGGCACAAGCGCGCCGCGGCCAAGGACACGCAGGCAATCGGCCAAGAGCGCTTCGCCAATGACGGGCAACTCGTCGTGCCGCAGCTGCCGCCACTTCTCGCCGTCGTCAACCTGCGCCGGCCGCATGTCGCCCCCCGCGCCCTGCAGGAAGAACGGCGTCACCCCTGGTCCGAACGCCTGTCGGCACGCGGCCCGGAACGCGCCCGGGTAATCGGCCGTAATCCGGTGCTGCGCGCCCGTCGCGACTGGGTGACATGACAGCCGGAGGCCCAGCGCACGCATGTCGCCGTCGGCGCCCCTGAGGACGAGCAGTTGCGCGCGGTCATCCACCGGCCCCTCGCGGTTTGGCGCGTTGACGATCTCGCCGGTGCGTTCCAGCCGGCGGTTCATGGGCGTGCCGCTCTTGCCAAGCCCGTACCACAGGCTGCCTCGCTGCATGTCTGCTGCGGCTGCGCTCGCGGCCGTCAGCACCTGTTCCTCGAGGAACTGCTGGTACCGACCTGCGGAACTCGTGTCTCCACCGCCGCCCTTGGCCCGCATCTCGGGCCCGCCGTGCGTGTGGGACGCATTCAGCAGCACGTTGTCCACCGGCGCGCCGAGGAGTCCCGCGATCTTCTCCCGCAGCGCCCTCACGTGTTCGTTCTCGAACGTGATGAGATCCGCCGACCCAATGAACGCCCGCCGTCCGCGCTCCTCCAAGATCAACGCCGTGAACGTGAGCGGATCGTGGATGTCATCGAAGTGATCGTACCGAGCGCCGTAGCCGGCCATGGTGGTTGGGAACGGCGGACTGATATCGGTGGTGGCGATGCCGAAATGCATGATGGGCCCTCTCTGCCTGGCGAGCGTGCCGAAGTATTCGCGGCGTCGCCGAAGTCACCTGCTGCGATCCGGCCGACGCCGAGCGAGGGGTTGGCAAGCAGCCGCTCCGACCTCAGCACTCCTCCTCCGTTTCGAACAACTTCGCATGGAACAGCATTGTGTGGGCCCGGTGGACCCGACGGCCGCCTTCACGGCGCCTCCTACGCCCCGATGTTGAGTCCTTGTGGAAAACCCGACGTTTGGCACCCTCAACTGTGGAAAAGTCGGTGTTTGGGCGTGTGCGCCACGTCAGGGCTTGTTTCCGGGGCAGCGGGCTACGAGCGGCGCGTCCGGCGGGGAGCGCCGCTTCGCGGTCGCGCCGCCCTCCGTCCGGAGCGTTTCGTCCCGCTTGCCAAGTGAGCAGGCACGGAGTACGCTGAGACCCGTCAACACCAACGCCCACGCTCTGAGGAGTGCCTCCATGTTCGCCGCTGCTTTCGCGTTCGCCCTCGGCCTGCTCCCAACCACCGCCGCCCTGGCGCAAGATCTCACCGTCGCCCTGCCGCCGGGGGAGACGCCCCTCGGCGATATCGGCACCTACCGGGTGGCCTACCAGTCGTACGGCAAAGAGGCGGTTGAGATGCCGTTGTGTTGGACCGGACACTTCGAGACGGTCAGTGGGGTGTCTTACGTGCCCGGCGCGCGGGTGCTCGACCGCAACGCCATTCTCCTGCACGCCCCGTGGCGGGCGCCGGTCGGTGCGGTGTGGGTGGACTACCGGCTGAAGTTCCCCGCCCTCAAGCCGATCTCGCTGAGCTTCGGCATCGCCATGCGCCCGGACATGGTCGGCCCCGAGAAGAGCGATGGCGTCACCTTCAGTGCCTACCTGGTCGATGGCGGCCAGCGCAAGGAGCTGATGCGCCAGCACTGGGACAAAGGCGAATGGCAGGACTACCACTTCGACCTATCAGCGTATGCAGGTAAGGAAGTCACGCTGCGTCTGCAGACGGAGCCCGGTCCGGCCAATAGCCCGAGCTTCGACTACTCGTACTTCGGCGACGCCAAGATCTCGGTCGGCAGTAGCCAAGGCGGCCGAGACGCGCTGCTGCAACGCCTGATCGGCGCGAAGGCGTACCGGGCGACACAGGGCGTCGGTCTCAAGAACCTCTGCAACAACCCGAACTCGGTCGTGCCGGGGAACGTGCTGTCGTGCCAGAACTCGGTAGCCAAGGCGGGCGACGCGTACCAGTTCGTGTACGAGGGAGCCGACGCAAAGATCATCTACACCTATTCCCCGCAGACCGGCACGCTGGATGATCTCACGGTGAAGGTGGACGACAGTCGCCCGGTGCAACCAGCACTGGGTGGCGGCGTGATGATCGCCGACGAAGGTGGGGCGAAGCGCGCAGTCGGATCGGTCGGATCAGTCCGATCGGTCCGATTGGACGAGAAGAGCCGCACCTTGCGCGTCCGCTGGCAGTACGACAACAGCGGCAAGCCCCTGGAGGTCACCTGGACTTTCGGCATCGTGGGCAAGGCGCTTACGGTGGCGGCAAGCTGCGACCAGCCGGTGCTCAGCGGGCTCTCCCTGGGCAATGTCGGCAGCGCGCCGTTGCGGCGGACGCTCTACATTCCGTACATGCCGGCCGACTGGGGGCGAGGCGCGGTGTCGTACTTGCCGATGGAGAACGTGTTCGTCTGCCGGTATCTCGACTGGAACCAGTCGCACGCCTCGCGCTGCCCGCAGGGCGAGGCGACCTACGAGCCGAAGACTGACGGCGCGCGCAACCCGCTAACCGAGTTCGGCTACGTGGCTGTCTCGCCCGACGTTGGCGAAGTCCTGCCCAACGCGCCGCACCAGCCGTCTCGGTTCCTCGACCTGCTCGGCCCGCGGATCATGCTGGATGTCTGGAGCCACCATGGCGGCACCTACAGCGGCGACGCCGAGAATCTGCGCGCGCTCAAAGACAACGGGGTCGATCACGTCGCGATCATCCAGCATGTCTGGCAGCGGTATGGCTATGACGCCAAGCTGCCGGACCACATTCCCGCTAACCCGCAGTGCGGCGGTGACGAAGGCATGATCGAGTTCGGCAAAGCCGCCAAGGAGTGTGGCTACGTCTGGTCGGTCCACGAAAACTACATCGACCTCTACCCCGATGCGCCGTCGTACGACGCGACGGCTCGGGTGCTGCTCGCTGACGGGTCGCCCTCCAAGGCCTGGTTTAACGGCGGCACCGGCGTCCAGAGCTTCGGGCTGAAGTGCAACCGCGCCCTGGGCTACGCCAAGCAGAACTCGCCGATCATCCACCAGACGTACGGAACCAACGCCGCCTATCTCGATGTGCACACCTGCGTCCCGCCGTGGCATCAGCTCGATCACGAAGCCGACCAGCCCCTGGCGGCGATGGCGCTGGCCAAAGTCAAGTACGACAGCGAGCTGTTCCGGTACATGCAGGACACCCACGAAGGACCGCTCTTCGGCGAAGGCGCAAACCAGTTCTACTGGGCGGGCAAGGTGGACGGCGTCGAGGCGCAGGTCGCCGGGGGCGAGTACCACGACCCGTTCCTGGACTTCGACCTGCTCAAGTTGCACCCGCAGATGGTCAACCACGGCATGGGCTACTACGAGCGCTGGTTTGCCCGGGGCTACGAGCACCGCTGGGGGCAGGACACCGGCACCGTGGAACAGGTGGACAAGTACCGCGCCCAGGAACTGGCGTACGGCCACGCCGGATTTATCGGCTCGGCGCAAACGGACAACCTCCAGTGGGTAGCCAAAGAGCACAACCTGATGCACCCGGTCCAGCGGCTCTACGGCGCGGCCAAGCCGACCGAGATCGCCTACGCGATCGACGGCAAGTACGTCTCCGGTAGCGTAGCGCGGGTCATGGGCGAACACCTGCGGCAGCGGATCAAGTACGACAGCGGTCTGACCGTCTGGGTGAACTGGGCCAAGGAGCCCTGGCCGGTTGAGGGGCACGCCCTGCCTCAATGGGGCGTGCTGGCGCAAGGCCCGAACACCGAAGTCTGGACTGCCGAGCGCAACGGCAACTTGGCCGACTACGCCGAGTGCCCCGAGTACGTCTTTGCCGACGCCCGGACTTCGTTCAACATGCCCTACCTGAACGCGGGGAAGGACATCGAACCCAAGCTCACCGACTTCCAGTACCTTGGCGAGGGGAAGATCCGCGTCACGTACCAGTGGACCATCAATGACGCCTTGCCCGAGGACTACGGCTGTTTCGTCCACGGTGTGAATGAGGCGGATGAGCGCAACCAGGGCATCGTCTTCCAGCAGGACCACGCCCTGCCAAAGCCCACCAGCCAATGGAAGAAGGGCGACGTGCTCACCGACGGACCCTACGAGATCACCATTCCCGCTGATTACGACACGTACGACCTGGTCATCGGTCTCCACAAAGGCGGCCGCGTCCCGCTGAAGGGGCCGGACATGGGCGAGTCGCGCATCCTGCTGGGCCGCCTGCTGGTCATTCGCGAAGGCAACCGCGTCACGGGCATCACCCTCGGCGACGCTGCCGAGGGTGTGCAGAAGCTTGCCGCCGAGCGCGCCGACTTCGCCGCCAACCTCAACCCGCCCGGGACCATGGTGGACTTCGGCAAGCTCGCCACGGCGGGCAGCGTCAAAGTCAACCTCGGGAAGAACAGCCTCACGGTGTTCCCGTACCCGCGGGAGAAGACGTTCAAGGTCGCGTTGGACGTGAGAGCCCTCAGCGGCGGCCAGCAGGTCGATCCCAAGAAGGTCCGGGTGCAGGCGCTGGCGGCGAGCACGCGGGCGGACCTGGGCACGGTGGCATGCTCTGTGGACAAAGGGCGCGTAGTGTTCGAGGTAGGTACTAAGGGGGCGGGGAGGTACGTGGTGGGGTGGTGACCAGCGGGCCACTGAGCACAGCCGCTCCTGCCCCAACGCCCCAAGACCGCTTCCGTGGCTGCCTGCTCGGCCTTGCTGTCGGCGACGCCGTGGGCATGCCGCTGGAGTTCCGGCCACCGGGCACGTTCGCGCCGCTCACCGACCTGGTCGGCGGCGGACCCTTCGGGCTGGCACCAGGACAGTGGACCGACGACACGTCGATGGCGCTGTGCCTGGCAGAGAGCCTCGTGGAGTGCAGGGGATTCAACCCGGCGGACCAGCTTCAGCGCTACGTTCGGTGGTGGCGGGAAGGGCATCTGAGCAGCACCGGTCAGTGCTTTGACATCGGCAACGCGACGCGGGCAGCCCTGCGGCGGTTCGAACAGACCGGGGACGCATACTGCGGCTCGACCGACCCGCGAGTTGCCGGCAACGGGTCGCTCATGCGGCTGGCACCGGTGCCGATGTTCTACGCTGGCGATCCCGCGGAGGCCGTCGAGCGGGCGGCCGAGAGCTCGCGAACCACGCCCGGTGCGCCCACCGCCGTGGATGCCTGCCGCTGCCTGGCTGGTCTGCTGGTTGGGGCGCTGGCGGGGGGCGACAGGCGGTCGCTCACCGCGCCGCACTACTCGCCGGTCCCGGGGTACCGGGCAGGGCACTGCCTGGCACCGGAAATCGACGCCGTCGCGGCTGGCTCGTTCCGCCTCCGAGAGCCGCCAGCGATCCGGGGAGCCGGCTTCGTGGTGGCGTCTTTGGAGGCGGCGCTGTGGGCGTTCCATCGGAGCAGTTCGTACCGGGAGGCCATCCTGCTGGCCGCCAACCTCGGCGACGATGCCGACACCACCGCTGCGGTCTGCGGGCAGCTTGCCGGCGCCTTCTACGGCGAAGGCGGCATTCCGGCGGCCTGGCTCGCCCAACTCCACGGAAGGGCGCTGATCACCAGCTTCGCGGACCGGCTGTTCGAGGCGAGCGCGCACTGCTCTCGCGCCGCGTCCTGAAGCCCCCGCCGGATCCAGCAAGCCGTCAGGCCAACCGCCGCGTCCGGGCCGTTGTCAGGAACGGCGCAGAACGTGGCATAAGCCCTGTTACCCGCTTGCCTGGACCCGCCTGATCGCCGGCCGCCAGCGCCCTCGCGCACTTGGAGACGCAGGAGAGAACGCATGCCGTGGCTGGCAGCGGGAGGTGCACCAACCATGAGCAAAGCCAACGTACTTGTCGTCGATGATCAGCCGAATGTCGTGCGCGTGTGCCGGCAACTTCTGGAATCTGCCGGCTACCACACCGAGGGGGCCGCCTCGGGGGAAGAGGCCCTTTCCCTCGCGCAGCAGAGCGACTTCGATGTGATCCTGATGGACCTGCTGCTCCCCGGAATCGACGGAGTGGAGGCGTTCACGTCGATTCGCCAGCTTAACCCGGAAGCAGTCGGGATTATCATCACCGGCCACGGCGACGAAAACTCCGCGGTTGCTGCGTTGCGGGCGGGACTGGTGGACTTTCTCCACAAGCCCTTCACCTTCCCGGAGCTCACCAACGCGGTTGAGGGGGCGTTGCTCAAAGCGTGTGAGCAGCGGGAGGCAGTGCGCTTGGGTGCGCTCATCCCCATCTTCGATGTGAGCAACGCGGTGACTGCCTCGCAGGGCCTCAAGAGCCTATTGGGCCTCGTTCTGCAGATCGCCCTTCGCGAGTCGCGAGCCACCCGAGGATCGCTGATGGTCGTCGACGAGGAGAGCGGCGACTTGGTGATTGGCGCGTCGGTAGGGCTTCCTCAAGAGGTGGCCAGCACCGTCCGCATGAAACCGGGCGAGGGGATTGCCGGGCTCGTCGCCCAGACGCGACAGCCGCTTGTCTTGACCGCCGAAAGCGCCAAGGACCCGGTACTTCGCGAGCGGCTGAACCTCAGCCGCATCGGCTCGGCGGTTTGCTTCCCGCTCCTTTCCCGCGACACCCTCATCGGTGTCCTGAACCTGAACCGGGAAACCGCCACGGTCGCGTTCACCGAGAGCGACCGGGACCTCGTCGCCATCCTCTGCTCTCAGGCGGCCACGGGCATCGCCAACTGGAAGCTGCACCAAGCCTTGCAGCGGAGCTACGTGAGCACCATCAGCGCCCTGGCCAACGCCGTGATGGCGAAGGACCCATACACGCGCAACCACTCCGACAAGGTGTCGCGATTCTCCGTCGCGGTGGCGACCGAGTTGGGGCTCCCGTATGACGTCGTCGAGGGCATCCGCGTGGCCGGAATCCTCCACGACATCGGCAAGATCGGCGTCAGCGAGAACATCTTGCTGAAGCCCGGCAAGCTGGACGCCGCCGAGTGGGAGCAGATCAAGGCGCACCCTACGAAGGGCGCCAACATCCTGGGTGAGGCGGAGTTTCCCTGGGCAGTGGTGCCCCTGGTTCTCCATCATCAGGAGAAGTGGGACGGCAAGGGATACCCGGCTGGGCTCGCTGGCGAGCAGATCCCCCTCGGCTCCCGCATCCTCGCCGTCACCGATACCTTCGAGGCCCTTACTGCCGACCGGGCGTACCGCAAGGGGATGCCGACAGAACGGGCCCTCGCCATCATCAACGAGGTGCGGGGTTCGCAACTGGACCCGGAGGTCACCGATACATTCATGGCGCTGGCCAACAGTGAGCGGTTGCCCGTGTAGGTCTCCGGGCGCTGGAGGGAGGCGCTGGGCACGGTGGGGTGGGCCGGAAGGAGACGGGGCGCGACTGTGCTAATCGCTGTTCTCGGCCCGGGCGGCGATCTCGGGGGCAGCCTCGCTCGGAGCTACGGCTTCGCCTTGATCAGGCGGGACTGTGTCGCCGGGTCGGTCTTCGTAGTGGTGCGACCCATAGCAGTCCACGCACAACACGACGGAGTCCGTCTGGAAAGGCAGCGCCCGCAACCTCCGCCCGCACCATCCGCAACGACTCGGCCCCACCGTGGACAATGTGGCGGGCGTGTTGGCGACCTGGGCCAGACTGCCGTTCAGCCGAGCCCCGGCGCGGGTAGCAGAACGTTTCTGCTGGTTCCGAGTTTTAGCTGCCATCCGCCAGCATACTCCAAAGATCGGGGTGACGAGCTCCTTGGCGCCATCTGCACGGAGACCCGGTCATCTGCTGCGCCTTGAGACTGCCGCGAAGGTAAGCTGGAGCCGGCGGTCGGATTCGAACCGACGACCTACGCATTACGAGTGCGTTGCTCTACCGACTGAGCTACGCCGGCTACACATGCTCGGTGCTCCTCCAGCAACTACCTGCCGGCTGCCGCCAGCCGCTTGATGCGCCTCACAAAATCTGCGTCGTACGCATCGAGCCTGCCTGCCTGTGCCAACTCCTGCCGTTCACGTTCATCGTCACCGGCAGCAGCGTGGGCGGAGGCAAGCAGGACCCGGTAGCTCCCATTCTCGGGGTTGAGGTCCACCGAATTCCGAAAAGCTCTGCAGGCGTCATGGGGGCGATCACCCCGCAAATACGCCGCTCCGAGCCTGATAGAATAGTACTCATCCTTTGGGGCAAGTTCAACCGCCCGCTCGAAATAGCCTACCGCCTCGTCAATGCCGCCGCCGGCCAGATGGACCTCCCCCAACAGGAAGTGGTAGTAGGCGTCCTTCGGCGCGAGCGTGAGGGCCTCGCGGAGTTCCGCTGCGGCCTCTTCGTAGGCGCCGACCACAAGGAGTGCAACGCCCAGCTTGTAGCGGTAGTAGGCGCGCTTGGGCTGCCGCCTAACCGCCCGCCGGTACTCCTTGATCGCAACGGGGGTGTTCGCCACCTGGCGCGCCAAGTCGCCCAGGCCGACGAACGCTTCAGGGTCCCCGTCTCCCTCGCGGAGCGCCTGCTGGTAGGCCCGCAGCGCCTTGTCGGGCATTTCAGCCGCACTGTAGCCGTCGCCGAGCCGAGTCAGCCGTTGGGCGTTCCGTGGGTCGAGGTCTCGCGCTTGCTTGTACTGGGCGAGCGCTCGCTTGTAGTCGCCCTTCTCTGCCAGCACGTCGCCCAGGTGCCGACGGAAGGTGGCGGCGGCAGGTCCCGAAGTAGGGAGGTCGCCGAGAAGCCCCATCCGGCTTCGGGCTTCCCGAACCTCCGGGCTATCTTGTTTGGCGCGTTCCGTGTCGGCAAAGGGCACTGCGGTATCCATGACTGCTCGAGTCGCGTGGCGGCGCCCGTCTCCGCGACCGAATGCAATGATGTCGCCGCAGCCCCCCCTGCCGGGTAGCCGGTAAGCCGCCGCTGGCAGCAGTCCCCCGGGCTATCCGGCTACCCGGCTGACTGCTCCGGTGGAGCCGTCGACCTGGAGCTGCCACCCGGGCTTGAAGCTCCAGGTGGCCTGCTTGGTGCCCACTACGCACGGCAGGCCCAACTCGCGTGCCGCGATGGCAGCGGGACACATCGGCCCGCCTTCGTCGGTGACGACACCGACTGCCCAGCGCAGGCGCCGGAGCAAATCGGGGCCGGAACTGCCGGTCACCCGGACCGACCCGATCGGCGCGCGGGGGTAGTCGGCCTTCCCGCGAGGCACGAAGGCCGGGCCGACGCCCACTCCGGGCGAAGCAGGCAGTCCGTGCAGCAGCGCGCCCGCCGCCTGCCGGGGCGGGCGGGGCCCAGTGTCGTGCGCGTACGGCCGGCAGGCCTCCAGGGCTTCGCGCAGCTTGCGGCTGTCCTTGTGCAGGTGGGCCCGCTGTACCGTGAAGTCCGCATGCAGCGCACCGATCGCCGCCTCGAACGCCAAGACGCGGCCCGAGAGCGGCCGCGTTGGGTCCGACAGAGCGAGGAAGTACCCCTGCTTGTCCGCCGGCACGTATTGCCGAAAGAACGTCAGGAGCGGCGCCACCTCGTCCAACAACAGGAGGAAGCGCCGGTGGTTGCCGGCCGTGCGGGCATTCTGGAACGTCCAGAGCGCCTGATAGGTCTCGCGTAGGGCTGAACGAAGGTTCTCTGTCTGGCGGCAGAACTGTTCTCGCAAACGGTCCACGACGCGCCTCCTTTCGAGTGGGGTGGGAGTGGGGACGGCCTCGGTATCTCAGTCATGTCGGGGGTCAGGTCGGCGCCCGGGGGCGCAGTCGGAGCGCGGAGAGAACGGCTGAGGGGAGCGGCCTGCTCCCTCAGCCGTTCGGTCCTCCGGCGCTGTCGCTCACGCCGCCAGGCACGGCTCGTACTCGTCGTGCAGGTCCACGTAGGCCCGGCGGATCACCTTCACGTGGTAGGCGACGTTGGCCGAGGCACAGCCGAGCTCGTCGGCAGCCTCGCGCCACGTCATCCCGGCCGACAGCAATCGGGCCACGCGCTGCTGGGTGACGGTCAGTCGGCCGAACAGCTCTCGCACCGAAGCGGCGCTGAGCGCTTCTGTCGCTGGCCCGTCGTCTACGCCGGTGGTCTCGGTGGCGTCCAGCCGGTCGCAGTAGCGCCGCTTCTGCCACTTCAGGTAGTCCAGCACCCGCCAGCGCGCCCGCTTCAGCAAGTACTCCTCCGGCTGTCCGATAGCAACCTGCACCTCCGGCAGCGCCTCCAACAGCCCGGCCCAGGCTTCCTGCAGCAGGTCGTCGAAATCCTCCGCCGTCGCCCGGGTAGAGCGAAACGCGATCGACCGCACCCGGTCTCCCAGTTGGTCTGAGAGCCGGCACAGGGCCGCCATGTTCCCGCGTTGTGCCTCCAGAATCAGTGCCTTCATTCCGTGTTGCCTCATCGTGCCCGCCAACGGGCCCAGAAAACAGAAAAGCCGTGGACGCTAGGTCCACGGCTCTCGGGATCTGGAAGAAAGGGGGCGGAATCTCGCGTTAGGCGAAGAGACTCCTTGTCCCGAGGTGGACAAAGCGCCGGTTCATACGCTGTGCGTACTGGGAACTGCGAAGTTGAGTCATCTTCATGCTCTGTCCCCCTCCTTTCGAAAGACTGCGTCGGTCACAGGATATGCGCGAACGACGGGTCGAAGTCAGGTCGAGTCGACCGGTCAACAGGGGGCATTATAGAACACTCCAAGCCGTTTGCTCAACAGCCGACGAAGAAAAGGAGGCGTTCCTCGGCAGATTCTGCCATGGGCAGAATTCGGTGGGCTCGGCCCCTCCGCCGGGAGACCCCGCCTCACAGCCGCAGACAGGCCTCCGCCGCCAGCCGGAACAGCTCTTCGCGTATGGAGGTGCAAGTGTCCCACTCGCGGGAATCCCACTCCTCTCCGCTCAGGTCGTCGCCGGCGTAGAGGAGTTGGGCAAACGTCACGCCGCGGAACTGAGCCACGGCGAAGAAAGCGGCCGCCTCCATCTCAACGGCGAGGCACCCCTCGGCTCGCCGGAGCGCCACTTTGGCGGGCGTCTCTCGAAAGAACGCGTCAGTTGTCCACGTCTTCGAGACAACGTACTCGCAACCGTGCTCACGCAGCACGGCCTCGATTGCGGCGACGCCGGCGGGACTCGCCTCGACCTCGCGGCCGGGCGGCAGGTAGTGGTAGGAGAAGCCCTCATCGCGGACGGCGACGGCGGGAACGATGAGCTTGCCGACGGCGGCCTCTCCGTCCAGTACCCCGCAGCCGCCGCAGGCGACGAACTTCCGGCAGCCCGTAGCGATCAGTTCTTCCACGAACGCCCCGGCCAGCGGCGCCCCGACTCCAGGGTGGCCCACGGCGAGGCGCTTCCCCTGCCTCTCGATCTCATACACGGGGTGCCGCCCCATGGCGCTGCGCAGGCAGGCGCACTCACGGGCACCGTCCTCGTCGCGTAGCTTGTCGAGGACTTCCTGGAAGAAACACACGACGCAGTGCTCAGGCACGTCCTTGGGCTGGATCAGCTTGGCCGGCTCGATGATCCCTGCGGCCGGGTCGAACTCGAGGATCGGGTAGTCTCGCTGCATGATTCCATTCTATCGACTGGGGCATTCGGAACGGTCAATCAGTGGACAACCAACTGCTCGCGCTGAAGGCCGAATCTCGGCGGGTCGAGGCGCGGCACCAAGCACCCGGACGCTCGAGCCTCAATCGTCCGCCTCGCCTCGGCTCACCATCCCGAGGAAGGCGTCCGTCATCCCCGGGTCAAACGCTTTCCCGCGCAGCCCCGCCATGCAGTCCGCCGCCGTCTCTCGACTCCACGCCTCGCGCCACGGTGTGTCGTGGGTCAGGCTGTCGAACACCTCGGCGAGGGCGACGAGGCGGGCGACCTCGGGGAGGTCTTCGCCCGCCAGGCCGTCGGGGTACCCGGTGCCGTTCCAGCGTTCGTGGTGGTGGCGAGTGCTCGCCCTCACATTGTCCCAGAAACGCCCCTGGTCGGCGAGCAGCCCTCGCATCTGCGTGAGGCAGGAGGCAGAACTGGGGGCAGCAATCACCTGCCTCGTGTTGGCGCGCCCAATGGGAGCGACGAGGCTGTGGCCGGCAACTGCAGGGGTCTGGGTACGCACCCGTTCCTCGTCGGTGAGCAGCGCCGGTTTCGACAGTACGGCTTCAGGCAGCCTGAGCTTGCCGAGGTCGTGCAGGCGTCCGGCCCACTCCACCCCAGCCAGATTGGAGTCCTTGTAGCCGAGGACCGGGGCAAGTTGCCGTGCGGAGCTGCCCACGCGGAGGCTGTGCTCGTGAGTCTGCGGGTCGCGCGCACGGAGTGCGTTGAGAAGCGCCCGAGCCGTGTCATCGCTCACGGACTGGAGGGCGCGCGCCAGTGCGTCGGCAGCGGACTTGGCTTCGTGGGCGCGTGCGGGGGCCCGCCGGAGGGAATCGGCTGACCTCTGTGAATCCATGACAATGCACACTCGCCACGAGAGAGAGAACGGGACAGGGAGTCGTCTGAGTTCACCACAGACAAGGCATTCCCCGCCAAGGTAGCGTACTTGTTCCCGACCTTCCCGCCATCCCCCATCCCCTCCTCCACTCATGTGGATCCCCCTCACCCTCCTCTGCGCCGCTACCCAGGCCACCTGGATGGCTCTGAGCAAGCTCCGCCTGCAAACCCTCGGGCGGATTCAGTTCACGGTGTTCCTGCGCGTCCCGATTGTGTTCCTCATGCTGCCGGCGTACCTGGCGGTGAGGCACCCGACTGTGCCGAGGATGTTCTGGCTGCTGCTGTGTGCGGTGTCGCTCCTGGAATGCGGGCGGATGCTCTCGCTGGCAACGGGGCTGCGCAAGGACTACTACGCCACCTACGCGTTGATGAACACCGCGCCGCTGTGGGTGTTGCTGCTGGCGCCGAGCGTGTTGGGCGAGCGATTGACGTTGCCGGTTCTGGGCGGAGCGGCGTTTGTGGTGAGCGGCGGGTTCGTGTTCTACCGCACCGGCCGGCTGATCCCTGCGGGGCTTGCGGCCGCCGTCATCGAGGGGCTGATCGCGGTTCTGTCCAAACGGGCGATGGCGCTCTGTGCGACGGACGTGCCGTTCAGCGCGCCCGTCTTCTTCATGTTCTGGATGTACCTGTTGGCCACCGTGCTCATGAGCGCGACCGAGGGCGTCCGGGCCGGTGTCGGCCCGACGCTGACCGACTTCCGCCGGGCGCTCAAGCCCATCCTGCCGCTGAGCGCCTTCAACGTCGTCGCGATGTTTTCCTACATGGCCGCTCTGCACCTGGCACACGCGAGCCGCTTCGCGATCCTCATGCGGTGCAATCTGGTATTCGGGTTCGTGCTGAGTCTCACGCTGCTTCATGAGTTCGCGGCGTGGCAGTGGCGGCTGGTGGGCGCCTTGCTCATCGTTGCCGGCGCGGCGCTGATCGTCTTGGCCTGAACGGCCGCGAGGGGCTATCATGGGGCGGAGAACTGAGAGAAGAGATGACGGACATGCGGGGAGGGCATTGCCCCTGCCTTCCCCGCTTCCGACCTCCCAGCCTCCCCGGTGACCAAGTGAGCGACTACGTCCACGAAATGCGTGAGTTCATCGGGACACGCCGCCTGCTGGTCGTCGGCGCCGTCGCCCTGATCGTCAACGAGGCGGCCGAAATCCTCCTTGTCCGGCGAACCGACATGCCCTACTGGGGGCTGCCGGCCGGGGCGTTGGAGTTGGGCGAGACGATCTTCGAGGCCTTGGTGCGGGAGGTGCGCGAAGAAACCGCGCTGGAGGTGCTCAAAGCGGAGCCGATGGGCGTCTACTCGGGGCTGAGGCAGCAGTTCACGTACCCGAACGGCGACCAGATCCAGAACTTCACCCTTGCCTTTCTCGTCCGCCGTTGGCAGGGGGAGCCCAAGCCCGATGGCGTGGAGACCAGCGACGTGCGGTTCTTCCCGCTCGCCAGGCTGCCCGAGGACCTGCTTCCCTTGCACCGCGACCGGTTGGAGGGATATCGCCAGTACGACGGCAAGTTCCTGCTGCTTCAGTAGCGCCCTGCGCGGTGCGGCAGCATCGAAGCCGGACCGAGCGGGCCGGCCGGGGAGCCAGCAGGTACCGGGAGTAGTCGTCGATTGCGCCGCTCCAAGGGACGGCGGCCGTCGCGGCGAATTGGGTGAGACTCACGCCGGCGTTGTCCGAACGCCGGCGATCCCGCAGGGAGGCGTTGCGCATGCCGCTCTCATTTCGCAAGGTTCTGATTGCCGACGAACGGTACGAGTCGGCGGGTGTTCTCGAGGTCAACAACGATGGTGTGCCGGACATTGTGTCCGGCGCGTTCTGGTACGAAGGTCCTGACTTCACGAAGCAGCATCCGGTCGGCGCGGTGCAGGCGGACGGCGAGTACTACGACGATTTCTCGACGATTCCGCTGGATGTGAATGGCGACGGGCGGCTGGACTTCATCACGGGCGGCTGGTGGGGGAACAGCATTCGGTGGCGGGAGAACCCGGGCGACCCCGGTAAGGAATGGCCGGAGCACGTCATTGCCGAGACGGGGAATGTGGAGACGACGCGCGCGTGGGACGTCGACGGCGACGGGCAACTAGAGATCGTCCCCAACACGCCGGGGGCGCCACTCGTCGTCTACAAGCTGGTGGTCGACGCAGCAGGCAAGGGCACCGGCGAGTTCGCCGCGCACACGGTCTACGCCCAAGCGCAGGGCCACGGGCTGGGGTTTGGCGACCTCAACGGCGATGGGCGCGGCGACTTCGTGCTGGCCGGCGGCTGGCTGGAGGCGCCGGAGGACCCGTTCGCCGGCGAGTGGGTGTTCCACCCGGACTTCAACCTCGGCAGCGCCAGCGTTCCGGTGCTGGTGACTGACGTGAACGGAGATGGGCTGAACGACCTGATCGTCGGCCAGTCCCACGCCTACGGACTGCATTGGTGGGAGCAGGGCCTCGACACGGGCGGGAAGCGCTCGTGGACGCGCCACGTGATTGACCCGGACAACAGCCAGTACCACGACCTGATCTGGGTGGACCTCGATGGCGACGGCCAGTGCGAGCTGGTCACCGGCAAGCGCTACCGCGCCCACTGCGGCCACGACCCAGGCGCCAACGATCCCGTGGGGATCTACTACTTCAAGTGGAACGGTGAGAGCTTCACCAAGCAGGTGATCGACTACGGCCCCAAACGCGTCGGCACCGGTTGCGGCATACAGTTCGCTGTGGCGGACCTGAACGGCGACGGCCGGCTGGACCTCGTCGCGCCGGGCAAGGATGGGCTGTACGTGTTCTACAACGAAGGGTGAAGAACCGCGTCCGAGCCGCGAAGGCAACAGCGCGAGCTACCGGCCAGCCGGGCTCCGCTCCGTCTCCTTCGCGGGTCGGATGGCTCCGGCAGGAGGAGACAAACATGAGCAAAGTCAGACTTGGCATTGTTGGTTGTGGGTACATGGGGCAACGGGCCCACCTGGACAACTACGCGACGCTGCCTGACGTAGAGCTGGTCGCGCTGGCTGATCTGCGGCCGCAGACGCGGCAGGAGGTGGCTCGACGATCCGGCATCCCCGAGGTGTATGGAAGCCACACGGAGTTGCTGGAGAAGGCGGACGTGGAAGCCGTCGTGGCCATTATGGGCTACGGGCTGCACCACGCCGTGGTGCCGGACATCCTGCGCGCCGGCAAGCATTGCCTCACGGAGAAGCCTATCTGCCTAAAGGCTTCCGTGGCGCGGCAGCTCGACGAACTGGCCAAGCAGGCAGGGGTGGTCTACCAGATCGGTTACATGAAGCGGTGTGACCTGGCCAGCCGGCACACAAAGCAGATGATCGCCGACTGGCGCGCCTCCGGTGTGTTCGGCGCGCTGAAGCTGCTTCGCGTGTCGATGCCTCCCGGCGACTGGATCTTCGGGATGGACAACCCGCCAAACCTGGGCGACGCACCCGAGTCGCCCGGCCCCGTCGGGGAGTCGTTGCCCGAGAACATGTCCGCCGACGAGCAGAACCGCTACAACGCCTTCGTCAACTACTACATCCACCAAGTGAACCTGATTCGGTACTTGCTGGGCGAAGACTACACCGTGGAGTATGTGGACCCGACCAGCGTCTTGCTGATCGGGCGCAGCAAGTCCGGCGTCGCGATCTCTCTGGAGATGGCGGCGTACACGCTCCGCGACGAGTGGCACGAGTTCTATGCTGCGTGCTTCGACCGCGGGAAGCTGTCGCTGTCGCTTTGCGCCCCCCTGGCGCGGCAGCATGTCGGCTCGCTGCAGGTATACCGCAGCAGTGAGGCCGGCGGCACCTACGAAAGCCTGGTCCTCCCGCCGTCGTGGTGCATGCTGGAACAGGCTCGGCTGTTCATTCGGGCTGTGCGCGGCGAGATCCCCTGCATTTCGCCGGCGACGGACGCAGCGAAGGACCTGGAAGTGGCGGAGGCGTTCATCGAGCGGCTGCGCTGACCACCACTTCGCCACGTTCCCGTGACAGCACCCGGCGGCGGAGGGGACTCGCGACGCCGCAGCCACGAGCGCCAAGCGAGTGGACCTCCGTGGCAGAGCCTCTCGGCTTGGCGTCTCGGGCTACGTTCCCCGGCGGTGGGTCGCGTACTCATACAGAGCGTCGACGTTCTCCGCAGGAACCTCGGGGCCGATGGAGGAGGAGGGGGCGAGGAGAAGACCGCCTTGGCTGCCAACTGCCTCGAGGCAGCGGTCGACCTCCTGCCGCACTCCGGCCGGGCCCTTGATTGGCAGCACCCACACGGTCGAGAGGCTCCCGAAGAGGAGGGGCGGCATGCCGGCTCTCGTCCGCGTCATCGCGAGGTCCTCCAGACGGGTTCCGTTCGGCGTCTCGTAGAGGCCCTGGAAGCCGTCTATCCCGAGGTCGAGCAGGTCGGGCACGAGTTGTTTGTAGTTGGCGTCGGTATGCCACACAACGCGGATGCCGGCTGCTTTGAGCGGCTCCAAAGCGCGGGCGAGCTGTGGGCAATACAGCTCCCGGAACAGCGCCGGCGAAAGCATCGGCCCGTTGGCGTCGCAGAGGTCGGAGCCGATCCAGAGCAGGCGCAAGAGGTCGTGGTCGAGCGTTGCTTTGGCGACGGCTTCACACCGCAGGCGCGAGTACTCTCCCCACCCGTCGAACAGCCGTTTGAGGTCTTCGGGGAAGAGCACGCACGCTAGCAGGAACGCTTCGTAGCTGAAGTGCCCATCGGAGGTCGGGAAGTTCGGCGCATAGCCGAGGCAGTGGGGAATGTAGAGCATGTCGCCGGCGTCGCGAACACCGTCCTGCATCTGCGTGAGGTAGGCGTCGTACGCTTGCCCAAAGCTGAACTGCTCGCGCACCTCCTCGCGCGAAGGCCGCAACCGTGCGTACTCGGCGACTTGTTCCGGCGTGACCAGTTCCGGCCTGGCGTTGCTGACAGTGTAGTCGGTGGGGCGCCCCGCAGCGTCGCGCGTCGTCCCCTCCGGCCGCTTGGGCATCACCGGGCCGAGCACGGCGTCACAACCCAGCGCCCGAAACGCCTGGAAGGCGGTCTCCCGGGGCGCCTCCCAGAAGTCGCCCCGACCCGCCTTGCGGGCAAGGTACTCGGCGTTCTGCAGCAGGCCGCCGGCAACGGGTGTCCGATCGACCGGCTCGAAGTTCAGGGCGCGGAGGGCGCGTTCTTTTCCGGTCAAGTGGCGACTCCTTCAGGAACGCGATTCCCCCTGTCCAGCTTGTCCGGCAGGTGGAGGAGTTTGAGTGTGGCAGGGACCGCGCGGTATCCTCCCTCCCCAAACTGCTTCCCCTGCCGGACAAGCCGGACAGGAGTCTCCTGGTGTCGGCGGACAGAGAGGACATCCGGCGAATCGCGGCGAACCCAGCGCTCGTGTCGACGAGTGAAGAAAACGAGGGTGAGATCGCCGAGCGCTCCGTCCGGCTCGATGGCGTCGGCCTGCACTACGTCGAGAGCGGCTTCGGCCGGCCGGTCCTACTCATTCACGGCTTTGCGCAGTCCTCCTTCTGTTGGCGCTACCTGCACGGGCGCTTGCCGGGGCACCGGCTGATTGCGCCGGACCTGAAGGGGTTTGGGTTGTCGGACAAACCGGCGGACGGGCGATATGGAGTTGACGACCAGGCGAGGCTCCGCTCGCGGTTTGTCGAGAAGCTGGGGCTGGAGGGGAGTGCGCTCGTCGGTCACAGCTTCGGTGGAGCAGTCGCCTTGCGTTTGGTGCAGCGCTTCAGGCAGACGGGGACGGATCCGGTGTGCCGCTTGGTTCTCGTTGACAGCGCCGCCTACCCGCAGAGGCCGCCCCTCTTCATCCGAGTGCTTCGGTCGCGAGTCCTCGCCCCGTTGGCACTGTCGCCGGGCGTCTTGCGGCTGGGCATGCGCGTGGGGCTGCGGCAGGCGTACCACCGGGCCGGCAACGTGTCTGAAGAAGCGGTCGGAGCATACACACACGCCGCCTCGTCGCCCGGCGGCCGACAGGCGCTACGGACCACGGCCCGCCAGATTCTCCAGGAAGACGCAGAGGCGCTCATGGCAGGCTACGCCCGGACCGGCCAGCCGGCCTTGCTGGTCTGGGGAGAAGCCGACACCATCGTGCCTCCGGAGATCGGCGCGAGGCTGGCGGCCGACCTCCCCAACGCCCGACTCGAGATCCTCCCGAACTGCGGACACTGCCCCCAAGAGGAAGCCCCGGAAGCGCTGGCCTGCCTGAGGGAGCGGTTCCTTGCTGAGGCGACTGCCTTGGACCGGCCGATTGTGGCTGAACGCGCCCCTCAGACCCGCGAGGAGCGGCCTGGCCCACATTGCGGCGGTGGCACTAACGTCCCCCGTCTCGCGCCGGATCGTAGCCCACGTCCTCCCGCACAATGATCACCCTATCGAGCTTCATCCCGCTCTCCCGGTTGCGGATCGCCAGCGTATGGAGGCCCTTCGTGAGTCCGTAGACGGGCTTCGCCTTGGGGACCGGCTTGTCGTCGACGCGGTTGCGCACTTGGTCCCATTGCCACGAGCCGTGCTTAGCAAGGAAGTCCGACAGCGACACCGGGCCGCGGTCGATGGAGGCGTAGAAGCTATCGTTCTCGCCGGAGGCGGCCTGTCCGCGGACCCAGAGGAGGTAGTCGCCGTCCTCCGAGAGTTCGAATTGGCACCGGGCGCTGCCAACGTCGCGGCCTTGCCCAATAGGTACCTCGATGCGCTTTCCAGAAGGAACGGTCGGGTCTTCCTCCACAGCCATGGGCGGTGTCAGTTGCATGTCTTCCGCCTCGAAGACGACCAGCCCGGGCGACTTCTCGCGGAACACGGGAAGCGTTGCGGCCAACATGTCCCCAGGCTTGAGCAATGCCAGCGGCTGCCCGGATTGGCGGGTGTCGTTGTCTTTCAGCACAACCGTCCTAAGTTGGTCGGCGTCGCCTTCCGCCATCACGAAGGTCCTCGTCCCCGGCGGTGTAGTGCAGTTACTGATTGTGGCGTCCCGGACGCCAAGGAACCACATAACGGGAAAGCGCTCGGGAGCCGTCGCGGCGTTGACGGTTTGCAGGAGCAGGTTCTTCACGTCATCGCAGACCAACATTGGCCGCGCGTCGGGCGCGAGGCAGCTCATCTTCACGTCGGTCAGTTTGAGGCCGTCCACATGCCGGCAGTAGAGCCCGTACGCCGGCAGGCGGCCGAACATCTGCGCTTCGGGGTACCGCTTGAGGACCGCCTCGTCGACAACGTCGTCGGTTACCCAGTCCGCCCCGCCACCGCCCACGTACTCGAGGGTCAGATCGGAGAGCGTCCCGTTCTGCACGTTGTGCCCGGGAATGCCAGTGAGTGAGGACTCGAACACGGACTTCTTCGCGGTCACGTTGCGGAGGACGACGTTCTCGATCCGCCCCGGCACCCGCGGCTCGACCTGCTGCGTGCGTTCGCTGTTGCCGCCGCGGTGACCGAGACGGATGAACAGCGGCGCGCGGAGGTTGTCCATCGTCAGGTTCGAGACCTGAATGTCCGACAGGTGCGCGCCGTCCACTGACTCGATGGCGACCCCCGACAGCGGTCGCTCCAACGGCTTGTCGGAGCCGCAGTAGAGATGGCAGTCGCGGAAGACGATGTGCTCGAAGCTGTCGTGGGTCTCGGTACCGATCTTCAACGCGTTGCAGGCCGACCAGATTCGGCAGTTCGCCACGGTGATGTTGCGCGACGGGTGGTCGTGCCCCGGTTCGGTGCTCTTCAGCACCACGCCGTCGTCGCCGGTGAGGATGTCGCAGTCGTCGATGTTCACGTCTATGCAGGAGTTGACATCGATGCCATCGGTGTTGGGACCGTAGAGCGGGTTGTGGATCTTCACCCGCTGGACGATTGCGCCCACACACCGCTGCAGGTGCAGCGTCCACGACGGCGAGTTGGTGAGCGTTACGTCCTTCACCGTCACATTCTTGCAGCGCAGGAAATGGAGGAACGACGGCCGCTTCAACGCCTGGTACTCAAACTGCGCCGTGCCCCTCCAAGGCAGACCGCTGTAGGTTCGCACCCGTTCCCAGAACGCCGTGCCCTGCCCGTCAATCGTGCCGCCGCCTTCGATGCCGACGCTGGTTGCGTCCACGGCAGAGATCAGCTTCCGCGAGGGGAAGTCGTCAAGCGAGGTGCTGCCGACGATCACTGCCTCCGGCGACACCACCAGCTTCACGCCGCTCTTCAGCAGTAGCGACCCGGTAAGGTAGCGCCCCTTCGGGAACACGACCTCCCCGCCGCCGGCCGCCGCGCAGGCGTCGAGTGCCTTCTGTAGCGCGACCGTGTCCTTGACGACGCCGTCTCCCGTCGCGCCGAAGGTCTTCACGTCGAACCGCCCGCCGCCGAACGCGGGACCACTGGTCAGGAGTGCTGCCAGGAGCCACCTCCTCGCTGTCTTCATGGGCTTCGTTCCCTTCTGTCGAGTGCCACGTGGATCCGGCAGAACTGCGTCTCCGACCGGCTGGGCGGACGCGGTTGCCGACTCGCGGGGCGTAGTGCCGGGGTGAGGGAGGGTTCGCCTGCCCGCCGCCATCCCCTGCGCGGCAGGGAAGTTGGCGCTGAAGCGGAACTACGAGCCAATGCCACAAGCCTGAGAAGGGGAATCACATGATCGAGATTGCCAACGACAAGCTTCAGATTGACACCAAGACGCTTACCGCCGAGATGACGCGGGGTTCCCTCTTGTCGCTCAAGTCGAAGGGCACCGGCGCTTCGTGGATTGCGCCATTCTCTGCCGACGACGGCGCCGCGCCGGAACTGGTCTACGCCAATGGGCAGGCGGTCGGCTTCGGCTCGGGGAAGCCGGTGACCGTCAGCCTGCACCGACTTTCCGACCACTGTTCCGAGTTCCGCTTCCACGGCTGGGATGCTGACGGCGTGATTCGTGTGAGCGAGTGCTGCGAGACCGGCGATCTGCTGATCGAGCCGTCAGCGTACTCGTCGCGCGCCGGTGTGCGCGCCTGCCGGTGGTGGCTTCGGGGTGTGCCTGAGGAGACCGAGTTGGTGGCGCCGCTCTACCAGGGGGTGAAGTTGCCGCTGACCGATCCGCTCCTGCGAGACAGCTTCTGGAGCTGGCCGATCTCGTGGGAGGCGGGGCTGGCGATTCTGCAGGGACGGCAGGGCGGCTTCTGGGTCCACGCTCAGGACAGCTCGTATCGCTACAAGGCGCTGAAGGTGGGCGCCGCCGCCGAGGCCCGCTGCCTCGGCTTCGACACGGAAGCCTACGGTCCGCTGGGCGGCAGCCTCGGGGCGGGCGGGCTGACGTGGCGCGTGAATGTGTTCGAGGGCGACTGGCAGGTTCCTGCGCAGTCGTACCGCGACTGGCTGTTCGCCGCCTACAATCTTGCGCCGCGCGTGGCGGCCCGGGCGGAGTGGGTCGAGCAGGTCGGCTTCGCGGTGAGTTGGTACGGCGGCGAGCCGGACCTCCTCGAGGCCCTGGCTGAGCGGGTCGATCCGGCGAAGACCCTCCTTCACTTCTCTCAGTGGCGCGTCGACGCCTACGACGAGAACTACCCCGACTACACGCCCTCCGAGTCAGCAAAGGCGGTCGCCCGCAAGGCACGCGAGATGGGCTTCCACCTTCTGCCCCACTGTAACTCCGTCGACATGGACCCGAGCCATCCCGCATACCAGTACCTCCGCGACTTCGAATACCGCGAGTTGGTCACCAAGGGGCGCTTGGGTTGGGGCTGGGAAGCCGGCAGGGGCATCCTCAGCGTGCCCAATGGCAACGCCAGCCTGCACGAGAACCGGCATCGGAAGGTGATGATCAAGGTGCACCCCGGGCTGAGCATGTGGCGGTCGATCCTGGCCGAGGAGATCTGGAAGGGAATCGAGGGACTCGACGTGGACGGCGTGTTCATCGACGTGACGCTATGCAGCCACAACCTGCACAACTGCCTGGTCGAGAACACCACCTCCACCGAAGGCATGAAGCTGCTGATCGATCAGATCGGCCAGCTCGACAACGGCCTCGCCGTCGGCGGGGAGGGGCTGAACGAGATCACGATGCAGGGCTTGAGCTTCGCTCAGGCGCACCTGTTCCACAGCCACCACGCCACCTGCGAGGGTCTGGAACGGGCGGGGGGCTGTCCGCTGAACGCCTTTCTGTTCGACGGCCTGTGCCGCACCTTCGGCTACAGCCGGCTATCCGGGAAGACAGCCGAGGAAGTGCTCCGCAGCCGCGTGCACCTCGCGCTGGGTGCGATCCCAACGATCACCGGCCCGACTGCGGAGGAGATCCGCAACCCGAGTTCGCACGTGCGGGAGTTGCTCGAGAGGGCCCATGGCTGAGCCAGCGGACAGGTCGGCTATTGCCGCCAGCCACAGCGGGTATAACATCGGGATCGGAGGAAGCCATCATGAGCGCGATGCCTGAACCCGCAATAGCAAAGGCGACACCCGAGGAGTACCTGGCGCTGGAACGCAAGGCCGAGTACAGGAGCGAATACCTCAATGGCGAGATCTTCGCCATGGCGGGCGCGAGTCGGGAGCACAACCTAATCACCGGAAACGTGTTCGGCGAGATCCGGCAGCAGCTTCGTGGCAGAGCCGGCGAGGTCTACTCGATCGATGTGCGGGTCAAGGTGGAGGACTCCGGACTCTACACGTACCCCGACGTGGCCGTCGTCTGCGAGGATCCCGAGTTTGAGGACAACGAGGTCGACACGCTTCTTAATACTACAACCGTACTTAGCGCGAATGTGCTCGGCGAGGGTCTCCTGACCCCGCCGCTCCCCGGACCGACAGGTCTCCTCGAATC